>NZ_JAJNOF010000004.1:0-365733 GCF_027854495.1 Stenotrophomonas sp. PI_27
GTGATGCTCTGGTAATGCCGGCCGCTGGCCGGCATCCAGGTGATGCTTCAATCGTTCATGAGGCTGCCGGCCAGCGGCCGGCACTACCGCCTCACCTGCTCGGGTCGCGTTCCGGACTGGGCCGCTTGGCCAGCTTGCGCTGCAGCGAACGCCGGTGCATGCCGAGCAGGCGCGCGGCGGCCGAGACATTGCCGCCGGTTTCGTGCATCGCCTGCTGGATGTGTTCCCACTGCAGGCGGCTGATCGGCGTCATCGCGTCCGGCACTTCCATTTCGCCATCGTCGGCCGGGCCGTCATCCTCTTCGCCCAGCGCGCGCAGGATCATCGGCACCGTGGCCGGTTTCGGCAGGTAATCATCCGCACCCAGCTTGATCGCCTCCACCGCGGTGGCGATGCTGGCGTAACCGGTCACCAGCAGGATGCGCATGTCGGCTCGCAGGGCGCGCAGCGGCTGGATCAGCGCCAGGCCCGAGTCGCTGCCCAGTTTCAGGTCGATCAGCGCGAACGCCGGCGGATGCTGGCGCGCGAGCGCCAGCGCGCTGGCCGCATCCTGTGCGGTCTGCGTTTCAAGCCCCTTGCGGGCCAGGCTGCGTTGCAGGGTGCGCAGGTACAGCTCGTCGTCGTCGACCAGCAGGCCCTGGGGGGAGGGATGAAGGCTCATGGGGTGTCCTCGCGTGGGGCCAGCGGCAGGCGGAAGCCGACGCGGCTGCCGGCCCCCTGGGCCGGGCGCATCCACATCTCGCCGTCGAGGCGTTCGATGGTGGCATGGGACAGGGCCAGGCCGACGCCCATGCCCTCACTCTTGCTGCTGCCGAACAGCCGGCCCGGCAGCACGGCGGCACGGGCGTCGAAGCCATGGCCGTAATCGCGTACTTCGCCGATCAGGTCGTCGCCTTCGATGCGCAGGTCCAGGTCCACGCGCGGCCGGCCGGCCTGTTCGCCGGCATCGGCGGCATTGTTGAGCAGGACCATCAGCAGGTGGCCCACGCCCGGGTCGAGTGGCAGCCGCAGCGGCGCATCGTCGTTGCGATGCAGGTCGATGGTGGGCCGCACCAGGCGCCATTGCTCCAGCACCTGCTGGGCGCTGGAGTGGCTGCGACCCGGTGCATCGGTCGACGCCGGCGCAGCCAGTGCCAGCACGCGCTCGCGGCACTGCACCAGCAGCTCGCGCAGGGTTTCCATGTCCTCGCGCACTTCCGGCTCTTCGCTGCGCTCGGCGACGTCATCGGCGAGCAGGGTCATGGTCGCCAGTGGCGTGTTCAGTTCATGTGCCACCGAGGCGGCATGGGTGGCCAGGGCGACGATGCCCTCGTTGCGCGCGAAGCGCTCGCGCAGCGCCGACAGTTCCAGTTCGCGCTGGCGCAGCGCCAGCGCCAGCCGGGTGGAGAAGGTCAGCACCACCGCAGCGGAGATCAGGAAGTTGGCGACCACGCCCCAGCGGTTGAGGTCCTGCGCGCGGAAATAGCCGTCCGGCAGCGGCTGGCCGAAGATGCCGCTGGCGGCGTAACCGAGCAGGCAGGCCAGGGCGACCGCCAGTGCCCAGCGCAGGGGCAGGGCGAACGCCGCCAGCGCGATCAGGATCAGGAACAGCGAACTGAACGGGTTGGCCATGCCGCCACTCCAGCCCACCATCCAGGTCAGGATGATCACGTCCACCAGGATGTGGCCGAATGCGGTCAGCGGCGCGGTGTCGGCCGCTTCCGGGCGCAGCTGGGTGTAGATGTTGAACAGGGCAAGCACGGCCACACCGGCCCACAACGGCTGCTGCGGCAACGGCAGGCCCAGCACCCAGGTGGCGACCAGGATGGTGGCGGCCTGGCCACCTACGGCAAGCCAGCGCAGGCTGCACAGGGTGCGGAGAAACGGGGCGTCGGGACCGGTCATGCGTGCCCATCGTATGCGTTCAGGCGTGCACGTGCCTGCGACAATCGGCCGCAGCCGTGCCGCCGGCTGAATGCGAGTCACCCGGAATGCAGGGCCGGGCGCTAGAATGCCCGCATGCACGACGCCGTCACCCGCCCGACTCCCCCTTCCGATGCCACCGCCTGGCCCCGTCGCCAGACCCATGCCGTCCAGATCGGCGGGGTCACTGTAGGCGGAGGCAAGCCGGTGGTGGTGCAGTCGATGACCAACACCGATACCTCCGACGTGGCCTCCAGCGTGAAGCAGGTGGCCGAGTTGTGGCGTGCCGGCTCGGAGATGGTGCGGTTGACCGTCAATACCGTGGAAGCGGCTGCGGCGATCCCGCGCATCGTCGACAAGCTGGCGATGATGGGCATCGATGTGCCGTTGATCGGTGACTTCCATTACAACGGCCACCAGCTGCTGACCGCCGAACCGGCGTGTGCCGAGGCGCTGGCCAAGTACCGCATCAACCCGGGCAACGTCGGCTTCGGCAAGAAGAAGGACCTGCAGTTCGCCCAGTTGATCGAGTTCGCGATCCGCTACAACAAGCCGGTACGCATCGGCGCCAACTGGGGGTCGCTGGACCAGGCCCTGGCAGCGAAGCTGATGGACGAGAACAACCTGCGCGCGCAGCCCTGGGATGCCGGTCGCGTGCTGCGCGAGGCGCTGATCCGTTCGGCGCTGGATTCGGCCGAGCAGGCGGTGGAGCTGGGCCTGCCGCGCGACCGCATCGTGCTGTCGGCCAAGGTCAGCGGCGTGCAGGAACTGATCGCGGTGTACCGCGACCTGGCCCAGCGCTCCGACTTCGCCCTGCACCTGGGCCTGACCGAAGCCGGTATCGGCAGCAAGGGCATCGTCGCCTCGTCGGCGGCGCTGGGCGTGCTGCTGCAGGAAGGCATCGGCGACACCATCCGCATCTCGCTGACCCCGGAGCCGGGCCAGTCGCGCACGCAGGAGGTGATCGTCGCCCAGGAACTGCTGCAGACCACGGGCCAGCGCGCCTTCACGCCGTTGGTCACCGCCTGCCCCGGTTGCGGCCGCACCACCTCCGAGTTCTTCCAGGAACTGGCCAAGGTGGTGCAGAACCACGTGCGCGAGAAGATGCCGCTGTGGAAGGTCCATCATCCGGGGGCGGAGAACATGACCCTGGCGGTGATGGGCTGCATCGTCAACGGGCCGGGCGAGTCGCGCCATGCCAACATCGGCATCTCGCTGCCGGGCACGGGTGAAACGCCGGCGGCGCCGGTGTTCGTCGATGGCGAGAAGAAGGTGACCCTGCGCGGCGACAACATCGCCCAGGAGTTCGTCGCCCTGATCGACGATTACGTCGAACGCACGTATGTCCGAAGCGCCGGATAAGCCTGCGATCCTCGCCGCGCCGGAGTCCGCCTCCGGCTTCCGCCACTGGATGGCGCGCAATGCGTGGCGCCTGGTGCTGCTGTTCGGTGGCGTGCTGCTGCCGCTGGCCGGCTTCGTCGCCCTGGCCGACGAAGTCCACGAGTTTGAATCGTTCCATTTCGATGCGCCGCTGCTGTGGCAGATGCATGGCCTGCATTCGCCGCTGCTGGACCGCTTTTTCGTGCTCATTTCCAGGCTGGGCTACGAATGGTTCCTGATTCCGGCCGACGTGCTGATCATCGGCGTGCTGCTGGCCTGCCGGCGGTGGCGGGAGGCCACGTTCGTGGCGGTCAGCTTCGTGGGTTCGGCGCTGCTGAACATGGGCAGCAAGCAGTTCTTCCAGCGCGAACGGCCCAGCCTGTGGGAATCGATCGCGCCCGAATCGACGTTCAGCTTCCCCAGCGGCCATGCGATGGGCTCGATGACCCTGGCTGCGACCCTGGTGCTGCTGGCCTGGAACACCCGCTGGCGCTGGCCGGTGCTGCTGCTGGCGCCCGCGTTCAGCCTGCTGGTCAGCGTCTCCCGGGTCTATCTGGGGGTCCATTACCCCTCGGACATCCTGGCCGGATGGTGTGCGGCGCTGGTTTGGGTGGTAGGGTGCTATCTGGTCATGTTCAGTCGCCGGCATCCTTGGCGACGTCACGATTCGCCGCCAGCGACGGCCAGCGAAGCATCACCACAGGGGGATTGACGTGGATGACCCCTCCGGGGCGTCTACGTAATAGATCAGTTGTTTCGTTACTGCAGGTTCTGCAAGACAGGGGACAAGCACAACGCGCGGTACTGTGATGCGCAAGGCAGAATGCCCGGTTCGCTTCCCGAACGCGCTTGCAGGGGTATCGGCGCCCTGCCTAGCTTGACCTGCAATGGCCGCATTCGAAGAGGTACGTGGATGACGATTCGAGTCTACCTGGTGGATGACCACGCGCTGGTCCGGACCGGGATGAAGATGATCCTGTCGGGGGAGACCGACATCGAGGTGGTGGGCGAAGCCGAGACCGGCGAAGACGCGCTGCGTGACGTCCGCCAGCTGCTGCCTGACGTGGTGCTGTGCGACCTGCACCTGCCCGGCGTGAGTGGCATGGAGGTGACCGAGCGTATCGTCCGCAGCCATCGCAACACCCGCGTGGTGATCGTGTCGGTGCTGGAAGACGGTCCGCTGCCGAAGCGTCTGCTGGAAGCGGGCGCTGCGGGCTACATCGGCAAGGGCTGCGATGCACAGGAGCTGCTGCGCGCGGTGCGCGATGTGGCCATGGGCCGGCGCTACCTGGGCACCAGCATCGCGCAGAACCTGGCCCTGTCGACCGTGGAGGGCAACGGTTCGCCGTTCGACAACCTGTCGCCGCGCGAACTGGAGGTTGCATTGCTGCTGACCCAGGGCTTGCGCCAGGAAGACATCGCGCGGCGCCTGAGCCTGAGTGCGAAGACGGTGAACACGCACAAGGCGCGACTGTTCGAGAAGATGGGGATCCACGACAACATCGCACTGGCGCGCATGGCCAGCCAGTACGGCCTGGTGGATCCGGCACGGCCGTTGTAAGGGTTTCGGCCAACGGCTGAGCCCCTCGCGGTGGTGGTGTGGTTGGATTTGTGGGGTTGGCCCTGCGGAGGGACCGCGCAGGGGACGCCGTGAATCCATCCCTGGAGGCTCGGGCGCGCCATCCATGGCGCTTACGCCCCTGCGCAATCCCTCCGCAGGGCCACGGACAGGTTCCGTGCGCCGCCACCGCGGAACGAAGAAGGAAGAGCAGGAGCGGGTCGCGCGCTGCGCGCGCTCGCAGCCTGGGGTCGGATCCCTTTCCCGGCGGGAAAGGGCTCTGACCCCGATCTTCATGTCAGTGGCCGCGTACGCGCTTGATGATCTTCGCGGCGTCGGCAGCGCTGGCGCGCACCTTGTCCCACTGGCCGTCGGCGATCCAGTTGCCCGGCACCATCCACGAACCCCCGATGCAGACGACGTTCTTCTGCTCGAGGTACTCGGCGGCGGTGTTCTCGGTGATGCCGCCGGTCGGGCACAGCTTGAGGTCCGCCACCGGGCCGGCCAGTCCCTTGATCATCGCCAGCCCGCCCACGGCGGTGGCCGGGAACAGCTTGCACACGCGGAAGCCGCGCGCATACAGCGACAGCAGTTCGGTCGGCGTGGCCGCACCCGGCACCACCGGCAGCGGTGCAGCCGCCAGCGCATCGGCCAAGGCCGGCGGCGTACCCGGGGTCACCAGGAAGTCTGCACCTGCATCGATCGACTGCTGCATCTGCTCCACGGTCAGCACCGTACCGGCACCCACCACCACGTCCGGCAGCTCGCGCTTGAGCATCGCCAGCGCGTCCATCGCCACCGGCGTACGCAGCGTCAACTCGATCGCCGGCAGGCCACCTTCCAGCAACGCCGCACTGACCGCACGCGCCTGGTCTAGCGTATGAACCGTCACCACCGGCAGGATGCCCGCCGCATGCAACAGCTCCGCCGCCTTCACCTGATGTTGTTCGATACCCATAGCTCTGCTTCTGCCTTTGCTTCCGAATTTGATTTTCAGTGATCACTTCGCGGCGCGAGGGCGCCATGAAACCGTCCGGAGGCGGCGGCTAGCCCCCGCCAGGACCGTTCGCGCCATGGATGGCGCGACCGAGCCCCCATGGATGGGTTCACGGCGTGTCCTGGTGGGGGCTGGCCGCCGCCTCAACCAGGACACTTGCCGCCCACGCACGCCCGCAACGCTCTCCAACCCTCACGCGTCCTTTGCCTCATGCGGCGCCGCCGCCGCTGCGGCATCGTGCCCCAGCTCGTACTCCGCGTCGTATTCCCACGGCCCGCCATCGGCCGCCGCCGGACCGCACGAAATCGAAATCGCGCCCTGGTCGGCCGGCCCCACCACGCGCCGGTTGACCGCGAACAGATTGCGGCCCAGGTCATGTGCCGCCGGCGCAGTGTTCGGTGCCAGTGGCCGTGCCGCCCACTCCGCCGCATCCACCAGCACCTCCAGGGTGCCGGCTTCGCCATCGAGGCGGATCATGTCGCCCTCGCGGACCTTGGCCAGCGGACCGCCGCGCGCGGCTTCCGGCGTCACGTGGATGGCCGCCGGGATCTTGCCCGAGGCGCCAGACAGGCGGCCGTCGGTGACCAGCGCCACGCGCCGGCCCTGGTTCTGCAGCAGCCCCAGCAGCGGCGCCAGCGAATGCAGCTCCGGCATGCCGTTGGCGCGCGGCCCCTGGTAGCGCACCACCGCCACGAAGTCCTGCGGCAGCAGGCCACCGGCATGCAGCTTGTTCAGCACCTGCGGCGCATCGACCACCACCGCCGGTGCCTCGATCGTGCGGTACTGCGGCTTCACCGCCGACAGCTTGATCAGCGACTTGCCCAGGTTGCCGCGCAGCAACCGCAGGCCACCCTGGTGCTCGAACGGGTTGTCGACGCCGCGCACCACCTCGTCATCGGCGCTGCGTTCCAGGCCCGGCAGATAGACCAGCTGGCCGTCGCGCAGTTGCGGCTCGCGCGCATAGTCGGCCATGCCGCCACGCGCGACGCTGACCAGGTCACCGTGCATCAGGCCCGCCTTGATCAGCTCGCCGAACACGAACGCCGGGCCGCCGGCGGCCGCGAAGCGGTTCACGTCGGCCTCGCCGTTCGGATAGACGCGGGCCAGCAGCGGGATCAGCTGCGACAGTTCGTCGAAGTCATCCCAGGTCAGTACGATGCCGGCCGCTCGCGCCACCGCGATCCAGTGGATGGTGTGGTTGGTCGAACCACCGGTGGCCATCAGCGCGATGACCGCATTGATGATCGCGCGCTCGTCGATGATCCGGCCCAGCGGGCGGAAGTCGTCGCCCAGCGCGGTGATCTCCAGCGCGCGCTCGGTGGCTTCGCGGGTCAGCGCATCGCGCAGCGGCGTGCCCGGATTGACGAACGACGCCCCTGGCAGCTGCACGCCCATCGCCTCCAGCAGCACCTGATTGGAGTTGGCCGTGCCATAGAAGGTGCAGGTGCCGGCGCCGTGGTACGACGCGGATTCCGCTTCCAGCAGCTCTTCGCGGGTGGCTTCACCTGCGGCGTAGCGCTCGCGTACCTCGGCCTTCTGCTTGTTGGGGATGCCCGGGGTCATCGGGCCGGCCGGTACGAACACCGCCGGCAGGTGGCCGAAGGCCAGCGCACCGATCAGCAGGCCCGGCACGATCTTGTCGCAGACACCGAGGTAGACGGTGCTGTCGAACATGTCGTGGCTGAGCCCGATCGCGGTGGCCTGCGCGATCACATCGCGCGAGAACAGCGACAGTTCCATGCCGCCGCGGCCCTGGGTAACGCCGTCGCACATCGCCGGCACGCCG
This sequence comes from Stenotrophomonas sp. PI_27, assembly GCF_027854495.1. Taxonomy (NCBI): domain Bacteria; kingdom Pseudomonadati; phylum Pseudomonadota; class Gammaproteobacteria; order Lysobacterales; family Lysobacteraceae; genus Stenotrophomonas; species Stenotrophomonas sp. PI_27. The sequence goes on from NZ_JAJNOF010000004.1 coordinate 7,624, forward strand.
CCGGCCACCTGCGCGGTGGCGCCCAGCTCGCGGGCGATCTCACGGATCTGTTCGGGATAGGTCTCGAACGGCTGGTGCGCCGACAGCATGTCGTTGTAGGCGGTGATGATGCCGAGGTTCGGTGTCACCCCGCCGCGCAGGCGGCTCTTGTCGGTGCCGCCACAGGCGGCGAACCCGTGGGCGAGGTTGCCGCAGCTCAGGCGGCTGCGGAACGGGCCGTCACGCAGCGAGGCGTCGATCGCGGCCAGGTAGGCGGCGCGCGAGGCGGCGCTGCGGCGGATGACGCGCTCAGTGATGGCTTGCAGTTGCGGATGGAGGCTCATTGGCTACCGGCGTTCGAGGTGGCGAGAGGCAAGCGGCGGCAGGGCACCGCCGCCGACGTCAATCAGCCCAGTGGACGCGCAGGCGCGCGCCGTCCAGGTTGATCGCATTGAGGATCGGGTACTGCTGGGCGTCGTTGCTGTCCAGCGCCTGGCGCAGCACCTGCAGCTTCTGCTTTCCCCGCAGCAGCAGCAGGCGCTGGCGGCACTGGCGCAGGCCATGCGGGGTCAGGGTGATGCGCAGTGGCCACTGGTTCGCCCCGGGGCAGCCGGTGGCGTCCAGCGCGGCATAGGGCAGGGTGCTTTCCAGTGCGCGGGCCAGGTCCTTCGAGCCCGGGAACAGCGAGGCGGTGTGGCCGTCGTTGCCCATGCCCAGTGCCACCAGGCTCGGCGGCTGGCTGTGCTGGGCCTGCAGGTTGGCGGTGTATACGCATTCGGGCAGCGGCTTGCCGATCCGCACCAGCGGATCGAAGTGGGCGCCCTCGGCACGCTTGAGCAGGTTTTCGCGCACCAGCCAGGCGTTGCTGTCGCGATCCTGTGGCGACAGCCAGCGTTCGTCGGCCAGGCTCACTTCCACCCGGTCCCAGTGCACGTCCAGCTCGGCCAGCGCCTGGTAGACCGGCGCCGGCGTGGTGCCGCCGGACAGCAGGATGCGGGCGCGCCCCACCTCGTTGATGTCGTGGTTGAGCGTCTGCGCCATCTCGGCGGCCACCGCCTCGATCCAGCCATCGGCATCGCCGTGCGGGATGAACTCGATGCGGTCGTCGTGGAGGGTAGGGGTCATGCGGCAACTCCTGGTGCGTCACGTTCGGCGTCGGCGGCATAGGCAGCGGCGCCCAGCAACCCGGCATGCGGATGCATCACGGCCAGCGAAGGAACCCGCGCCATGATCGAAGAGAACCGACCCTTGTGCTCGAAGCGCTGGCGGAATCCCGAGTGCTGCAGCGAATCGAGCATCTTCGGGGTCAGGCCGCCGGTCAGGAACACGCCATCCCACGCACCCTGGGTCAACACCAGGTCGCCGGCGATGGCACCGAACACGGCACAGAACACATCCACGGTGCGCATGGCCTGGGGATCACCGTGCAGGGCGCGGGCCGTCACGTCCACCGGCTGCAGCTGGCCGGGGTCGATGCCGGCCATCTCGCACACCGCGCGATGGATGTTGACCAGGCCGGGGCCACAGATCAGGCGCTCGTTGGAGACGCGGCCGAACTGCTCGGACAGGATCTCCAGGATGCGGATCTCTTCCGGGGTTCCCGGCGGGAAGCTGACATGGCCGCCTTCGGTTTCCAGCGGATAGCAACGGCCGTGGCGCATGATCAGGCCGCCGACGCCGAGCCCGGTACCGGGACCGATCACCGCGTAGTTGCGTGGCTGGCCGGGCTTGCCCGGTACCCAGGCAGCCCCGCCGACCTGGACCACGTCGTCGGGCTGAAGCAGCGAAATCGCCATCGCCTGCGCGGCGAAATCGTTGATCAGGTGCAGCTCGTCGAAACCGAGCATCGCGGCGGTACGGCTGCGCGAGATCACCCACGGATGGTTGGTGATGCGCGCTTCGTCGCCATCGACGCGCCCGGCCACGGCGAACACCCCGCGGCTTGCGCTGGCGCCGATCTGTTCCAGGTGGTGGCGCGCCGCGTCACCGAGCGATGGGAACTCCGCCACCGCGTATTCGCGGATGCTGTCCTTCCGCAGCGGCGCGTCCTGCGAGGTGTCGGCCAGGGCGAAGCGGGCGTTGGTGCCGCCGATGTCGGCAACCAGCACCGGCTGCGAGGTGGCACTCATGCCGACGCTCCGCTGTCCGGCGCGTCCACGTCCTGCGGCAGGAACTCGCCCGCATTGCTCGGGCCCCACTGGCCGGCGGGATAGGGTTCCAGCGGCAGCTTGGCCTCCTTCCAGGCGTCGGCGACGCTGTCGATCCACGCCCACGCGGCACGCACTTCGTCGTCGCGCACGAACAGCGTGTGGTTGCCGTTGAAGGCGTCCAGGAACAGGCGTTCGTAGGCGATGCGGCGGTGCAGGCCGGTCGGCACCGACAGTTCCAGTTCCAGCGGATGCAGTTCCAGCGCGCCCCATTCCGGGCCGGCCAGGCTGCTCATCAGGCCCAGTTCGATGTTCTCCTGCGGCTGCAGCTGGAACACCAGGCGGTTCGGTGCGGCCTGCGCGCGCTGCGGGCGCTCGAACAGCCAGTGGGTGACCGGCTTCAGCGTGACCACCACGCGGGTGGTGCGCTCGGGCAGGCGCTTGCCGGTGACCAGGTGGAACGGCACGCCGCTCCAGCGCCAGTTGTCGATGTGCGCGGTGACGCCGGCGAAGGTTTCCACGTCGCTGCCTTCCGGCGGCTGGTAGGCCTGCGCCGGCTGGCCGTTGATGGTGCCGGCGGTGTAGCGGCCGCGGATGCTGTCACGCGCGGCGTGCCTGGCATCGAGCGGGCGCAGGGCGCGCAGCACCTTGACCTTCTCGTCGCGGATGCGGTCGGCTTCCAGCGAGGCGGGCGGTTCCATCGCGACCATGCACAGCAGCTGCAGGATGTGGCTCTGCACCATGTCGCGCAGCGCGCCGGAGCGCGCGTAATACGCGTCACGGCCGTCCACGCCCTCGCTCTCGGCCACCAGGATGTGCACCGATTCGATGTAGTTGCGGTTCCATACCGCTTCCAGCAGCGTGTTGCCGAAGCGCAGCGCGATCAGGTTCTGCACCGCGGCCTTGCCCAGGTAGTGATCGAGGCGGAACACGCGGTCCTCGTCGATCCACTGGCCGATGGTGCTGATGATCTCCTCGGCGCTCTCGCTGTCGCTCCCGATCGGCTTCTCCAGCATCAGCCGTGCCGGCGCGGCGAGCGCGCCGCCCTTGGCCAGGCCTTCGCAGGTGGAGATGTACAGGCCCGGCGGAATGGCCAGGTAGCTGACGCACTTGCGGTGCACCAGGTCGGCGACTGCGGCGGCGACCGAGTCGACGTCGCGCAGGTCCACCGAGCGGTAGTCGATGCGGCGCAGCAGGGCGCCGATGTCGTCCTGCGTGGCCATCGGCATGGCCTGCTGCAGGCGCGGCCGCAGGATGTCATGGAAGGCTTCGGTGTCATGCCCGGACAGGGCCAGCGCACGGATGCGGAAGTCCTCCGGCAGCAGGCCGTCGCCAAGCAGGCGAAGCAGCGAAGGGAACAGGTAGCGCTGGGCCAGATCACCTGTGGCACCGAACAGGAAGAGGGTGTCGTGCATCGCTCGAGTTTCAGATCCGGGTGACATCGTTGTCAATCGCTTCATGGCTGGGTTCGGGGGACATCCGCGCAACTGCCTGTCCGAGGTTCGTCGGGCGCGTTCTCCGGTGCACTGGAAGACCGTTCCATTCGAAACCACCACCTCGGCGGAACCTTCGTTCAACCGCCGACGCAGATCGGTGCGCACCGATCATCGGATAGTGCCACGTGAAAACGTTTACATGGCAGAATGGGCAACTGTATTCGATTGCAGTGCTCGCCGTCATGCGGCAAGCGCGCAATCATCACTGCCATCGGGAGGGCCGAGGCAGTCCCAAAAGACAGCCCGGCTTCGGGCGGACCGGATAGGTGATATGGCAAAAGTGCAGTTGCAGGGTGTGCGCAAGGTCTATGACAACGGCCAGGTCGCGGTGAAGGACGCCACCTTCGAGGTCGCCGATGGCGAACTGATGGTGCTGGTCGGTCCGTCCGGCTGTGGCAAGTCGACGCTGCTGCGGATGGTGGCCGGCCTGGAAGAGATCAGCGGTGGCACGCTGACCATCGGCGATCGCGTGGTCAACGACGTGGCGCCGAAGGATCGCGACATCGCCATGGTGTTCCAGAGCTACGCGCTGTACCCGCACATGACCGTGGCCGAGAACCTGGCCTTCGGCCTGAAGCTGCGCGGACATGACAAGGCGACCATCGACAGGCGCATTGCCGAGGCGGCGCAGACGCTGGGCCTGACCGAGATGATGGACAAGCTGCCCAAGGCGATGTCCGGTGGCCAGCGCCAGCGCGTGGCGCTGGGTCGTGCGCTGGTGCGCGAGCCGGCGGTGTTCCTGCTCGACGAGCCGCTGTCCAACCTCGATGCCAAGCTGCGCCACAGCGTGCGCACCGAAATCGCGCAGCTGCACCGCAAGCTGGGCACCACCATGATCTACGTGACCCACGACCAGGTCGAGGCGATGACCCTGGGCCAGCGCATCGTGGTGCTGAAGGACGGCATCATCCAGCAGATCGATACGCCGATGGCGCTGTACGACCGCCCGGCCAACCTGTTCGTGGCCGGTTTCCTTGGCAGCCCGGCGATGAACGTGCTGCGCGGCACGCTGCAGGGCGATGCCGGCGGCGTGACCGTGGTCGACGGCGAATGGCGCGCGCCGCTGGGACAGGCCACGATCGATCCAGCCTGGCTGCAGAAGCCGATCGCGGTGGGCGTGCGACCGGAGCACCTGCAGCCTGCTGCTGCCGATGACGCGCACGCGTTCATCGCGCGCATTGAAGGTATCGAACCGGTCGGCAACGAGATCTTCGTCAACATGAGCAGTGGCCAGCACGCGCTGACCATGCGCGTGGCGCCGCAGTCGCTGCCGGGCGTGGGCGAAGACATCCGGGTGGCCATCCACCCGCAGGGCCTGCACTTCTTCAACGCGGAAACCGGCGAGCGCCTGTAAGGGGTAGTGCCGGCCGCTGGCCGCCAACCTCAACCCCGCATGGTTGCCGGCCAGCGGCCGGCACTACCATTCCTGCACTCACCCGTGCAGGTCCCCGACTGCTTCAGCGGGCCAGGCCATCCAGCAACGGCACGCGCTGCGCAAGGGCATCACCCACCTGCAGCTCGGCGTCGCCAGCCTCCAGTGGCAGCACCGCCAGGGCCAGTTCGCCGGCTACGCTGGCGATCGTGCCGAGGGCCGCGCCGTCCTGCTGCACGCCATCGCCCGCCTGTGCCGGGGCAGCGGTATGCAGCAGCTGCACTGCACGCTTGGCCTTGCCGAGGAAATGGGTGCGGGCGACGATTTCCTGCCCCGGGTAGCAGCCCTTCTTCACGCTGTAGCCGTTCAGCCGGTCCAGCCCGAGCTGCTGCGGGGTCCACACTTCGCGCTGGCTGTGTTCCAGCCGCGGCAGGCCGTAGCGCAGGTCGGCCTGGCGCCAGGCCAGGGCAAAGGCGGCCTCGTCGGCGTCGCCGCCGGTCGAGAAGGCATCAGCGGCGGCAATGCGCAGCGTGCGCGGCAGGGCGTCGCTGCCCAGGTCCAGTTCCCAGCCATCACCGGCGTGCGCGATCGCAGCGCCGCTGGCGGCCTCGGGCGCGGTGAACGCACCGGCCACTGCCAGGTCGCCGCGCGGCAGCACCTTCAGCTTGCGCCGGAACACGAAGCGCTGCAGTTGCGACGCAATCGCATCGGCATCGCCGTCGGCCAGCACCAGCATCACGTGATCGTCGGCCAGCCGGAGCAGCTGGAACACCGCCAGGGTGCGGCCCTTGGCACTCAGCCAGGCGCTCCACTGCCAGTGCAGCAGGGGCAGCGCGGTGACATCGCTGCTGAACTGGGCGTGGGCGAAGACGGCCGCATCCGGGCCCTGCAGGCTCAGCAGCTGGTGGCCGGGCAGGCGCGGATATCCGACGAAAGCAGGGGGCAGGTTGTCAGGCACGTGAACGAGGTCTAAAATTTGTGCGTTGCGAGACCGAACATGATAGGCCAAACAACCCCCACTCCCGACGACGAATCTGAAGCCCCGCTGGTCCCTGCGGCACCCGTGCCCGTGGAACAGGAAAAGGCGGAGGAATTCGGCGGCCGCGGCGGACTTGATCCGGTGCGGTATGGCGATTGGGAGAAAAACGGACGCTGCATCGATTTCTGATCAGCATTGAGCCAACGCGGCCGCGTGCCGCCCAGCCGAGACAACGAGCCCAGCGAATGGCGACCAGACAACGCCCACTTTCCCCGCACCTTCAGGTGTATCGCTGGCAGATTCAGATGGCCACCTCGATCCTGCATCGAGCCACTGGCATCTTTCTGTCTGTTGGTGCCCTCATCATCGCTGCCGGCCTGCTGGCCCTGATGATGGGGCCCGAGTCCTGGAACTGCTTCACCGGCCATGCCGGGGCCTGGTATGGCCGCGTGTTCCTGTTCGCGTGGACATGGTCGTTCGCCTATCACCTGTGCAATGGCATCCGCCACGTCGTGCAGGACTTCGCCATTGGTTTCAGCATCCCCGCCTTCATCCGCAGCAGCTGGCTGTCGGTCATCGGCAGCCTGGTGATCACCCTGCTGGTGTGGGCCTATGTGATGTTCGGAGGTGCCGCGTGAGCAAGTTCCGTACCCCGTTGAAGAACGTGCGCGGCCTGGGCTCGGCCAAGACCGGCACCGAGCACTTCGTGCACCAGCGCCTGACCGCCGCCGCACTGGTGGTGCTGGGCATCTGGTTCCTGGTCTTCGTGCTGGGCCTGCTCGGCTCTGACTACGCGACCGCCGCCGCCGCCGTGGCCAAGCCGTGGAACGCGGTGCCGCTGATCGGCCTGCTGATCGCCATGTTCTGGCACGCGCAGCTCGGCATGCAGGTCGTGCTGGAAGACTACATCCACGAATCGCTGCTGGCCCTGGTGCTGCAGACCGCGGTGAAGTTCGTCGCCGTGCTCGGCATGATCGTCAGTGTGTTTGCGGTGGGCCGCATCGCCCTCGGCGTTGCCTGAGCCCAGGCACCTACACAGGAATCCAGATTAGATGTCCGCTTACAAGATCACCGAACACAAGTACGACATGGTCGTGGTCGGCGCCGGCGGTGCCGGCCTGCGCGCCACGTTCGGCCTGGCCGCCAAGGGCCTGCAGACCGTGTGCCTGACCAAGGTCTTCCCGACCCGTTCGCACACCGTTGCAGCCCAGGGCGGTATTTCGGCCGCACTCGGCAACATGGGCGAGGACGACTGGCGCTACCACTTCTTCGACACCATCAAGGGGTCGGACTGGCTGGGCGACCAGGATGCCATCGAGTACATGTGCCGTGAGGCCATCCCGGCCATCATCGAACTCGAACACTACGGCGTGCCGTTCTCGCGCACTGCCGAAGGCAAGATCTACCAGCGCCCGTTCGGTGGCATGACCACCAAGTACGGCGAAGGCCCGGCGGCGCAGCGTACCTGCGCGGCGGCCGACCGTACCGGCCACGCGATGCTGCACACGCTGTACCAGCAGTCGCTGAAGCACGACGCGCGCTTCATGATCGAGTACTTCGCGCTCGACCTGATCTTCGACGAGGAAGGCGCCTGCCGCGGCGTGCTGGCCCTGGACATGTCCGACGGCACCCTGCACCTGTTCCGCGCCCAGGGCGTGGTGCTGGCCACCGGTGGTTACGGCCGTGCGTACTTCAGCGCCACCTCGGCGCACACCTGCACCGGCGACGGTGGCGGCCTGGCCATGCGTGCCGGCATCGCCATGCAGGACATGGAGTTCGTGCAGTTCCACCCGACCGGCATCTACGGCGCCGGCTGCCTGATCACCGAGGGTGTCCGCGGTGAAGGCGGCATCCTGCGCAACAGCAGCGGCGAGCGCTTCATGGAGCGCTACGCACCGCATTACAAGGACCTGGCGTCGCGCGACGTGGTCAGCCGTTCGATGACCATCGAGATCCGCGAAGGCCGCGGCGTCGGCGAGCACAAGGACCACATCCTGCTCGACCTGACCCACCTGGGCCCGGGCGTGATCGACGAGAAGCTGCCGGGCATTGCCGAAAGCGCCCGCATCTTCGCCGGCGTCGACGTGCACAAGCAGCCGATCCCGGTGATCCCGACCGTGCACTACAACATGGGCGGCATCCCGACCAACTACCACGGTGAAGTGGTGCAGAAGGTCGGTGACAACGACAACGCGGTCGTGCCGGGCCTGTACGCCATCGGCGAAGCGGCCTGCGTGTCCGTGCACGGTGCCAACCGCCTGGGCTCGAACTCGCTGCTGGACCTGGTGGTGTTCGGGCGTGCGGTGGCCAACCGCTGCGCCGAGACCATCAAGCCGGGCGCATCGCACAAGCCGCTGCCGGCCGATGCCTGCGACAAGGCGCTGGGCCTGCTGGACAAGCTGCGCCACGCCAACGGCGATACCCCGACCTCGGTCATCCGCGATCGCATGCAGCGCACCATGCAGGCCGACGCGGCGGTCTTCCGCACCAGCCAGACGCTGAAGGAAGGCTGCGAGAAGATGGACAAGATCTTCGACTCGTTCCAGGACGTGAAGGTCTCCGACCGTTCGCTGGTGTGGAATTCGGACCTGATCGAGACCTACGAGCTGAACAACCTGCTGCTCAACGCGGTGGCGACGATCAACTCGGCCGAACAGCGCAAGGAAAGCCGTGGTGCGCATGCGCACGAGGACTATCCGGACCGCGACGACGTCAACTGGCAGAAGCACACCCTGGTCAGCGTCGACGAGAAGGGCAAGTGCAGCTTCGACTACCGTCCGGTGCACATGTACACGTTGACCGACGACGTGTCCGTGGTGCCGCCGAAGCCGCGCGTGTACTGATCCGACCCCGCCTACCATGCAATCCGCGCCCACGGGCGCGGGCCGCCTGAGCCAACGAGAGCAGCCATGGCCGAGTTTTCACTCCCCAAGAATTCCAAGATCACGAAGGGCAAGCACTTCCCCGTCAAGAACGGCGGCAAGAACGTGCGCACCTTCAAGATCTACCGCTGGAGTCCGGACGACGACAGCAACCCGCGCACCGATACCTATGAAGTCGATCTGGATGCCTGTGGCCCGATGGTCCTGGACGCCCTGATCAAGATCAAGAACGAGATCGACCCGACCCTGACCTTCCGCCGCTCGTGCCGCGAGGGTATCTGTGGTTCGTGCGCGATGAACATCGACGGCACCAACACCCTGGCCTGCACCCGAGCCATCTCGGACTGTGGCAAGAAGGAAGTGCCGATCTACCCGCTGCCGCACATGAACGTGGTCAAGGACCTGGTTCCGGACCTGACCCATTTCTACGCGCAGTACGCGTCGATCAAGCCGTGGATCCGTACCCAGACCCCGGCACCGCCGGACCGCGAGCGCCTGCAGTCGCCGGAAGACCGCAAGAAGCTGGACGGCCTGTACGAGTGCATCCTGTGCGCCTGCTGCTCGACCAGCTGCCCGAGCTACTGGTGGAACGGCGAGCGTTACCTGGGCCCGGCGATCCTGCTGCAGGCCTACCGCTGGATCATCGACTCGCGTGATGAGGACACCGGTGCGCGCCTGGACGATCTGGAAGACCCGTTCAAGCTGTACCGCTGCCACACCATCATGAACTGCGCCCGGACCTGCCCGAAGGGCCTGAACCCGGCGCTGGCGATCGCCGAGATCAAGAAGCTGATGATGGAACGCCGCGCCTGATCAGGCCCGGCGGTATCTGGTAGAGCCACGCGACGCGTGGCTGTGCCACCCCAGTAGAGCCACGCCATGCGTGGCTTTGCTGTATCTGGAGAAACACGATGGAAGAAGATGTTCTGCTGAAGAAGCTGCGCTGGCGCTGCCGACGCGGCATGCGCGAACTGGACCAGCTGTTCGGCCGCTACCTGGACCGGGAGTGGAGCACTGCGCCGACCGAAGAACGCGAAGTTTTCCTGTTCCTGCTCGACTGCGAGGACGATAAGTTGTGGCGCTGGTTCATGGGCTACGAGGCCTGCCCGCATGCGCACGCGATCCCCCTCATGCAGAAGATCCTCGCCCTCAAGCCTTGAGTGGCGCCCCTCGCGGCTGCAGGCCGCCGCCCAGCTGGCGGTGTTGCTGGCCGCGCCCTGGCTGCTGCGCGCATCGGATCTGCCGCCGCAACTGCTGATGCCCGCGCTGTTGCTGGCCTGGGGCGCCGGGTTGGCCGAACTGGCCTGGCGCCAGCGCAGGCCACGCACGCAGCTGCTTCTGCCCTTGCCTCCGGAGCCATTGCAGGTGGGCGGGCAGGGCATCGATGCGCCGCGGCTGATCGTGCGCGGCCCCTGGCTGGTGTTGCTCTGGCGTGAGGGCGGCAGGCGCCAGCGCCTGTTGTTCTGGCCCGATGTGCTCGATTCCGGGCAGCGACGTGAACTGCGACTGGCCGTGGCCGCACGCAGCGTTTCCCGTCGGGCCCGGTCAATGGCACCATAAGCTGAATTGACCGGCGTGCCTGCATGTTCAAACCCATTCCCGTCGCCATCGGCCTGCGCTACCTGCGCGCCAAGCGCCGCAACGGCTTCATCTCCTTCATCTCGATGGCATCGATCCTGGGCATCGCGCTCGGCGTTACGGTGCTGATCACCACGCTGGCGGTGATGAGCGGATTCCAGAAGGAAATCCGCAGCCGCCTGCTGCAGATGACCGCGCACACCACCATCAGCCGCGACGGCGAGCCGATGCCGGACTGGATGCGCGTGGTCGACGTGGCCCGCAAGGATCCGCGCGTGGCCGGTGCCGCGCCTTACATCGAGATCCAGTCGATGATCAGCGGCCCGCGCGTGCAGGGTGCGATCATCCAGGGCATCGATCCGGCGTTGGAGCCGAAGGTATCGGTGATCGACAAGAAGGTCACCAAGGGCAGCTATGCCAGCCTGACGCCGGGCAGCTTCAACCTGCTGCTGGGCAAGGAACTGGCGATCTGGCTCGGCGTCGATGTCGGTGACCAGGTGCTGGTGACATTTGCCGAAGTGCAGGGCACGCCTGCCGGTGCGGTGCCACGGATGAAACGCTTCACCGTCAGTGGCATCTTCGAGGCCGGCTACAACGAGGTCGACCGGGGCGTCGGCTTCGCCAACATGCAGGACCTGGAGCGCGTGCTGCGCAGCGATGGTGCCACCGGCGTGCGGTTGAAACTGCACGACATGGACCGTTCGCTGGAAGTGGGCGTGGACCTGGCGCAGAGCCTGGGGGGGGCCTACCGCGTGAGTGACTGGACCCAGCAGAACGCCAACCTCTACCACTCGCTGCGCATGGAGAAGGTGGTGATGGGCATCCTGCTGTCGCTGATCATCGCCATGGGTGCCTTCAACCTGGTGTCCTCGCAGGTGATGCTGGTGACCGACAAGCAGGCCGACATCGCCATCCTGCGCACCCTCGGCCTGACCCCGGGCGGGGTGATGCAGGTGTTCATGGTGCAGGGTTCGCTGATCGGCATCTTCGGCACGCTGGCCGGCCTGATCGGCGGCATCACGCTGACTCTCAACCTGGAGCGCATCCTGGGCGCCATCGAGCGCGTGTTCAACGTCAAGCTGTTGCCGGAGGATGTGTACTACATCACCGGCCTGCCGACCGACATGCAGACCGGCGACGTGGTGGCGATCACCGTGGTCGCGCTGCTGATGAGCTTCCTGGCCACCCTGTATCCCGCCTGGCGGGCAGCACGCACCCAGCCGGCGGAGGCCCTGCGTTATGAATAAGGTCTTCAACCGTGGCGATGAAGTGATCCGCGCCGAAGCACTGGGCAAGACCTACGCCGAAGGGCGCATGCAGACCCCGGTGTTCGATGGCCTGGACCTGACCGTGACCGCCGGCGAGACGGTGGCGATCATCGGTGCCTCCGGTGCCGGCAAAAGCACGCTGCTGCACCTGCTGGGCGGGCTGGATGTTCCGACCGCAGGCGAGGTCTACGTGACCGGCCAGCGCATGTCGGCGCTGTCGGATACCGCGCGCGGCCTGCTGCGCAACCAGGCGCTGGGCTTCGTCTACCAGTTCCACCACCTGTTGCCGGAATTCACTGCGCTGGAAAACGTGATGATGCCGGTGCTGCTGGCCGGCACCGCCGTGGCCGAAGCGAGCAGCCGGGCCACCACGCTGCTGGAAGCGGTCGGCCTCGGCCATCGCCTGGACCACAAACCCGGCGAGCTGTCCGGCGGCGAACGCCAGCGTGCCGCAGTGGCCCGTGCGCTGGTCAATCATCCGGCCTGCGTGCTCGGCGACGAGCCGACCGGCAATCTGGATGACCGCACCGCGGGCACCGTGTTCGAGCTGATGCTGGAACTCAACCGTGCCCGTCACACCAGCCTGGTGCTGGTCACCCACGACCGCAGCCTTGCGCGGCGGCTGGACCGGGTGCTGGAGCTGCGCGAAGGCCGCCTGCACGCGCTCGCCCACGCCGACGTCTGAGCGCCCGGCAACGGCCGCCTCCCGGTGCCTGAACGGGTGTACCTGCCATCGCGCCGGCCGCACGTCGGCCGGCGCATGATCGCGGCAGGTTCCCCGAGGAGATCGCCATGAAGACCCCGCTCCTGATTGCCGGACTCTGTCTGGCGCTGGCCGCCTGTGCGACCACCGGCCGGCTCAGCAGCACCGAAAAGCTCGGCCTGTACCGCGCCCATGCTGGCGCGCCGCAGAATGACATGCCGTTCTTCGGCAGCCTCAATGGCTGGACCGAACTGGGTGACAGCGCGCTGGCGGTGTGGACCCGGCCGAGCGAGGCCTACCTGCTGGAACTGAGCGGCCCGTGCCCGGACCTGCCCTACGCCACGGCCATCGGGCTCACCAGCAGCATGGGCCGGGTATCGTCGCGCTTCGACAAGGTCCTGGTGCGTGACCCGACCGGTGGCCCGCGCATGCCGTGCTTCATCCACAGCATCCGCAAGCTGGATGTGAAGGCGCTGCGTGCCTCCGAGCAGGAGCTGCGCCAGGCGCAGGTGCAGGAGCGCGAGGAAAATACGAACTAGCGCGGTAGTGCCGCCCGCTGGCCGGCAACTTGGCATCTGCGCGATGCCGGCCAGCGGCCGGCACTACCTGCGGGTCAGGCTTCCGGAACGAAGCCGGCCGGCTTTTCCGCGTCCTTCTCGAACAGGAACTTGACCAGTTCGCCTTCAAGGAACGCACGATGTTCCGGCGTCCGCGGCGACAGCCGGTTTTCGTTGATCAGCATGGTCTGGTGCGCAAGCCACGCGGCCCACGCCTGCTTGCCGATGTTGTTGAAGATGCGCTGGCCCAGTTCGCCGGGGTAGGGCACGAAGTCCAGGCCCTCGGCATCGCGTTGTTCGTACTGGCAGAAGACGGTTCGGGGCATGGCACTCACTCGTGGTTGCGGGGTTTCTTGGAATTTCGTTTCGGCGTCCTGATCGTGGCACCGTCGAGCAGCTTGCGGATCGGTGCCGGCAGGCCCAGCGAAGGCAGTTCGTCGGCGGCGACCCAGCGCAGCGTGGGTTCTTCCACGCGCAGGCCGTCTACCTGCCGTGACAGTACCTGCAGATGCAGCCGGTAGTGGCTGAAGGTGTGCTGCAGCACCGGCAGCGCCTCGGCGTCTTCCAGCGAACCTTCCACGTGCGCATCGAACCAGTCCTGCAGCACGCTGCCGGCCTCGGCCTGCGGCAGCGTCCACAGCTGCGCCCAGATGCCGGTGTCCGGACGCTTCTGCAGCAGTACGCGCTGCTGGGCGTCGCGCAGCAGCAGGGCCACCGCTTCGCGCTCGGGCAGCGTTTTGCCCGGCTTGGGCGTGGGTAGTTCAGCGGTGCGGCCTTCGCGCCGCGCCACGCACGCGTCCTGCAGCGGGCAGATCACGCAGGCCGGTCTGGCGCGGCTGCACACCGTCGCGCCCAGATCCATCTGCGCCTGGGTGTAATCGGCCATGCGCCCGGCCGGCACCTGCGCCACGTGCGCCTCGGCGATTGCCCATAGCTGCTTCTCGATGGCCGGCAGGCCCGGGAAGCCGTCGATGCCGTGGTAGCGGCTGAGCACGCGCTTGACGTTGCCGTCGAGGATCGCGAACGGATCGTTCCAGGCCTGGCTGAGGATGGCGCCGGCAGTGCTGCGACCGATGCCGGGCAGCGCGTGCAGCGCGTCGAAATCGCGCGGCAGGTCGCCGTCGTGCAGTTCCACGCAGCGCTTGGCGGCGGCATGCAGGTTGCGTGCGCGGGCGTAGTAGCCAAGCCCTGCCCACTGCGCCATCACCGCGTCATTGCTGGCGGCGGCGAGGTCGGGCAAGGCCGGGAAGTGCTGCAGGAACCGCAGGAAGTACGGGATGACCGTGGCAACCTGGGTCTGCTGCAGCATGATCTCCGACAGCCAGACCCGGTAGGGACTGCGCGGATGCTGCCAGGGCAGGTCGTGGCGGCCGTGGTCGTCGAACCAGTGCAGCAGGCGGGCGACGAAGTCGTCGGTGTGCGGGGATCCGGCGCTGGCGTGCGGCTGGCGGGGCATGCGTGTTCCAGAGAGGCAGCCACCCATGGGGTGGCGCTACCAGATCTCAGTAGCGCCACGTCATGCGTGGCGGCGCGGTGTATCAGGCGCCCAGCGCTTCGGGCAGCAGGGCATCGACGAAGGCTTCCGGGTCGAACACGCGCAGGTCTTCCGGGCGCTCGCCGATGCCGGCAAAGCGGATCGGAATGCCGAACTCGCGGGCCAGCGCGAACACCACGCCGCCCTTGGCGGTGCCGTCCAGCTTGGTCACCACCAGGCCGGTCACGTTCACTGCGGCATTGAACTGGCGCAGCTGCGACAGCGCGTTCTGGCCGGTGGTGCCGTCGATCACCATCAGCACTTCGTGCGGTGCGGTGGGGTCGATCTTGCCGAGCACGCGGCGGATCTTGCCCAGCTCGTTCATCAGGCCGGACTGGGTGTGCAGGCGGCCGGCGGTGTCGGCGATCAGCACCGAGGTGCCGCGCGCCTTGCCGGCCTGCAGCGCGTCGAACGCCACCGACGCGGCATCGGCGTTCTGCCCCTGCGCGACCACGGCCACGCCATTGCGCTCGCCCCAGGCCTGCAGCTGGGCCACGGCAGCGGCACGGAAGGTATCGCCGGCGGCCAGCATCAGGCTGTGGCCGTCGTCCTTGAAGCGCTTGGCCAGCTTGCCGATGGTGGTGGTCTTGCCGACGCCATTGACGCCGACGGTCAGCACCACGAAGGGTTTGGCAGCACGGTCGATCACCAGTGGCCTGGCCACCGGCTGCAGGATCGCGATCAGCTCGGCGCGCAGCGCAGCCAGCAGCGCATTGGCGTCGGCGAACTCGCGCGACTTCATGCGCTTGCGCAGCCCTTCCACCAGGTCGGTGGTGGCACCTACGCCGACGTCGGCGGTGATCAGTGCGGTCTCCAGCTCGTCCAGCAGGTCGTCGTCGAGCTTGGGATTGCGCGAGAACAGGCCGCCGAAGCTGCGCGCGATGACGCTGTTGCGCAGGCGTTCGCGCCAGCCGGGCTTGCCGGCCGGGGCGGGCGGGGCATCGACCAGCGCCGGCAGATCGGCGGCCGGGGCGGCCGGCTCCGCGGCCGGAACGACCGGAGCCAGCGGGGCCAGCACGGCGGCGGCGGCCAGCGCTTCGGCCTGGACATCCTCGGCCGCGATGACCGGTTGCGCAGCCGGCACGGCGGGCACTTCGGTGACCGGCGCCGGTACCGCGACGGGGGCCGGTTCCGGCACGGGTACCGGTGCTACGGCTTCGGCCACCGCAGTGGTGGGCGCGTCTTCGGCCGGGGCGGCTGACGGGAACGCCGCCGCCAGCTCTTCAGCCGAGTAGTGCTGGGTCTTGGGCGCGTCCGGTGTGGCGGCGTCCTGGGGCTTCTTGCGGCGGAAAAAACTGAGCATTGGCAAAAGGCGCTGAAATCAGGGGGATATGCTACCACTCGGGCCTGTCGGGCCGATGTGGACTCAAGGTCGCGGCGTGCCGGCCGTTAACCGGTCAGGAGGGCTGCGGCGTGCGGCCCGGAGACCGCCATGGAGAACGTGATGGGAACCGCTCTGGGTGGCATGCGCGCGGCCCAGCAGGGCATGCAGGTAGCCGCGCACAACGTGGCCAACCTGGCCACCCCCGATGCGCAGCGCCTGCAGTTGCAGCGCAATGCGGTGGCGCAGGGCGGGGTGGCGACGGCGGTGACCAGCACCGCCCCCGATCCGGGCGCCCCCCTGGGCGATCTGCTGGCGGCCAAGGCCGAAGTAGTGGCCTTCGCCGCCAATGCCGCGGTCATCCGCCGCCAGGACCAGACGCTGGGTTCGCTGCTGGATCGCGAGGCCTGAACCCTCTCGGCAGGCGCCAACCGCCGCCCCTGGAGGGCGCCAACCAAGGTTGGCCGCTACCCGAGCATCGCCGGGTAGGCCGGGCCATGCCCGGCGCCACCCTGTCGATCAGGCCGACAGTTCCAGCAGCAGCTTGTTCAGGCGGGCCACATAGGCACCCGGGTCCTTCAGGCTGTCACCGGCGGCCAGCGCGGCCTGGTCGAACAGCACCCGGCCGAGGTCGTCGAAGCGCGCGCCATCGGCTTCGGCGTCGAGCTTGGCGATCAGCGGGTGGCCCGGGTTGATCTCCAGCACCGGCTTGCTTTCCGGCACCTTCTGCCCGCTGGCTTCGAGGATCTGACGCATCTGCAGGCCCAGGTCCTGTTCGCCGATGGCCAGCACCGCGGGCGAATCGGTCAGGCGGTGCGAAACGCGCACTTCGGCCACCTCATCGCCGAGCACCGTCTTCAGGCGCTCGACCAGGCCCTGCTTTTCCTTCGCCGCTGCTTCCTGCTGCTGCTTGTCGGCTTCGCTTTCGAGTGCGCCCAGGTCGAGGTCGCCACGTGCGATGTCGACGAAGCCCTTGCCGTCGAAATCGGTCAGGTAGCCCATCAACCATTCGTCGATGCGGTCGGTCAGCAGCAGCACTTCCACGCCCTTCTTGCGGAAGACTTCCAGGTGCGGGCTGTTGCGCACCTGGCTGTAGCTCTCGCCGGTGAGGTAGTAGATCTTGTCCTGGCCTTCGGTCATGCGGCCGAGGTAATCGGCCAGCGACACCGTCTGCGCATCGCCGTCGCCTCGGGTGGAGGCGAAGCGCAGCAGCCCGGCCACCTTCTCGCGGTTGTTGTAGTCCTCGGCCGGGCCTTCCTTCAGCACCTGGCCGAATTCCTTCCAGAACGTGGCGTACTGCTCGGGCTTGTCGGTGGCCAGCTTCTCCAGCATGTCCAGCGAACGCTTGGTCAGCGCCGATTTCATCGAATCGATGACCGGGCCGGACTGCAGGATTTCGCGCGAGACGTTCAGCGACAGGTCGTTGGAATCGACAACGCCCTTGATGAAGCGCAGGTACAGCGGCAGGAACTGTTCGGCCTGGTCCATCACGAACACGCGCTGCACGTACAGTTTCAGGCCCTTGGGGGCATCGCGGTGATAGAGGTCGAACGGCGCACGCCCGGGCACGTACAGCAGCGAGGTGTACTCCAGCTTGCCTTCGACCTTGTTGTGGCTCCACGCCAACGGGTCGCTGTGGTCGTGCGCCACGTGCTTGTAGAACTCGGTGTATTCGGCGTCGCTGATCTCCGTGCGCGGACGGGTCCAGAGTGCGCTGGCGCGGTTGACGGTCTCCCACTCGACGGCGGCGCCCTCTTCGCTTTCCTTCGGCATCTGGATCGGCAGGCCGATGTGGTCCGAGTACTTCTTGAGGATGCTGCGCAGGCGCCAGCCGTCGGCGAAGTCGTGCTCGCCGTCTTTCAGGTGCAGCACGATGCGGGTGCCGCGCTCGGGCTTGTCGACGGTGGCCACCTCGAAATCGCCTTCGCCGCGCGAGGTCCAGCGCACGCCTTCGCCGGCAGGCAGCCCGGCGCGACGCGAGGTCACTTCCACCTCGTCGGCAACGATGAAGGCGCTGTAGAAGCCGACGCCGAACTGGCCGATCAGCTGCGAATCCTTCTTCTGGTCGCCGGACAGCTGGCGCAGGAAGTCGCCGGTGCCGGACTTGGCGATCGTGCCCAGGTGGGTAATGGCCTCGGCGCGGCTCATGCCGATGCCGTTGTCTTCGATGGTGATGGTGTGGGCGGTGGGATCGAAGCTGACGCGCACGCGCAGCTCGCTGTCGCCTTCCAGCAGGGCCGGCTGGGTCAGGGCCTCGAAGCGCAGCTTGTCGGCGGCGTCGGCGGCATTGGAGACCAGCTCGCGCAGGAAGATCTCCTTGTTGGAGTACAGCGAGTGGATCATCAGCTGCAGCAGCTGCTTGACTTCGGTCTGGAAGCCAAGGGTTTCGGTCTGGGTCGTCTCGGTCATCGATAAGGCTCCGTTTGCAATGCCGCGCCAGCGCGTGCGGCCTCGCCAAGGGGTAGGGGTGATTGTCCCGAAATCAAGGGGTTGGTCGGCAGGGCTTGCAGCCCTGCACCTGCAGAGGCCGATGCAACAGCAACAGCAACAGCGGGCTATCCGTGGGATGGCGGGGCGGTGTGGGTTGGCAGGACACGCCGTGAACCCATCCATGGGGGCTCGATGGCGCCATCCATGGCGCCAACGGTCCTGCCAACCCACACCGCCCCGCCTCTGACAGGTTCACTCGGCTGTTGGTAGGTGTCGACCTTGGTCGACACATCTGTCAGATATCGAAATAAATCTGGGGTCAGATCCGTTTTCCGCAGGAAAACGGATCTGACCCCAAGAGTTGTTCCGACAGATCGCAGGAAACTGTCGAAGGCGGGGTGGGTCAGGTTGTGGGGGTGTCCGCGGCATGGATGCCGCGGCCAAGCCCCCATGGACGGGTTTACGGCGTCCCCCACAACCTGGCCCACCCCGCCTACCCACAGGAAACCAGCTTTTGCCGTTGCTCTGGCTGTTGCTTCGGCCTCTGCGGGTGCCGGGCAAAGCCCGGCCGAACTACAATCCCGCTCATGCTGAATTTCTCGAACACCCCCCGCCGGGGGCGCCGATGAGCGGCCGTGGGGGCAACGACGGCCAGGTCCGCATCATCGGCGGGCGCTGGCGCAACACCCGCCTACCGGTGCCGACCCTGCCAGGCCTTCGGCCCAGCAGCGACCGCGTGCGCGAGACCCTGTTCAACTGGTTGATGCCCAAGCTGGGTGGTGCGAGGGTGCTGGACCTGTTCGCCGGCAGCGGTGCGCTCGGCCTGGAGGCGGTCTCGCGTGGCGCCGCCCGCGCCACCCTGGTCGAGCGCGATGCGCAGCTGGGACGCAACCTGGCCGCCGCCGTGGCCAAGCTGCAGGCCGCGGACCAGATCACCGTCGTGCAGGCCGACGCCCTGCGCTGGCTGCAGGGCGCGCCGGCGCAGCAGGCCGACCTGGTGTTCATCGACCCGCCGTTTGCCGATGGCCTGTGGCAGGACGTACTGGCCCAGCTGCCGCGGCACCTGGCCGCCGATGCCTGGCTGTACCTGGAATCGCCGGCCGGCCACGTGCCGGTGCTGCCGCCGGACTGGCTGCTGCACCGGGAGGGCGGCACCCGCGAGGTGCGCTTTGCCCTGTACCGCCGCGCCACTGCTACACTTTGACCTCATCTGAACATCTGCTACCGCCCATGACCGTGGCCAACCGCCGCATCGCCGTCTACCCCGGCACGTTCGACCCGATCACCAACGGCCATATCGACCTGGTGAGCCGGGCTGCGCCGCTGTTCGAAAAGGTCGTGGTCGGCGTGGCGCAAAGCCCGTCGAAGGGCCCGGCGCTGCCGCTGGAACAGCGCGTGCAGCTGGCACGTGGCGCCCTGGCCCATCACGGCAATGTCGAGGTCATCGGCTTCGACACGCTGCTGGCCCATTTCGTACGTTCGGTCCAGGGCGGGGTGCTGCTGCGCGGCCTGCGCGCGGTGTCCGACTTCGAGTACGAGTTCCAGATGGCCAGCATGAACCGCCACCTGATCCCCGAGGTCGAGACCCTGTTCCTGACCCCGGCCGAGCAGCACAGCTTCATTTCGTCCTCGCTGGTCCGCGAGATCGCGCGCCTGGGCGGCGACGTGTCCGGTTTCGTGCCGGCCGCGGTGCTCGAAGCCCTGCGCAAGGTCCGCGAAGCGAAGGCGGCACAGTCGTAAGCCCCGCTGTATCCGCACCCCATTACGTACACCACCACGCACCACTCCGGGAGGAAACCCATGAACACCACCATGCGCGCGATGCTGATCGCTTCGTTGGCCCTGGCCTTCACCGCCTGCAAGAAGGAAGAGGCCGCTCCGGTCGACGAAGCCAAGCAGGCCCTGGTCGCTCCGGCCAAGGATGACGATGCAGGCTGGAAGAAGTACCTGCAGGAAGTGGCGATCCAGAACATGGGCAACATCACCAACAGCCCGTTCCTGTACTACCTGTCGCCGGAATCGGACCCGGACTTCCAGGCCAAGTACGAGCGCCAGACCGAGAGCGCGACCCAGGCCGTGGCCCGTGGCGTGCAGCCGGGCAACATGCTGGCCTTCGGTTCGTCGGCCTCGGGCAAGATGGCTGACATGATCCAGGCCGTGTTCAAGGACGTGTCGCCGGATTCGATGAAGGGCGTGCGCGTCGTCTTCATCGGCCAGTCGGCCGACAACGCCCGCGTGCAGGCGGCGATCCAGCCGACCGGCGCCGAGTACATTTTCGTCGAAGCCAAGTAATACCGAGCCATGGCGGCCATGCCCCGGCATGGCCCGGGCGGCGCCCCGCAAGGGTGCCGCTGATGACCTGACCGGCCCGCGCGCCCGCGCTGGCCGGTTCTTTGTCCCAAGGCGCGGGCGAGGAGTATCGCCATGTCGCTGAAAATCAACGAGCTCTGCGTCAACTGCGACGTCTGCGAGCCGGCCTGCCCGAACCAGGCCATTTCGATGGGTGAAACCATCTACGTGATCGACCCTGCCCGCTGCACCGAGTGCGTGGGCCATTTCGACGAACCACAGTGCGTGGTCGTCTGCCCGGTCGAGTGCATCGACCCGGATCCGGAGATCGTGGAAACGGAAGACCAGCTGCTGGCCAAGCTGCGCCAACTTCAGCACGATCACCCCGAACTCTACGCGGAGCCCCCATCCGAATGAAGACGCTGATCGTCCGCCGCTTGTTGCTGCTCGGCCTGCTGCTGAGCCCGGTTGCCTGGGCCGACGGCCCGGCCCGTGCCGAACGCCCCGATGGCGCGGCCATTGCCAGCGGCCACGCGCTGGCCACCCAGGCCGGCATCGACATCCTGGCGCAGGGCGGCAACGCCTTCGACGCGGCGGTGGCGGTATCGTCCACGCTGGCGGTGGTCGAGCCGATCAGCTCCGGGCTGGGCGGTGGCGGCTTCTTCCTGCTGCACGACGCGGCCACCGGCAAGGACGTGATGCTGGATGCGCGCGAGACGGCCCCGGCCGCCGCGACCCCGCAGGCCTTCCTCGACAAGCAGGGCAACCTGGACCGGGATCGTTCGGTCAACGGCGCCTGGTCGGCCGGCATCCCGGGCCTGCCCGCAGCGCTGGTCGAACTGTCGGCCAAGCACGGCAAGCTGCCGCTGTCAGCCTCGCTGCAACCGGCCATCCGCATCGCGCGCGAAGGCTTCCCGGTGTACGAGCGCATGGCCAAGGGCTACGCGTCGCGGCGTGAAGTGATGGAGCGCTATCCCGGCACGCGGGAGGTCTACCTGCGCAACGGCAAGCCGATCGCCACCGGTGACCTGTTCAAGCAGCCGGAGCTGGCGCAGACGCTGGAGCGCCTGGCTGCGGGTGGCTTTGATGGCTTCTACAAGGGCCAGACCGGAAAGCTGCTGCTGGCCGGCGTGAAGCAGGCCGGCGGCAAGTGGACCGCTGAAGAGCTGGCCGGCTATCGGGTCAAGCAGCGCGAGCCGATCGTGTTCAACTACAACGGCTGGAAGATCACCACCGCGCCGCCGCCGTCGTCCGGTGGCATCGCGCTGGCCAGCATGCTGCAGATCCTGGAAGGCTGGGACATCAGGAAGATGGACCCGGCGCACCGCACCCACCTGGTGGTGGAATCGATGCGCCGCGCGTACCGTGACCGCACGTTCTTCCTCGGCGATCCGGACTTCGTGCAGATCCCGCAGAAGGTGCTGACCAGCAAGGACTACGCGCAGGGCCTGCGTGCCACCATCCACCCGGAGAAGGCCACGCCCAGCGACCTGCTGTCCGGCAACCCCACGCCGCTGGAAGATGACGAGACCACGCACTTCTCGATCATCGACCGCGATGGCAACCGCGTCGGCGCCACCCAGACCGTCAACCTGCTGTACGGCTCGGGCCTGATTCCCAAGGGCACCGGCGTGCTGCTGAACAACGAGATGGACGACTTCGCGCTGAAGCCGGGCACGCCCAATGCGTTCGGCGTGATGGGTTACGAGGCCAACGCACCGAAGGCGGGCAAGCGCATGCTCAGCTCGATGACCCCGACCTTCATGGAGAACGCCGACAAGGTGGTGGTGCTGGGCACGCCGGGCGGCAGCCGCATCATCACCATGGTGCTGCTGGGCATCCTGGGCTACGACGACGGCCTGGACGCGCAGCAGGTTGCCGCGCTGCCGCGCTACCACCACCAGTGGCTGCCGGACCTGATCGAAGCCGAGGACGATGCGTTCGACGCGGCGACGGTGAAGCAGCTGCAGGCCATGGGTCACAAGATCGACCTGCCGGGCGACGTTGCCACCGGTGGCCGCGGTTCCAGCCACGTGTGGGGCAACCTGCAGACCGTGGAATGGGACCGCAAGGCGAACAAGCTGTTCGGCGGCAGCGACCCCCGCAACCCGGTGGGCAGCGCCCAGGTTGTGCCGGCGCGCTGATCCGGCCGTGCCGGCCACTGGCCGGCAATCCGGTTGATACCGAAACCCCGCCTTTGCCGGCGGGGTTTTCTGTTGCCGTCTAGCGATTATTTAACGAGCCGGCGCCGATAATCGACGCATGAAACTCTGGTCTATTCGTGGAAACTCGCAGCGCCTCGACGGCGGCGCGATGTTCGGCAACGCGCCGCGCGCGTTGTGGGAAAAATGGGCGGCACCGGACGAGCTCAATCGTATCGAGCTGGCCTGCCGTGCACTGCTTGCCAGCCCGCTGGAAGGCAAGACGGTGCTGTTTGAAACCGGTATCGGGGCGTTCTTCGACCCGCGCATGCGTGAGCGCTACGGGGTGCAGGAAAGCCAGCACGTACTGATCGATTCCCTGCGCGAAGCCGGTTTCGAGCATGAGGATATCGACGTGGTGGTGCTCAGCCACCTCCACTTCGACCATGCCGGCGGCCTGCTGGCGGCGTGGAGCGAAGGCCGTGATCCCGAGCTGCTGTTCCCGAACGCGACCTATGTGGTCGGCGCGCAGCACTGGCAGCGCGCCGTGCAGCCACACCCGCGCGATCGCGCAAGCTTCATTCCGGAACTGCCGGGCCTGCTGCAGGCCAGTGGCCGCCTGGAAGTGGTCGACGGCGAATACTCGAAGGCGCTCGGCCGCAGCGTACGCTTCAGTTACAGCGACGGGCATACGCCGGGTCTGATGCTGGCCGAGATCGTCGGGCACGCGCATGCTGGCGAAAGTGCGCATGGTGGCGTGGTGTTCTGTGCCGACCTGATCCCGGGCCGCTCATGGGTACACGTGCCGATCACCATGGGCTACGACCGCAACGCCGAGCTGCTGATCGACGAGAAGCGGCAGTTCCTTGAAGACAAGCTGGCGCGCAACGTGCGGTTGTTCTTCACCCACGACCCGCAGGTGGCGCTGGCGCAGCTGGGCCGGGATGACAAGGGACGGTTCGTGACCCTGCACGAGCAGGGCGAGCTGAAGGCGCGCGCCCTGGGGTAATAAAATGGCCGGGCAGTGCCCGGCCATCCATGGGTGTGTCGATCCACGCCTTGCGGCGTTCCGATCGGACGCGATCGCTACGACGACTTCAGGCAGCTGCTCATGAAGGTCTTGCGCGCATCACCGGCCAGCTTCTTCGCACCCGCGTCGGCATTGCACTTGCGCATGCGTTCCTGCTGCGGATTGACCGCCTTGGTTTCGGCGGCGTGGCCGCTGAGGCAGGAACTCTGCGCGGTCTTGTAGGCATCACCCTTCAGCCCCTTGTTCTTGGCCGAACATTCGGCCATGCGCTGCTGCTGCGGGGTGGTGGCGTTGGCAGCCAGGGGCAGGCCAACCAGCAGGACGGCGGCCAGCAGGAAAGAGGCTTTCATCGGAATGCTCCAAGCGGTGGCGGGTGCGCGGAGCATTCGCTTCCGACCGGTAAGGCCACGTGAAGAATCACGCGTCGGCCACGCCCGCGTCCACGGGCGTTCACGTGCCGCGGCGAAGCGCGCCCGCGAGCGGATGGCGGGTCAGAGCCCTCTCCTGCGGAGAGGGATCCGACCCGTTCACCGGGATTATCCGACGCGGGTTCCGAAGATGCGGTCACCGGCGTCGCCCAGGCCCGGCAGGATGTAGCCCTTGTCGTTGAGCTGGGCATCGATGGCCGCGGTGTAGATCTCCACGTCCGGGTGCACGGCCTTGACCGCCTCGATGCCTTCCGGCGCGGCCACCAGGAAGATGCCCTTGATGCGGCGGGCGCCGGCGCGCTTGAGCATGTCGATGGTGGCGATCAGGGTGCCGCCGGTGGCCAGCATCGGGTCCAGGATGAGCGCGTCGCGCTCTTCCAGGCGCCCGGTCAGGCGCTCGAAGTAGGGCACCGGCTGCAGGGTTTCCTCATCGCGCTGCAGGCCCACCACGCTGACACGGGCGGCCGGGATCAGCGACAGCACGCCACTGAGCATGCCCAGGCCGGCGCGCAGGATCGGCACCACGGTGATCTTGGCGCCGGCAATGCGCTGCACCGTGACCGGGCCGGCCCAGCCGGGCAGGGTGTGCGGCTCGGTGTCCAGGTCGGCGGTGGCCTCGTAGGCCAGCAGCGTACCCAGCTCGTTGGCCAGTTCGCGGAAATCCTTGGTGCTGAGCGCGGCATTGCGCATCAGGCCGATCTTGTGCTGCACCAGCGGGTGGCGCACTTCGACGATCTTCATGGTCGGGGAAGGGGGAAATGAGAGAGAGGACGCCATTTTGCCGGATCGGCGTGTCGAATCCCAAACCGGCCCCGCAGCGGCGTGACCCGAAATGTGCAGGCGCATGTCATGGCCATGCAACCTTGCGGACATACCGTGCAGACCCATTCTTAACAGGAATGGGGATTCCCAGTGCATATCAAGACTCCGTTGGCCGTTGCCATCACCCTGACCCTGGCGATGGGGGCCGCAGCACCGCTGCAGGCGGCCGGGCAGCAGGCGGTCGCCGCCACCGGCGCCGTGGCCGCCGACGCGGTCGACCTGGACCGCATCGAAGTACGCGCCCAGCTCGAGTCGCAGATCCGCGCGGTCGACCTCAAGCGCAGCAGCGATGCCATCGAGGATGCCGTTTCCTCGGACGCCCTGGGCCAGTACCCGGACAAGAACGTGGCCGAATCACTGCAGCGCCTGCCGGGTGTCAGCGTGACCCGCGACCAGGGCGAGGGCCGCTTCGTGGTCATCCGCGGCCTGGACGCCAATCTCAACAGCGTCAGCGTGGATGGCATTGCCGTCGGCACCCCGGAAGATTCCAGTCGCGCCGCACCTCTGGACGTGATCCCGTCCGACTCCACCGAGCGCCTGCGCGTGGTCAAATCGCCCACCCCGGACATGCCCGGCGATGCCATCGGTGGCGCCGTGCTGGTGGAATCGGCGTCGGCCTTCGACCGCGATGGTCGCAGCCTGCGTGGCAAGATCGAGGGCAGCCACCAGCCGTTGTCCGGCGAGACCAGCCCCAAGGCGGCGCTCAACTACAGCGAAGTGTTCAACGATACCTTCGGCGTGGCGCTGGGCGTGAACTACCAGAAGCGGAAGTTCGAGTCGGACAACACCGAAGTGGAATATGACGGCGAGGACGATGCCGCCCCCGGTGACGTGACCGCGATCAACCTGCAGCACCGCAAGTATGAGATCGAACGCAAGCGCATCGGCGCCAACCTCAATCTCGACTGGCACCCGAACGAAGACAGCAAGTACTACCTGCGCACGCTTTACAGCCAGTTCGATGATGCGGAGACCCGCCAGCGCGTGATCTTCAACTTCGACGACGCGAAGATGGTCAAGACCGGCACCGACCAGTACCGCCTGGACGGCATGCCGAAGGATTCGATCGACAAGCGCATGCGCTACCGCACCAAGAAGGAAAACACGTTCGCGGCCAGCCTCGGTGGCGAGAACCGGCTGACCCACGCCGTGGTCGATTACCGGATCGGCTATACCCGTACAGAAGAGCGCGTGAACGACGAGATGGAGGCGCGCTTCAAGCTCAACGGCAAGGTCTTCAACGGCACCCTGGACCAGCGCAGCCGCCTGCCCAGCTACAGCTTCGACAACCCGCAGTGGCTGGACAACAGCAACTACGCGTTCGACCGCTTCGTGCTCTCGCCCAAGCAGGTGAACGACAAGGAGCACAGCGCACAGGTCAACGTGCGCTTCGACGGCGACAGCAGCAGCATCAAGTTCGGTCTGCTGGGCCGCTGGCGCGACCGCGACGTCAATGTGGATGAGCGCGAACTGCGTGTCGGCCCGAAGGTGGCGCTGTCGAGCTGGACCACTTCCTCGCCGGAGCACCGCCACGGCAACATGGGGGACGGCATGGACTCGGCCGCGATGCGCGCGTTCTGGGCGGCCAGCGGCAGTCAGTACAGCGCCCGTCCGCAGGATGTCGGCGGCAATGCGATGACGTCGCTGGAAGAGGATTACGTGGCCAGCGAAGACATCTTCGCCAGTTATGCCATGGGTACCTGGGACGTGGGCGCGCTGCGCATCATCGGCGGCGTGCGCGTGGAGAACACCCGCTTCAAGGCGATCGGCAACCAGGTGGACGTGGCCGCCAACGGCCGCAGCTTCACCGTCACCCCGCGCGTGGCCAACAGCAGCTACACCAACGTGCTGCCGGGCCTGCACCTGCGCTATGACGCGGCCGATGACTGGGTGCTGCGCGCCTCGGCCAACAAGACCGTATCGCGCCCGTCCTTCGGCGACGTCTCGCCGCGCGTGGGCTACAGCCGCGGTGACGAGGAAGTGCGCCTGGGCAATCCGGAACTGGACCCGTACGAGTCGAAGAACATCGACCTGTCGGTGGAGAAGTACATCGGCAGCAGCGGCATCGTGTCGCTCGGCCTGTTCCACAAGTCGATCGATGGCTACATCGTGGAAACCGTGCGGACCAATGATCCGGCCTACGGCGGATTCGACGTGACCCAGCCGATCAATGGTCGCAACGCCACCGTGCGGGGTGCGGAATTCAACTGGCAGCAGCAGCTGGCCTTCCTGCCGGACGGCCTGGATGGCCTGCTGGTGGGTGCCAGTGGCACCTGGCTGGACACCACGTTCGATGCCGGTATCAAGGACCGTGCGGGCGAGGACTTCACCCTGCCGCGCGCCTCCAAGCATGTCTACAGCGCACACATCGGCTATGAGAAGTACGGCGTGAGCACGCGCCTGGCGGCGGTATACCGCAGCGAGTACCTGGACAGCATCGGCAAGGGCCGCGCGTTCGACATCTACGTGGCACCCAACACCCAGCTCGATTTCTCGCTGGATTACAAGTTCACCCCGCGGGTGAGCATGTACTTCGAGGCGCAGAACCTGCTGGACAAGCCGCTGGAGCTGTACCAGGGCACGCGGTCGCGCACCCTGCAGATGGAAGAGTATGGGCGCACCTATGCGCTGGGCCTGAAGGTGGCGCTGTGATGGGGCGCAGCCGTGCCGTCCTGGCCGCGGCGCTGGCCGCCACGCTGATCGCCGGCTGCACGCCGGCCAGCGGCAACGATCCGGTTGCGGGAGCGGCCGCGCCGGCCGCAAGTGGCGCGCGCGGGGTGACCACCCTCGCCGAAGCCTTCCTCACGCCGATGACCCCGGCCGACAACATCGACTCGCCGGCGGCCTGGCGCGCCCCGGACGGCACGCTGTGGCTGATCGCCACCGCCAAGGCCACCGACAAGCTGGTGGTCTACGACGGCAGCACCGGCCGGCACCTGCGTGACGTCGGTAGCAGCGGCACCGGACCGGGACAGTTCGACCGCCCAAACGGCATTGCGGTGACCGACGACCTGCTGTGGATCGTGGAGCGCGACAACCACCGCGTGCAGGTGCTGAGCCTGCCGGACCTCGCGCCGCTGGCGACGTTCGCTGCCGGCGATCTGCGCAAGCCGTACGGGCTGTGGGTCGACCGCCGTGCCGATGGCTACAGCGTCTACGTCACCGACTCCTGGGACAACGGCGAGGATGCGCAGGGGCGTGACATCCTGCCGCCGCTGGCCGAGCTGGACAAGCGCGTGCGCCAGTACCACGTGACCCGCAACGGCGCGAAGGTCGAAGCGAACCTTGTCGCCAGCATCGGTGACACCACCGAGGCCGGTGCGCTGCGCGTGGTCGAGTCGATCTGGGGCGACCCCGAGAACGATCGCCTGCTGATTGCCGAGGAGGACGAGCGCTACGCCAGCGAGTTCAAGGTCTACACCCTGGCGGGCCGCTTCACCGGCACCACCTTCGGCCGCGACGTGTTCAAGGCACAGGCCGAAGGCGTGACCCTGCGCGCCTGTGGCAAGGACGGCTGGTGGATCACCACCGAACAGGGCAAGCAGCGCAGCGTGTTCCACCTGTTCGACCGGCACACGCTGAAACCGGTCGGCGCGTTCCAGGGCAATACCGTGGCCAACACCGATGGCATCTGGATGATGCAGCAGCCCAGCGCGCGCTTCCCGCATGGTGCGCTGTACGCCGTGCACGACGATCAGGGCGTGGTGGCCTTCGACTGGGAGAGCATCGCCAAGCAGTTGGCATTGCCGCTGGAGTGTGGCGCATGAGCGGGCAGTGCGTGATGCGCAGGCTGGCGCTGGGGCTGCTGCTGGCGTTGCCGTCGCTGTCGTGGGCCGCGGCCGAACCGAACACCCAGGTGCCGACCGGCAGCCACCACTACGCAGCGACGCCGGTGCCGGACCGCATCGTCGCCTCGCCGGCGGCCGATCCCAGCCACGGGTTCGCCGTGGCCTGGCGTACCGATGGCAGCGTGCAGGCGCCCCTGCTGGAGATCGCCCTGGCCGGTGATTCGCCCGCCATCGATGGCATCCGACAGGTACGCGCGACGACCCGCGCGCTGCAGACCGAGAACGGTCTGTCGCATCATCACCGCGCCGACGTCAGCGGTCTGCAGCCGGGCACCCTGTATGTCTACCGCGTGCAGGGGCATGGCAGCTGGAGTGCGTGGAACCAGCTGCGCACGCTGGCCGCGGCCGACCAGCCGCTGACCCTGCTGTACTTCGGTGATACCCAGAACAAGAACGTCAGCCATGTCAGCCGGGTGGTGCGTGCCGCGCAGAAGGCTGCACCGCAGGCGCGCATGAGCCTGTTCGCCGGTGATCTGGTCAGCGGCGGCGACAACATGGACGACAGCGAATGGGGCGAGTGGTTTGCCGCCACCGGCTGGCTGGCGCAGGAAACGCTGGTAGCCCCGGCGATCGGCAACCATGAGTACTTCGAGGAATTCGAGGACACCCCGCAGGAGCGCCGCGTGCTGGGCCGGCACTGGCCGGTCACGTTCGCGCTGCCGGGCAATGGCGCCCCCGCCGCGCAGCAGACCAGCTACTGGTTCGATGCGCAGGGCGTGCGTGTGGCCGTGGTCGATGGCACCTCGGCACTCGATCTGGGCACCGCCAGGGCACAGGCACAGTGGCTGGACAAGGTGCTGACCGGCAATTCGCAGCCATGGACCATCGTGTTGCTGCACCAGCCGTTCTACTCGCCGCGCGAAGGGCGCGAGAACGCCGCGCTGCGTGACGTGCTGCTGCCGGTGGTACGCCGCCACAACGTCGATTTGGTGCTGCAGGGCCACGATCACACCTATGGCCGCCGTGGCGAGGGTCAGGCCGCGACGCCACAGTACGTGGTGACCGTGGCCGGGCCGAAGCAGTATCGCCTTTCCGACGAGGCACGGAAGACGATGGATCCGGTAGCCGAGGACACCCAGCTGTTCCAGGTGCTGACTATCGATCCGCAGCACCTGCGCTACGAGGCGCGCACCGTGACCGGGCGTCTCTACGATGCCTTCGAACTGCGCCGCGACGCCAAGGGCGGCAAGCAGCGCACGGAGCTGAGCGAAGGCCGTATCGCACCGCGCGACTGTCCGCGTGCGCAGACTGCCAAGGGTCGTGCCGACCGCTGCTGGGAATGAGGAAACACTGATGACCACACCCCGTCGCATCATTCCATTGGCTGCCATCGGCGCGTCCCTGCTGTTGCTGGCCAGTGCGGTAGCCGCCGCCGATACCGTGCTGCATCCCTTCCTGGTCGCCCAGCCGAAGCAGGCCCCGCAGGAAGTGAATCTGGCGGTGGAGATTCCGGCCGGCAGCTTCACCAAGTACGAGATCAAGGACGATGGCCTGGTGCATGTGGATCGCTTCCAGTCCATGCCGGTCGCCTATCCGGCCAACTACGGCTCGATGCCGCGTACCCTGGCCGGTGACAACGATCCGCTGGACGCGCTGGTGCTGACCCGCGAACCGCTGCATCCGGGCGTAATCGTGCGCTTCCGGCCGATCGGTTACCTGAAGATGATCGACGGCGGCGAGCATGATGAGAAGATCATCGGCGTGCCGACCGACAAGGTCGACCCGAGCTACGCCGGCATCCGCGACCTGGCGGATCTGCCGGAGGTCGAACGGCAGCGCATCGAGGCCTTCTTCCGCGTCTACAAGGACCTGCCGGCCGGGCGCAACCCGGTGCAGCTCAATGGCTGGGGCAATGCTGCTGAAGCGCGTGCGCTGATCAGCGAGGCGATGCAGCGCTTCGGCAAGTAGATCCATGCCATGCGGGGATGGCCTGGCGCGCGCATCTCCTTCACTGCCCCTGGCTATCATGTCCGCCTTCAACAACGGGGGCGGTGTCTGTGTCGGTAGCGTTGGTATGGTTCCGCCGTGATCTGCGGCTGCAGGACAATCCGGCCCTGCAGGCCGCATTGGAGGCGGGGCACGATGTGGTGCCGGTCTACATCCATGCGCCCCACGAAGAAGGTGAATGGGCGCCGGGTGCGGCCTCCGATGCGTGGCGGCACCGTTCCCTGGCTGCATTGGATACCGACCTGCGCGCCCGCGGTTCCGCGCTGGTGCTGCGCAGCGGTGACAGCCTGCCGACCCTGCAGGCCCTGATCGAGCAGGCTGGCGCCGAAGTCGTGTACTGGAACCGCAAGTACGAGCCGGCCACGCAGCCACGCGACGCCACCATCAAGCGCACGCTGCGCGAGCAGGGCATCGACGCGCAGAGCTGCAACGGCAGCCTGCTGTTCGAACCCTGGGACATTGCCACCCAGCAGGGCCAGCCCTACAAGGTATTTACGCCGTATTGGCGCAACGTGCTCAGTCACTGGCGC
Source organism: Stenotrophomonas sp. PI_27 (assembly GCF_027854495.1). Taxonomy (NCBI): domain Bacteria; kingdom Pseudomonadati; phylum Pseudomonadota; class Gammaproteobacteria; order Lysobacterales; family Lysobacteraceae; genus Stenotrophomonas; species Stenotrophomonas sp. PI_27. The sequence continues at coordinate 38,905 of NZ_JAJNOF010000004.1, forward strand.
CTGCCGGCGCTGCAGCCCGCACCGAAGGCAATGGCGGCGCACACGGTGGACGGCCTCGCGCTGGAGGATCTCCAGCTGGCACCGACCCTGGACTGGGATGCCGGCTTCTGGAAGCACTGGCAGCCGGGCGAGGCCGGTGCGCTGGACGCGCTGTCGGTGTTCGAGGACGGCGCGTTGCGTGGCTATCGCGAGCAGCGCGATCTGCCTGATCGCGTGGGCACCTCGCGGCTGTCGCCCCATCTGCACTTTGGCGAGATCGCGCCGTGGCGCATCGCCCATGCGCTGGAGGGGCTGCGCACTGCAGGCACCGATGCCGACATCGATGGCTACCTGCGGCAACTGGGCTGGCGCGACTTCGCCTATCACCTGCTGCATCACTTCCCGAAGACACCAACCGACAACCTCAACCCACGGTTTGACCGCTTCCCCTGGGCCACGCCCAGCGCGGCGCAACTGCTCCACTGGCAGCGCGGCAACACCGGCGTGCCGATCGTCGACGCCGGCCTGCGCGAGCTGTGGCACACCGGCTACATGCATAACCGGGTGCGGATGATCGTGGCCAGTTACCTGTGCAAGCACCTGCGCGCCCACTGGCTGCATGGTGCGCGCTGGTTCTGGGACACCCTGGTCGATGCCGACCTCGCCAACAACACGATGGGCTGGCAGTGGGTGGCAGGTACCGGCGCCGACGCGGCCCCGTACTTCCGGGTGTTCAACCCGGTCACCCAGGCCGAGAAGTTCGATCCGCAGGCCCGCTACATCAGCCGCTGGGTGCCCGAACTGGCGGCGTTGCCGGTGAAGGCGCGCTTCGCGCCATGGCAGCACCCGCAGCTGCTGGCCACGCACGCGCCGGGCTATCCGCGCACCCCGCTGGTGGATCTGGCTGCTGGCCGCGATGCCGCTCTGGCCGCCTACCGCCAGTCGGGAGCAGGGTAAAGGGCCGCGTGGTTGATCCAGTCAGTTAGCTGAACGCGGCCCTGTCGCCGTGACCGATCATCATCCCGACATCGCATCGGGCTGTTTATTCTCTCTGCGCCCGCAAGCCGCCGGCCCGACCGGAAAACAAGGAGAACTCCATGATCCGCAACACCACCCGCAACGTCGCACTGGCCCTGATGAGTGCGGCCGTCCTGTCGGCCTGCGCCACCGGCGGCTCCTACGTGCAGAGTGACCAGTACGGCAACCCGACCGAGCAGCAGAACCGGACCGGCCGCAACGCGCTGATCGGTACCGCCATCGGCGTGGCTGCCGGCCTGCTGACCGGCGACAGTGCGACCGAACGTCGTCAGCACGCGCTGATCGGCGCCGGTATCGGCGCGCTCAGCGGCGCCGCCGTTGGCCAGTACCAGGATCGCCAGGAACGCGCCCTGCGCGAGCGCACCGCCAATACCGGCATCGATGTCCAGCGCCAGGGCGACAACATAATGCTGAACCTGCCGGACGGCATCACCTTCGACTTCGGCAAGGCCACCCTGAAGCCGCAGTTCTACGGCTCGCTCAACGGTGTGGCCGGTACGCTGCGCGAGTACAACCAGACCATGATCGAAGTAGTGGGCCACACCGACAGCATCGGCAGCGACGCGGTCAACAACCGCCTGTCGAAGGAACGCGCCGACTCGGTGGCGCAATACCTGATCGGCCAGGGCGTGCAGAGCGTGCGTATCGAAACGCTGGGCGCCGGCAAGGCGTACCCGATCGCCGACAACAGCACCGATGCTGGCCGTGCCAAGAACCGCCGCGTCGAGATCCGCGTGATTCCGCTCAAGCAGTAACGCGCAGCGTTACAGTTCCGGCGCAGCCGGAACGAAAATGCCGCCCTTGCGGGCGGCATTTTCTGTAGGTGCCGAGCGCTGCTCGGCACACACTGGAACACTCGGCCGCAGCGTCACATGCTTCTGGCGCCTGCAGAGTCGACCACGGCTCGACTCTGCCAGGGCCACTCGGCCAGACCTTCGTTACACCGTCGCCGTCGGCCGCACCACGATCTCATTCACATCCACATCGTCCGGCTGCTCGATCGCAAACCTCACCGCGCGCCCGATCGCGTCGGGCTGCAACGCAATGGCGCGGTAGCCGACCATCATCTCGGCGGCAGCCGGATCGGTGATGCTGTCGGCCAGTTCGCTTTCCACCACGCCAGGATGGATGCAGGTCACCCGCAGTTCGCGGTGCTCCTGGCGCAGGCCGTCGGAAATCGCGCGCACCGCATACTTGGTCGCGCAGTAGACCGCTGCGGTCGGCACCACCGACAGTGCGCCGACCGAGGCGATGTTGATGATCTGGCCGCTGCGCTGGGCGATCATGCCGGGCAGCACGGCAGCGATGCCGTACAGCACGCCACGGATGTTCACGTCGATCATCCGGTCCCATTCCTCCACCTTCAGCGAGCCCATCAGGGACAGTGGCATCACGCCGGCGTTGTTGACGATCACGTCGATCGAGCCGAAATGCAGCAACGCGGCTTCGACGAAGGCATCGACCTGCGCGCGCTGGGTCACGTCGAGCGCGTGGACCCGCACTTCGGCGCCCTGTTGGCGCAGTTCGTCGGCAAGCGCCTGCAGGCGATCCACGCGGCGGGCACCGAGGACCAGGCGCGCGCCCGGCTGTGCGAGGGCGCGGGCGATGCCGGCACCGATGCCGCTGGAGGCGCCGGTGATCAGGATGGTTCGGGAAAGGCTCATGGCGGTGTCTCTGAAGGGGTAGGGAATGCCCGGGCGTGCCCGGTGCAGCCACGGTAGATGGCACGCCCTGCCGCGATAAGATGGCGATTCCTGATTACCTTGTTCAGAATTGCTAACCAATGTCCGTCGATCTCAACGCTTTGGCCGTGTTCCAGCGGGTGGCCGACTGTCGCAGCTTCACCGCCGCGGCCCAGCAACTCGGCGTGACTCGATCTGCGGTCAGCCAGACCCTCACCAAGCTGGAGCAGTCGCTGGGCGTTGCCCTGCTGCTGCGCACGACGCGCAGCGTCAGCCTCACCGATGCCGGGCAGGCGCTGTTGGTCTCGGTCAGCCCTGCGCTGGCGGAACTGGGCAATGCGCTGGAGGCCAGCGTGCGCCGCCAGGCCGCCGTGTCCGGGCAGCTGCGGCTTGCCGTGTCCTCCATCGCCGAAGCGTTCCTGGCGGGCCCGCTGTTGGCCACGTTCGCAGCACGCTACCCGGCGCTGCAGCTGGACATCACCGTGACCGACGAGGCGTTCGACATCGTCGGCGCGGGCTTCGACGCCGGCGTGCGTCTAGGGGAGGTCATTGCGCAGGACATGGTCGCGGTCCCGGTGTCGGCGCGGCAGCGCCAGCTGGTGGTGTGCTCGCCGGACTATCGCGATGCGCACGTGCTGCCGACCCATCCGCGCGAACTGGGCGCGCATCGCTGCATCGGCTGGCGCAGCGCGCCCGGCAGAGCGCCCTATCGCTGGGAATTCGAGGAGCGCGGCCGGGAATTCAGTGTTGATGTGCAGCCTGAAATCACCAGCAACGACATGGGCGTGATGCTCAGGCTGGCGTTGGCCGGCGCGGGCCTGGCCATCGGCATGGAAGAGACTTGGCGGCCTTGGCTGCAGCGCGGCGAACTGGTGCCGGTGCTGGAAGCATACTGTCCGCGGTTTGCGGGCTTTTTCCTGTATTACCCCAGCCGCCGGCAGGCCGAGCCGAAGCTGCGCGCGCTGGTGGAGCACGTGCTGTCCGAACGGTAGAGTCGAGTCCTGCTCGACTCTACAAGATCCGGTTACGCCGCCGAAGCGGCCACCTTTTCCAGGATCCGCTTGCCGCTGCTTTCCAGCGCGGCGTCTTCCTGCGCCTTCTGCTGCTGCGCCAGCTTCGCACCCGGGCACTGCGCCAGCATGTAGTTGGCGTCGAAGTTGAGCTTCTCGACCAGGAAATCGACGAACGCACGCACCTTCGGCGAGACCAGGCGACCGCCGGCGAACACCGCGTTGAAGTCCACTTCCGGGCCGGTCCAGCCGGCCAGTACACGACGCACCATGCCCGATTCAACGAACGGCTTGGCCATCACGTCGCCGGTCAGCAGCAGGCCCTCGCCGCATACCAATGCACCGTTCAATGCGGACATGTCGTTGGCGGTCATCAGCGGGGTGACCGGGAAGTCGCGCAGCTCGCCGCCGTTCTCGCCCAGCTGCCAGGTGAAGCGCGGCGAGTTGCCGGTGTGGTACGGCTTGCGCATTGCCAGGATGCGATGGAACTGCAGTTCTTCCGGATGCAGCGGCTCGCCATAGCGTTCGATGTAGGCCGGGCTGGCGAACACCTGCGTGCGCAGGCTGCCAAGCTTGCGCGCGACCAGGTTGGAATCGGGCAGGGCACCGACGCGCAACGCGAGATCTGCTTCGCCGGCAATCAGGTCCAGCTTCTCGTTGCCCATGTGCATGTCCAGGCGGATCTCCGGATACTGCGCGTGGAACTGGCCCAGCAGCGGCGCGATCCAGGTGATGCCGATCGAATAGGGCACGGTGAAGCGCAGCCAGCCGCGTGGGCCGGACTGCAGCTGGCTCACCGCGCTCTCGGCTTCTTCAAGCTCGCGCGCGATGCGCTGGCAATGCTCGTGGTAGATCGAGCCGGCTTCGGTCAGGCCGAGGCGCCGGGTCGTCCGGTGCAGCAGGCGCGCGCCCAGGCGCGTTTCCAGTTCCTGCACTTTGCGGCTGACCGTGGTCTTGGGCAGGCCGAGCGATTTGGCAGCGGCAATGAAGCTGCCTTGCTCGACCACCTTGACGAAGATCAGTGTCTCGTTGAGATCGTGGGACATGGTCGGGGATCCTGGACGTCGGGGATGGGACAATCGTGACAGAACGATTGGACCGGGTGCGGGATGATTATTCCCCTTAATCAGGACTAATCAAGTAAAGGTTTGAGGTCTATCGTGGCGCCATTCGTGAAATGGAGCCCCCTCGCCATGAGCCTGCGCAACATTCTTGCCCGCTTCCGGCACGTCGGCCAGAACGCCCTGGACCTGGCGATGACCGTCGAAGCACGTCCCAGTTCCTTGGTGCACAAGGACTTCCGTGAGTTTACCGCGCCCATGCGTCAGCAGCGTGGCGGTGCCCTCCGCCTGGTCCCGCACAAGGGCGACCGGCTGCGCCGGATTGGGACTATCCCGGATTTGGGAGGAAATGTCCCGTGAATGGGATACTGACGCCCGAAGTCCTGGTCCTCGGCGGCACCGGTGCCGTCGGCCAGGGCGTGGTCGGCGCATTGCTGGAAGCCGGCAGCCCGGTGCTGGTCGTCGGTCGCGATCCGGGCCGGCTGGCCGCACTGCATGAACAGTTCGCCGATGAGCCGGGCCTGGAGACGATGCTGGGCTCGCTCAGCGACGACGGCTCGGCCCGCGCGCTGGCCGGGCGCATCGTGCAGCGCCCGCGTCCCCTGGCTGCCGTGATCGCGGCAATGGGCGGGCCCTACCGCCGCGGCCGGGTGATCGACCGCAACGGCGATGAACTGCTGGGCGCGATGCAGGCCGATCTGATGCCGCACGTGCACGCCGTACGCCACCTGCTGCCGCTGTTGCAGGACAACGTGCATGCGCGGCGTTACGTGATGATCGGCAGCCCGGCCAGCGCCAAGCCGTGGGCCGGCTACGGCGAGACCTCGATCACCACTGCGGCGCTGCGCATGTACGCGCAGGTGGTCCACCAGGAAGCGCAGGCACTGGGCGTGCGCGCGCAGATGCTGGAAGTCTGCAGCCCGGTGTGCACCCCGGCCAATGCCGCCAACGCCTGCATCGAGTGGCCGAGCTCGCTGTTGGTTGGCCGTCGCGTGGTTTCGCTGCTCGACGGTTGCCGCGACAACCGCGCCATCGTCCGCTGTGACAGCAGCGATGCCGAACTGCCACGCGGGCTGCTGCACCTGGACGTTCCCCCTTCGTGGCGCGATACCGCAGGTGTTGCTTGACCTCGACCACGGTTGAGGTCGCAGGATGCGCCGCTGATTTTTGCAACACGTTCTCATATTGCTGTACCACCCCTCCGTACGGATGCATGCCATGACTTCCCCCAATACCACCCCACATCGTTTCGGCCATCGCATCGCGATGGCCGGCGTGTCGATCCTCGCCGCGGCCGTGCTTGCGGCCTGCAGCGGCGGCCATGCCGAAGAAGCCGGTGCGCCGCCGCCGCCGCAGGTCAGCGCGGCACCGGTGCTGGTCAAGCAGGTCAGCCAATGGGACGAGTTCAGCGGTCGCGTCGAAGCGGTGCAGAGCGTTGAACTGCGCCCGCGCGTGTCCGGTTACATCGACAAGGTCAACTATGTCGAAGGCCAGGAAGTGAAGAAGGGCGAAGTGCTCTTCACCATCGACGCGCGCAGCTACCAGGCCGAGTACGATCGCGCCGCCGCCGAGCTGGCCCGCGCCCGCACCCAGGCCACGCTGGCGCGCAGCGAGTCCGAGCGCGCCAAGCGGTTGTCCGAGCAGCAGGCGATCTCCACCGAGACCGCCGAACAGCGTCGTGCCGCGGCCGACCAGTCCGGGGCCGCCGTGCAGGCCGCGCAGGCGGCGCTGGATGCCGCCCGCCTCAACCTGGAGTTCACCAAGGTGCGTGCACCGATCGACGGCCGCGCCGGCCGCGCGATGGTCACCGCCGGCAACCTGGTCACTGCCGGCGACAGCGCCAGCGTGCTGACCACGCTGGTCTCGCTGGATACCGTGTTCGTCTACTTCGATGCCGACGAAAGCACCTTCCTGCGCTATGCACAGATGGCACGCAAGGGCGAGCGCCCGAGCGAGCGTGACAGCGCGCTGCCGGTGAAGGTCGGCCTGTCCGGGGAAGAGGGCTACCCGCATGCGGGCAAGGTCGACTTCCTCGACAACCAGGTGGCCCGCAGCACCGGCACCATCCGCGTCCGCGCGCTGCTGGACAACGCCGACCGCCAGTTCACGCCGGGCCTGTTCGCCCGCGTGCAGCTGCTCGGCAGCGGCCAGTTCCAGGCCATGCTGATCGATGACAAGGCCGTGCTGACCGACCAGGACCGCAAGTACGTCTACGTGGTCGACAAGGATGGCAAGGCCCAGCGCCGCGACATCCAGCTCGGCCGCACCGCCGATGGCCTGCGTATCGTCGAGCACGGCCTTGCCGCCGGTGACAAGGTGATCATCGACGGCGTGCAGAAGGTCTTCATGCCGGGCATGCCGGTGCAGGCCAAGACCGTGGCGATGCAGCCACAGTCGGCGCCGGCACCGGGCCGCGATGCAACCGCTGCGCTGAACCACTGATCCGCCGGCTCCTGATCCGCGTCCCCGCTTAGCTGCCGGCGCCAGCGGCAGCCTTTCCTGCCTTCGTCATCCCGGCGAGGGGCAGGGTGGCTGTTGCCCGCCGGACGCCTTTCCCAGGAATTCCTCCATGGACTTTTCCCGTTTCTTCATCGACAGGCCGATCTTCGCGGCGGTGCTGTCGATCGTGATCTTCGCCGCAGGCCTGATCACGATTCCGATCCTGCCGATCAGCGAGTACCCCGAAGTGGTGCCGCCGTCGGTGGTCGTGCGCACGGTCTATCCGGGCGCCAATCCCAAGGTCATTGCCGAGACCGTCGCCACGCCGCTTGAAGAGGCGATCAACGGCGTCGAAGGCATGATGTACCTGAAGTCGGTTGCCGGCTCGGACGGCGTGCTGCAGATGACCGTCACCTTCCGCCCGGGCACCGACCCGGACGCGGCGGCGGTGAAGGTGCAGAACCGCGTGGCCCAGGCCCAGGCACGCCTGCCCGAGGACGTGCGCCGGCAGGGCGTGACCACGCAGAAGCAGTCGCCCACCTTCCTGATGGTGGTGCACCTGACCTCGCCGCAAGGCAAGTACGACACCCTGTACCTGCGCAACTACGCCCGCCTGCACGTCAAGGATGCGCTGGCGCGCATTCCGGGCGTGGGTGACGCGCAGATCTTCGGTGGCGGCGACTACGCCATGCGTGCCTGGCTGGACCCGGACAAGGTGGCCTCGCGCGGCCTGACCGCCAGCGACGTGGTGCGCGCCATGCGCGAGCAGAACGTGCAGGTCTCGGCCGGCCAGCTTGGCGCCGAACCGCTGCCGGACAGCAAGTTCCTGACCCTGATCAACGCCCAGGGCCGGCTGAAGACCGAAAAGGAATTCGGCGACATCGTGCTCAAGAGCGGCACCGATGGCGAGATCGTGCGCCTGGCCGACGTGGCCCGCCTTGAACTGGGTGCCGGTGACTACACCCTGCGCTCGCAGCTGGATGGCAAGAACGCGGTCGGTATCGGTATCTTCCAGTCGCCGGGCGCCAACGCGCTGGAAATCCGCGACAAGGTCATCTCGACGATGGACGAGATGCAGAAGACCATGCCAGCCGATGTGAAGTACGAAGCGGTGTATGACACCACCATCTTCGTGCGTGACTCGATCAAGGCCGTGGTCTCCACGCTGCTGGAAGCGATCGCGCTGGTGGTGCTGGTGGTGATCCTGTTCCTGCAGACCTGGCGCGCGTCGATCATCCCGTTGATCGCGGTGCCGGTGTCGGTGGTGGGTACCTTCGCCGCGCTGTACCTGCTGGGCTTCTCGATCAACACGCTGAGCCTGTTCGGCCTGGTGCTGGCGATCGGCATCGTGGTCGACGACGCGATCGTGGTGGTGGAGAACGTCGAGCGCAACATCGAAGAAGGCCTGTCGCCCACCGCTGCGGCCCACCAGGCCATGCGTGAAGTGTCCGGCCCGATCGTGGCGATCGCGCTGGTGCTGTGTGCCGTGTTCGTGCCGATGGCGTTCCTGTCCGGGGTCACCGGCCAGTTCTACAAGCAGTTCGCCGTCACCATCGCCATCTCCACGGTGATCTCGGCGATCAACTCGCTGACCCTGTCGCCGGCCCTGGCCGCACGCCTGCTGAAGGCCCACGGCGCACCGAAGGACGGCCCGAGCCGCCTGATCGACCGCCTGTTCGGCTGGGTGTTCCGCCCGTTCAACCGCTTCTTCAAGTCCAGCTCGGAGAAGTACGAGCGTGGCGTGGCTCGCATCCTCGGCCGTCGTGGCGCGGTATTCGTGGTCTACGCGATCCTGCTGGTCGGTACGGGCGTGATCTTCAAGCTGGTGCCGCCGGGCTTCATCCCGACCCAGGACAAGCTGTACCTGATTGCGGGTGTGAAGCTGCCGGAAGGTTCGTCGATCGCACGCACCGATGAAATGCTGCGCAAGGTCGCCAAGATCGCCCAGGAAACCGATGGCGTCGCCCACACCATCTCGTTCCCCGGTCTGAACGCGCTGCAGTTCACCAACACGCCCAACACCGGTGTGGCGTTCATCCCGCTCAAGCCGTTCGCCGAGCGCCATGGCCGCACCGCCGCGCAGATCAACGCCGAGATCAACCAGAAGATCGCCGGCCTGCAGGAAGGCTTCGCGTTCGCGATGATGCCGCCGCCGATCCTCGGCCTGGGCAACGGCAACGGCTACCAGATGTTCATCGAGGACCGTGGCAACCTGGGTTACGGCGCGCTGCAGAACGCCGTGCAGGCGATGCAGGGCACCGTGGCGCAGACGCCGGGCATGGCCTTCCCGATTTCCAGCTACCAGGCCAACGTGCCGCAGCTGGATGCCGAGGTCGACCGCGTCAAGGCCAAGGCACAGGGCGTGCAGCTCACCGAGCTGTTCGACACCCTGCAGACCTACCTGGGTTCGGCCTACGTCAACGACTTCAACCAGTTCGGCCGTACCTGGCAGGTGATCGCCCAGGCTGACGGTCCGTTCCGCGAGACGGTCGAGGACATCGGCAAGCTGCGTACCCGCAACGACCGCGGCGAGATGGTGCCGATCGGTTCGATGGTCACCATCAAGCAGACCTTCGGCCCGGACCCGGTGCTGCGCTTCAATGGCTATCCGGCCGCTGACCTGGCCGGTGAAGCCGATCCGCGCCTGCTGTCGTCGGCCGAGGCGATGAACAAGCTGACCGAGATCGCCGGCAAGGTACTGCCGGTGGGCATGGCCACCGAATGGACCGACCTGAGCTACCAGCAGGCCACGCAGGGCAAGGCCGCGTTCATCGTGTTCCCGGTGGCGATCATGCTGGCCTTCCTGGTGCTGGCCGCGCTGTACGAAAGCTGGTCGCTGCCGCTGGCGGTGATCCTGATCGTGCCGATGACCCTGCTGTCCGCGCTGTTCGGCGTGTGGTTGACCGGCGGCGACAACAACGTGTTCGTGCAGGTCGGCCTGGTGGTGCTGATGGGCCTGGCGTGCAAGAACGCGATCCTGATCGTCGAATTCGCCAGAGAGCTGGAGATGGGCGGCAAGGGCATCGTTGAAGCCGCGCTGGAAGCCTGCCGCCTGCGCCTGCGCCCGATCGTGATGACCTCCATCGCATTCATCGCCGGCACCGTACCGCTGGTGCTGTCGCACGGTGCAGGCGCCGAGGTGCGCTCGGTGACCGGCATTACCGTGTTCGCCGGCATGCTGGGCGTGACCCTGTTCGGCCTGTTCCTCACCCCGGTGTTCTACGTGGCGCTGCGCAAGCTGGTTACCCGCAACGGTGGCGGCCAGCTGGTGCAGCACGGCGAACCGACCATCCACCACTGATACGGAACTCCGCCGCCGGTCGTTGGCCGGCGGCCACTCTCCCCACAGACAAGGCATGCATCCATGAACACCCATCAGAACAAGATCGCGCTGGTGACCGGCGCCACCCGTGGCATCGGCCTGGAAACCGTGCGCCAGCTGGCAGAGGCCGGCGTGCACACGCTGCTGGCCGGTCGCAAGCGCGATACCGCGGTGGAGCTGGCCCTGAAGCTGCAGGCTGAAGGCCTGCCGGTCGAAGCCCTGCAGCTGGACGTGACCGACGCGGCCAGCATCGCCGAAGCGGTCGAGCAGGTGCGCCAGCGCCACGGTCGCCTCGACATCCTGGTCAACAATGCCGGCATCATGATCGAGAACCCGGCGCAGGCGCCGTCCGAGCAGTCGCTGGACACCTGGAAGCGCACCTTCGACACCAACGTCTATGCGCTGGTCGCGGTAACCCAGGCATTCCTGCCGCTGGTCAAGCAGTCCAAGTCCGGACGCATCGTCAATGTGTCCAGCATGCTCGGCTCGCAGACCCTGCACGCGGATCCTTCGTCGGGCATCTACGACTTCAAGATTCCGGCCTACAACGCGTCCAAGGCCGCAGTGAACAGCTGGACCCTGAGCCTGGCCTATGAGCTGCGCAACACGCCGATCAAGGTCAACACCGTGCATCCGGGTTACGTAAAGACTGACATGAACGGCGGCAACGGCGAGATCGAAATCAGCGAAGGCGCGCGTTCCAGCGTGGAAATGGCGCTGATCGGTGAATCCGGTGCCAGCGGCAGCTTCACCTACCTGGGCGAGGTGCTGCCATGGTGATCCGCACGTTGGCGATGGCCGTCTCCAGCCTGGTGCTGGCGGGCTGTGTCAGCGTCGGCCCGAACTACAAGGCCCCGGTGCAGGAACCGGTGGTCCTGCAGGGTGCACAGCAGCCGGTCTTCAGCACGGCCTCGCCGGTCGCCAGCTGGTGGGCGCAGTTCGATGATCCGGTGCTGGAGCAGCTGGTCCATGGTGCCCTGTCGGACAACCTGGACCTGCGCGTGGCCGTGGCCCGCGTCAGCCAGGCCCGCGCGGTGTTCGTCGAAAGCCGCCTTGACCAGGCCCCGCACATCACCGCAGGCGGCAGCTACGACCGCCGCAAGCAGCCCGATCCGCAGCTGGGTGGGCAGCGGGTGTTCAGTGAAAGCTACCAGCTCGGCTTCGATGCCGGCTGGGAGCTGGATCTGTTCGGCCGCAAGCGCCGTGCCGCCGAAGCCGCGCGTGCAGACCTCGGTGCCGAGCAGGCCAACCTGGCCGACGCGCAGGTACTGGTCGCCGCCGAAGTGGCACGCAACTACTTCGAGCTGCGTGGGACGCAGAAGCGCATCGCCGTGGCCCAGCACACGCTGGAGAACCTGCGCGATACGCAGAAGCTGACCGAGGCGCGTTGGGAACTGGGCGCCGGCAGCGAGCTGGACGTGCAGAGCAGCCGCGCGCGCCTGAAGGCGATCGAGGCCGACATCCCGCTGCTGGAAGTGGCCGAGACACAGTCGCGCAACCGGCTGGCCGTGCTGCTGGGACAGCGTCCGGAAGTACTGACCGACATGCTTGCGCCGCACGACGTGCCGGCCTTCGCCAAGGCATTGCCGCTGGGTGACACCCGCGAACTGCTGCGCCAGCGCGCCGACGTGCGCGTGGCCGAGCGGCGCCTGGCGGCCGCCACCGCGCGCGTGGGCGTGGCCACCGCCGATCTGTTCCCGCGGCTGTCGCTGTCCGGTTTCGTCGGCTTCCTGGGGGGCGATGCCAGCGGCCTGGTCAACGGCAACAACAAGGCCTGGTCGCTGACCCCGTCGCTGAGCTGGGCAGCGTTCGATTTCGGTACCGTGCGTGCGCGCCTGCGTGCCAGCAAGGCTGAAGCCGAAGGCGTGGCCGCGCAGTACGAACAGGCGGTACTGCTCGCCCTGGAGGACACCGAGAACGCGCTGACCCGCTATTCCAAGCAGCAGGCACGGTTGGCGATCGTGGTCGAGCAGGCGCAGGCGGCACGGCGTGCCGAATCGCTGGCACAGATCCGCTACCGCGAGGGCTCGGAGGACTTCCTGACCCTGCTCGACGCGCAGCGCACTCAGCTGGCTGCCGACGATGCCCTGGCGGCGGCCGAGGCCGAAGTCAACGTCAGCGTGGTGGGCGTCTACAAGGCACTGGGGGGCTGGGGGCAATCACCGCAGCCGCCCAGCGTGGCGCAACTGCAGTAGAACCGGGGGACGGGAGCGCTGGCTTCCGTCCCTTTCTTCTTTCAGGGCCACTGGTTGGCCGGCACCGCGCGGTCGCGCATGTGCACGACGCAGAATCGATGGCCGCTGGGCGCTTCCATCACCCACCAGCGTTTGACGAAGCCGATGCGACGGGCGCCGAGTTTTTCCAGGCGGTCGGCCTCGGCATCGATGTCGTCGCTCTCGATGTCCAGGTGCACCCGTGACGGGTGATCGACACGTTGCACCTCCACGTCCAAGCCTGCCGGCGCGCCCAGCAGGTCGGCGTACTCGGCGCCGTCTTCGGCACGCGCCGCCTGCGCCTGCAGGCCCAGCGCGGCGGCCCAGAAGCGGGCAGCCTCGTCGGCAGGCATGTCCTGGCAGTCGATGATGAATCCGGCCAGCCGGCTCTGGTGTGCCATGTCCTGCTCCGCGGTCCAGGGGGATGCGGCAGGGTAGCGCGGTGCCCGGCGTGGACATCTTCACGTCCGTGACGTTTCTGACTCTGCCGAAACGGCGTCCCGCCGTGTAACTAGTGGGTCAGGCACCTGGGAGGACAACCAATGGCGGACGGATGGCGGGATACCCAACGGATGTTGTTCGGCGATCCGGGCCCACCCGGTGCCGGGTTGTCGGTGGCGGTCGTGGTGCTGCTGGTGCTGGCGACGATGGCCGCTGCGGTCGGTTTCCTGCGCCTGCAGGATTCGATGCTCGGGCTGGGCCTGATCGGTGTGGCCGTGTTCCTGGCGATCGGCGCCCGCATCTGCCAGGCGCGCGACCAGCATCAGGCGCTGTATCGCCTGCTGTCGCGGCAGCCACCGCTGTAACGGCGGCTGCCGTGGCTGCTCAGTGCTTGGGCCAGTCCAGCTCGACCACCAGCGGGAAGTGGTCCGACGGCAGCACGCCATCGATGCGGCGGTCGTCGGTCAGGAAGCTGCGCGCATGGAAGCCGCGCACCAGCACCCAGTCCAGCTGCACGGTGGCCTTGCCGGTGAAATCATGGAAGGTCAGCCGCGGGCCCTGCGGGGCCTTCACCTGGGTACGGGTGTCCTGCAGCACGCGGGTGAACGCCTTGTAGGTGTCGCCGCCGGGTTCGCTGTTGAAGTCGCCGGTCAGCACGACGGGCAGATCGGCCGGCAGCTTGGCCACGCGCGTGCCGATCAGTTCGGCACCCTTGACCCGCCGCGGTTCGTCTTCGTCGCGGTAGGGCAGGTGGGTGTTCATGAAGTAGAAGCGGCGGCCGTCGTCGATGCGGCGGAACAGCGCCCAGGTCACCATGCGCGGATACAGGTTGCCCCAGGTGATGCTGCCCGGCACGTCCGGTGTGTCGGACAGCCAGAAGTTGCCTGATTGCTCGATTGCCAGCACATTGCTGTCGTAGAACACACCCATGTGCTCGTCACCGCTGCCCCCCCGGCGGCCCTCGCCGAACCAGCGATAGCCGGGCAGGTGCCCGGCCAGGTAGTCGGCCTGCTCCTGCACCAGTTCCTGGGTGCCGATCACTGCGGGGTGCGCATCGAGGATGACCTTCACCATTGCGTCGCGGCGGTCAGGCCAGCGCTTGCCGGGCTCGGTATCGGCCGGGGTGCGCACATTGAACGACATCACCTTCAACGGCGCGGGGGCAGCCGCCCAGGCGCTGGTGAGAGGCAGGGCAAGCGCCAGCAGCGCAGAGAGCGCGGGGCGACGGAAACGCGACAACATCGTGGAATCCCTCCATTCCATGAAAACGGTTTCACGGAGCATCGCACGGATTGCCGGTGGATGGCTGTGCACGCGCTGGCGGCATCCGTCGGGAATGGGGCGTATTCAGCCTGGCCTTGACGGCGCATTGACCCTTCAGGCCGGGCCTGCGTGCTAGAACGGCCGTGCCGGCCATTGAACCCGGCATCGCAGCAGCAAACCCACAACGGAACCACAAGGAGCTGTGCCATGACACGATTGATTCGCGCCCTGCAGGTGTCGCTGAACCTGCGTTCGGACAATTCCACCCAGTGCATCCGTTCCAAGTATCGCTACTGGAACATCTTCTGACCGGTAGGACGCCACATATTCGATGACATCGCCAGGGAAGGTCGATGATCTTCCCTGGCATCGGGGGGCAGGGCATGGATGAGCGTGCAGCGGATGCGGAAGTGGTTTCCATCGACGATCTGCTCGATCGCGTGCGCCGCGAAGGGCCGGTCCTGCGCTTCAACAATGATGTTGTCGGCATCTTTGATCCGGCCCTGGCGGTCAGGGTCGACAAGGCCAATACCGACCGGCACACGGTACCGGATTCGCTGATTGACTATCTTGGCCTGCGCCGTGCCCGCGACCCGGTCGCATGGCGTGAGGTGCGTGGACTGCTGAGCGAACAGGCCGGACGCCTGGCCAGCCCCGGGCACATGCGCGATCTCTACGCGCGCATGCACGGCTTTCTCGCCCAGCGTGCTGATCGTGCGCATGACCTCAGCGAACTGAGCTGGTGGACGATCTCGCAGTCGCTGTTGCCGCTGCTGATCGATGGCCTCAGCCGCGCCGACGTCGAAGCCCTCATCGGCGAACAGAAGACCCGCTACAACGCCATCGTGCTGCAGAACTTCTCGTTCTGGCGGCGGATCATCGACTTCCACCTTTCCCGCCGCGCGGCGCGCACCGTGTCACGGCACATCCGGCGTCGTGCGCGGGAGAGCGCGCCGCGCGAGGACTTCCTGCAATCGCTGCTGCCGCTGGTAGAACGGGTCGGGGTGGACCGGGTGGCCTATCTGGTGTCGATGGTGCTGGCCGGCATGTCGGGCCTGCCCGGTATCACTGCCGCCAGCCTGCTCTACGCGATGCACCGTTTTCCGCACTGGCATGCGCGCATTCGCGAGGAAACCTCGGCGCTGAGCCTGGAGCAGCTGTATGCACTGCCGATCAAGTCCCTGCCGTGCACGTCGCGTTTCGTCAAGGAAACTCTGCGGCTGTGGCCGGGACTGTTCGCCCTGCATCGTCCCGCCTCGCACGATATCGACATCGAGGGTGTCTGCATCCGCAAGGGTGGGGCATACGAGCTGTCATCCTATTTCCAGCATCATTCGCCGGAGTACTGGCAGAACCCGGACAGCTTCGATCCGGATCGCTGGTTGCCCGAGCGCCGCCAGGCCAACAAGGGCGCCTATGTCCCGTTCGGATTCTCATCGCGTGCCTGCATCGGCAGCGCGGTCGGCCATGCCCAGCTGCTGCTGTTCTGCGCGCTGGTGACCCGCGATTTCGAGTTGTCGGTGCAGGAGGTGCCAGCACCCTGGATGCAGCTGGAGGGCTTTGCCATCCCGGTCGACTTCATCGGTACGTTGACGCCGCGGCGCGCATGACGGTGGCCACCGCGCGGGGCTCAGTCGTCGATCTCGCCTCGGCGGCCGGCCGCGCGCACCGCCTGCGCGGTGGTGGCCACGCCCAGCCGTTGCCGCGCTCGACGCAGGTGGTTCTCCACCGTGCGCGCAGACAGCCCCAGTGTGGCCGCGATGTCCGCCTGGCGCCGCCCAGCCGCGACCCAGCGCAGCACTTCACGTTCGCGCGCGCTCAAGGTGCCCGCGGGAACCTGCGCAGGCGCTTCGGCCAGACGCCGCGCCGCACGGAAGGCGGACGTGCCGACCATGTCCAGCAGCACGCGCGCGCTGGCGGACGCATCAATCGAGGTGCCGGCGAAGCTGACCGCACCTTCCAGACCGGTTTGGCCGAACACCGGAACCTGCAGCCCATGCAGGCCGTCGCCGCGCGGCTGCTTCACCACCAGATAGCGTTCGCCGCGCACGCCCTGGCGCTTGCTCCAGAAGAACGGCGCCGTGCTGTCCAGTACATGGCGGTTGACCGGGCAGGCGTGGAGGTAGCGGGCGAGCCCGGTAGCGCTGCCGTCGTCGAACCAGTCCCCTTCGATCCAGTACACGCGCTGTGCGCCGCGTTCCAGGCCGGTGCCGGTGGCTAACACCAGCAGGCGGTCGTAGCCCAAGGGTGAGGCGGCGCGGCGCAGCACGCCGCCCACCGCGGCCAGTGAGCGCGCCTGTTCCAGTTCCAGCAACGCGGACACCAGCGCGGGCACTGGCTCAGCGCCCGGCCAACGCGTCCAGCAGCGTACGCGCGGCCAGCTTGCCCAGCGCGTTGCCCGCCAGCGGACTGTCGCCGGTCAGCAGCAGCCGATCCTGCAGCACGCTGCCATCGATGCCCTCATTGACGATCTGCACGCCCTGCTGCGCCAGCCGCTCACCGAAGAACCAACGCAGCTGCCCCGGCATGTAGCCGATCTCCGGCGTCTGCCGGTCCATCGCGTCGGGGAACGCGCAGATGCGGTAGCCACGGAACAGCGAGCCGCCTTCAGCTTCGTTGACGCCCGCCGCCAGCAGCGCCGCCGGTCCATGGCAAAGGGTGATGATGTGGCGCTGCGCGGCCATGGCCCAGTGCAGCGCGGCCTTCACTGCTGCGCTCTCCGGAAGGCCGATCAGTGCGCCATGGCCACCGGGAATGAACACGGCGGCATAGTCCGAATCGGCTCCCAGGCCGGCCACCACCGCGTCCAGCTGCAACGGCTGGCGGAAGCGCGCCTCGTAGCGTTCGTACAGTCCGCCGATCTCGCGGTCCTCGCGCGGGAAGGCCCACCATTCGAACTTGACGGGGTTCCCGGACAGCGTTGCCACGTCGATCCCGAAGCCGGCCTTGTCCAGGTGGTACATCGGCAGCAAGGTTTCCACGGGGTGGTTGCCGGTGGAGAACAGGTGGCCATTGGCGGTCGGCAGGTAACGCTCATCGGCAGCGATCATCAGCACCTTCCAGCGGCCGTCGCGGCGTGCATCCGGATACTCGGCCCCGGACAGGTTGCTCTGTGGCGATGTGAACTGCGACAGCGAGTACGGCGACGGGAAGAAGGCATCGCGCTCGGCCGGATCGGGGCTGGGCTGGCGGCTGGGCTCTTGCGTGTGCATGCGGACCTCCGTGGGGGAAAGTGGACCCAGCATAAAAGGCCGCGCGCGCAGCCACGATGAGGGATTCCCCTCAATCGGGCCCTGCTACTTCAGCGGCGTCCGGTGCTGCTGCATGTCCTCATGCAGGATCCTGCGCAGTTCAACGATGGCCGGCGTGGCTTCCTGCACGCTGTGCCCGGACACGATCACCTTCTCCGAATCCGCATGCGGCAGGTGCGAGCTCCAGTAGGGCACCAGCCCGTCATCGGTCTTTTCCAGCGGGCCGTCGGCCTTGGCGCGGGCGATGATGGAGTGGTAGTGCACCCTGGGAGACATCGGCAGGTCGGTTACGGCCCGGACGAACGGGTCATCCTTGTCCAGATTCTGGATGCTGTTCATCTGGTAGCCGTGCTTGCCATCGGTGCGGTCGATCTGGCCGTCGTTGGCCAGCGTCGCCACGTCTTCCAGCACGGTCAGCGGCAGCCGGACCAGGCGGCCGATCCAGCGGCCGAGGCGGGTGCCGGCCACGTCGGTGCCGCGATGCGGGGTGGCGATGAACACCACCCGCGATACTTCCGGCTCCGGCAGGAAGGTCAGCACCGGCGCGCCCTTGGTGCGCAGCAGCTCGCGCTGGGCAGGCGTCATCTGCGCGGTGGCCAGCAGGGTATCGACCAGGTGGTCACCCGAGGAGGAGACCATCAACCGTGCGATCACTCCCCCCATGCTGTGCCCGACCAGGACCATGTCATGCGAGGCCTGCGCCTTGCCGCTGGGGTCGAAGTGCCTGAACACCTCGGCCAGCGTGTGGCGCATCGCATCGTGGCTCATCGCAATGGGCATGTTGGTGGGGTAATAGAACTGCCAGACCTGGAACGCCTGGCGGATCTCGTCGTCGCGCAGCAGTTCGTTGGCCACGTTGACCCACGCTTCCGGACTGCTGGCCAGGCCATGGATCATCAGCAGCACGCGACGGTTCGGGTCGTAGGGCTGCATCATGTACAGATGCGGCGTGTCGATGCCGCCCTTGCCACCGAACAGCGTGCGCAACGACTGGCGGCTGAAGTTGGAGCGGGCCAGCCACAGCGCGTAGCCGGCGGTGAAATTGGCTGCCAGCGGCACCTGCTGGCCGTGCAGGGTCACTTCCGAGACCTGGTAGGGATCGTGGATCTCCAGTTCCGGCTCGTCGTCATGCAGCACTTCCCACAGGTTCTTTCCCGAGAAGCGCAGCAGCACCGTCATCGATGGCGAAGGCATCTCGCTCCACCTCTGCGTGGCAGAACGTCCTGCCTGCGCCGCCTGCGCCGCCGCCGGAGGCGGAGTGGTCGTGCTGCCGGCCGGGTCGTCCATCACCGCCACCAGCTCGGCACCGAAGCCATCGCGGCGATGCACGCTGCGCAGCGTGCCGGTGAACGACAGCGAGGCGGCGGGTACCAGCTCGCTGGGGGTGCGCTGGTCCAGCGCCGATGCTTCGTCTGAAGGGGCCAGCACGAAGGTCCAGCGGCCCAGCCGGAGGTGGTTGGCCGTGTTGTGCACGCGCCCGGTGGCATAGGCATCGTACAGCTGCACCGAAGCCTCCTGCACCGCCAGGTTGTAGTAGTCGCGCACCTGGGTCTGGCGGTCCTCGAACCCCCGCTGGTTGGCGGTGCGCTCGGTGAAGAACAGATAGGCATAGGCCTGGCGCGCGACCTGCATCCACGCGTCCAGGCGCGGCTGGAAGTCGGCATCCAGCTCGGTGATTGCAGTCTTGGCCCGGCCTGACGCGGAGTATTCGCGCTTCGGCGCCGGCAGGGTCATCGCATACTGCAGCCACAGCTCGGCCAGGCTGGAGCGCTTGTCTTCCTCGCGCACCACGATGCTGCCTTCCATCGCCTCGATGCAGGGCAGGCCGGGCTTGGCACAGGCCCCCTCATCGAGCCCGGCCACGCGCAGGGTCTCGGTGGTCGCCGCGCTGAGCTTGCCGGAGGTGAGGATGTCACCGCGCTTGAGCGCGATGTACTGGCCGGGCGTGACCGAAGCGACCTGCACCGACGGCCCGAACTGGCGCAGCGTCGCGCAGCCGCCCAGGGTGAGCAGCACGGTGATGATGAGGGTCGTGCGGCCGATCAAGCCCAAGCCCGTGGTAGCCATGCGATCCTCCTGCGCGGTGGCGCCACTCTAGCGGGCGGTCTGTCAAAGCGGAATATCCCGGGCGGTCGCCTCGACCGACGGACGCATTCACCGCTGGGCGATTGAGGCACCGGTGTGTGACACTGAAATGAATGGACGCCGACAGGCAACGCCGATGACGTGGCTGGAAACCCGGATTCCCCCACCACTGGTGATGCTGGCATGCGCGATGGCAGGTCTTGCCGCCAGTGCCTGGGGAAGCCCGTGGACCTGGCCCATGGCGTTTCCGGTGCTGGTGCCGGCGGCAGTGGCAGCCACGGGCGTGGCGCTGAATCTGCTGCCGAAGCTGGCGTTCCGCCGCGCCGGTACCACGGTCAATCCTCTGCGGCCGCAGGCGGCCAGCGCACTGGTCACGCACGGCGTGTACCGGCATACGCGCAATCCCATGTACCTGGGGCAGGCGCTGGTCCTGCTCGGCGCCATGCTCTACCTGCAGGATCTGCGCGCGCTGTTGGCGGTACCCCTGTTTGTCGTATACATCACACGCCTTCAGATCCTGCCCGAGGAACGCATGTTGTCGGCGCGCTTCCCCGACGCTTATGCAGCCTTCTGCAGGCGTGTACGGCGCTGGCTCTAGGCCAGGCCAGCGGGTGCATCCGTTCGGGCCGACGCTGCCTCTGGGATCTCCGGATCGCCGTGCCGTTCGGGCATCGCGGTTACGACTCGGTCGAGGCTCCTGGCGTCGCCCTGGCATTGAAGGGCGCCACGATCATCAACGGCGGTGATGCGATGGGTGCCATGCGCAGTATCGGCTGGCCACTCAAACGGGCAATGGAAAAGCCCGGAAACCCAGGCCGAGCGTGGGTTTCCGGAAGCTCGCAAGGTAGTTTGCAGTTTCCTGGGGCGTTCAGAAGGCTGTCACGCTAGAATCTCTGCACCATAAGGGGAGGTACAGGATGCGTAACCCAGTGCTGGCGCTCTGCGCGGTGGTTCTCGTTGCTTCAGCCGTTTCCGCTTGCTCAACCGTTCCGGTCACCGATACCACGGCAAGAGCGGTCCCTGCAGACCGGATCTACGAAAACGCCTATCTATCGCCCTCGCCGGAGCGCACGGCGACCATTTACGTCGCCCGCGACAAGGGATTTCTGGGATCGGGCTGCAGCCACGACATCTCGCTGAACAACGTGAAGATCATCGCCCTGCGGCAGTCCGAGGCTGCGACCCTTTATGTCGCTCCAGGCTCATACTTCCTGAAGCTGTCGACCGGTGGTGGGCTCTGCGCGAACATTTCCACTTCGCAGAACCTTACGCTGGCTGCAGGTGATCGACAGTCCTACCGCTCGACTACCCCGTCAGACGGAAACCTCCGGCTCACGCGGGAGCAATGAGCGGACAGGCGGAGCGCTGTCGCCAGGCGACATGCTCCAGGTGCTGAACGAGGAGAACCGCCGCCGATGATCGAATCATCGGTGAGAACGAACTGACGCGAACCAGTCGGGGACATAAAAAAGCCCGGGAACCCTTGTTATGCGGGGGTTCCCGGGCTTCTCCGGTCCTTGACGAACCGTTCGTTGGGGTGGGCTCTACAGAAAATGGGGCGCAAGTGGCTGATTTGCGCGGAACTTTGAAGGGAAGGCTTCGGTTGTTACCGCCAAAGTTACCGCCAACGAATGCCGGCTAGGCGCGCCTGGCGATGACCTCGGCCACCCATTGCTCAACCTCGGTGGACACCCAGCGGGTTGTCCGCTCCGACAGCTTGACCGGCTTTGGGAACGTGCCTGCGCGGGTACGTTCCCATACGGTGCTCTCGCCTAGTCCGACGATCTGGCAGACCTCGGCAATGGGCAAGAGGCGAACGGGAGTGGCGGCGTTGGTGTTTTGGTCGTGCATGGCTTCTCCAAACGACAAAGCCCGCGCAGCGGGGCGACCGCTGGCGGGCTGTGGTGGTGGTTGATGGTGGAGGTGGCGCGCGCTTCTCCCGCGCCTTGGCGGTACGGAGGGGCAGGCTTGCAAGCACCGTGGGGTGGGGGTGGCTGCTGGCCTCAGCGTGCCGCTAATAGGCGGAGGGGCCGCCGGGGGGTGATAGCGAGGTTCCGAGTAGTTAGATACCGTCTCGAAAATTTGCGGCAAACGTTTCGACTCGACCCAGGGGCGGTCTAGCCCTACGGACCGCTCTCGTCTGCATCGGTCCCGTCCGGTTGGTCCGGTAGCTCCCGGAGTGCCGCATCGGCGATGTTGCGTACACCGGTCATGTTGTTGAACCACCAGATGCGCCAGAGGTCCCGCGCCTGCCGTTCGGTGACGTGTTGGTCAGGGTCGAGGAGCGCCCCAGCGATCCGACCGCCCCCGTAGACCTTGTTCAGGAGGTCGATGGACGGGATGCCCATGACGCCGTTCTCCAGGCCGGTCGAGCGGTTACCGCTGAACACGGGGGCGTTGCCCAGCGTGTCGGCCCATACCATATCCGTCACGGCCGGTACGATGTTCGACCAACTGGATTGCGCAACGGCGTTCCGGGCAAAGTTCTCAGGGGTGAGCTGCTTCTTCCTCTGCTTCTCGTTGCCGATGGTGTTGATGTACGTCCGCGCTGCCCATCCCATGCCAGCAGCGGCGGCGGACAGGGTGACCATCGCGTAGGTGCGCCAGTCGTCGTAGTGGTGGACGGAGTTCAGGAAGTGGCGGGTGTAGCTGTTGACCATGAAGCTGCGGAACTGCGTGACGATGCGGCCGGTGGTGGAGTGCATCAGCTCGATGCTGTCCGAGGCGTCGCCTTCGAGAACCTGGTGTCGCGTCACGCGGAACAGGAATGCCGCCATGCGCTCGCGCGTCTGGAACGGCAACTTGTCCGGGTCGATCTGCTCGATCTGCCGCTTGCCTTTGAGGTAGCCGAACACATCGGCCTGGGCCTTCTCGTCGAGGCCCCAGGTGCGCAGGCGGGCCACTTCGGCGTCCGACAGCTTCTTGGCGTTCGCCATGTCCAGCAGCCGCAGCAGCGTGGCGCGACCGGCGATGCGTTGGAGCATCGTGTTGATCGGGGCCATGCCGGATGCGACCGAGGTGACGTGCGTCGCCATGTTCATCGCGTTGTCGATCTTCTCGCCGTGCTTGACGTTGAACGTCTGCGGCACGAGCGCGTCCTCGTCCAGGCGCAGGAACGGTGGGTTGCGCAGCCAGTCGGTGCCAGGTGCGAACAGCCGCTCCATCACGCGCGCCTCCTGCGAGGACAGCTTGCCGTCAGCGCCGCGCTTTAGGAAGGACTTCACGGCAAACCCAGACCGGACAAAGTTGCGGACGCCGCCATGAGCTACAGCCGGGCCTAGCTCTGCAAAGAGCGAGAATCCCACCTGGTTCATTACGCGGGCGAAGTTGTAGTTGCGCAGGAACCTGGCATATCTAGCTCCACTGCTGGTAGGGTCAAGCTCCGTGCTGCGGCCGAAGGTGGACTTGATGCCGATGTCGATGATTCGCTCGATGCCCTTCACGTCGTCCCCGGACTTGCGGGCATCCATGGTGAGCTGCGACACGAAGCGGTCCAGCTGTGCTCGGTTCTTGACGCCAGCCTTCGATGACAGTGCCGACCAGCCGGTGATCTCGCGCATGTAGCGGGTCATCACCGAGTCCACGTCGTTGTCGAACAGGTCAGCCATCGAGACCTGCACGTCCTCTCCAGCTTCGTTGCGGATGGTGGTGGAGTAGGTCTCGTCGAGGTCGATGCGCTTCTTCGCGCGGTCGAGCTTGCCCGACTCGTGGGTCTTGCGCTCCAGCTTGGACAGCAGCTCTTGCGACCGCACGGGCGAGACGCCCGCCTCGGTCAGCATGTTGCCGATCTCCTCGACCGAATCGCTGTCCAGCGGGCGGACCAGCAGGTCCATTCCGTCGCCCTCGAAGTTCGCTTGGGCGCGCTTGAGATAGGAGCGTGCAACCGCGCCGAGCAGCTCGTCGTCGATCTCGTCGCCTTCGTCGGCGGCGGCCTCCCATGCGCGACGCATGGCGGGCTTGATGAGCTGGTCGATCACGTCGTCCTGGTGGAGCTGCATTTCGCCGAACAGGCGCTTGAAGCCCTTGCCGCTCCAGTAGCGCGGCAGGTAGTTGCCGTTCTGCGCCAGCTCCGCAAAGCCTTCAAGACCACTCTCCTTCGCCAGTCGCAGCGCGTCCTGCATAGCCTTGGCAACGGCCGCTGCGGCGGTCCTCGCTTCATCAGACACGTCCGGCGCACCGCGCACGGCACGGCCGACCTCCTCGTTGAACTTGGCGCGCTCGGAGAAGTTCCACCAATGCGTGCCCGTCCGTTGCTTGTAGGCGTCCCATGCGGCGTTCACTCCGCTCCGCCATTCCGTCTCCATGACGGCCAGGTGGCGCTTGGCGAACTCGCTGGTGGACTCCTGGACCGCGACGGAGCGATCGGTGTACCCGACACCATCGCGGAACAGCAGACGGCCCGCCTCGCGCACCAGCGGCGACTTGGCGCTACCCATGCGGGCAGCAAGGTCGCGGCGGACGGTGGCGAAGTGGGGCGTGATGTGCGCGTTGACCAGCGCCTTGTCGGCGAACTCCTGCTCGAATGCGCTCTCGTTGCGCAGCGGGAGGACGCCGGGCGTGGGGTCGTTGGCGGCGGTGCCTGCCACGCGGGCGGCGGACAGCGAGTCGTCACCGGCCAGCCGCTTCACCACGTCAGGGTTTACCTCGCCGTCGTAGAACGCGCCTCGACGAGCGCCGAGGGCACCAGCGAAGGCGAAGGACAGGGCTGCGCTCTGTACGCCGTCTGCGAGCGTTTGCTCGGGGTCGTAGGTGGAGGTTGCGGCCGACATCAGCGCGGAGGTGCCCGCAGCCTGTAGACCGGAGCGCACCGCGTTGGCGAGGCGTCCGGCCTTGGCTGCGTACCCCAGGCCGCCCGTGGCGAGATCGAGGCCGGTTGCCACCGGGTCGGTGAAGCCGAGGGCGATCTGTCCGCCCAGGCCAAACTGCGCCAGGTCGTCGTCCGCCATCTGATTCATAAAGGCCACGGATTCCAGATAGGAGAGGTGCTCGTCGGACGTGGCCCGGCCGAACAGCTCCCACTGCTCCGGGCGCAGGCCCATTGACTCCCAGCGCTTGCGCGCGTCTGCGGGAATGCGATAGCCCTGCTGCGGCTCGTAGCCCAGCTCGGTGATGAAGCGGTCGATGAAGCCGATGCCGCCCTTTGCCTGGGCAGCGCCCCATCCGTCCCATACGGTCGTCTGATCCTTCCGGCGCTGCGCGGCCTCTCGCTGCTCCTTGCGCTCGCGCACGGCTTGCACGATGGGCTGCTGGGGTGCGGGCCTGACGGTGTTTTCGTCGGCACCTGGGAGGTTCTCAAACAAGTTCAGCTCCTTCAAAAAAAGATTCGGCCACGGCAAAGCCGCTGAGACCTCCCGGTCGCGGCGCATTGACGTAAAGGGGTTGGGGGGGGGGGCGACCGACTATCGCTGCTCGACTTGTGGCAGCAGCGACTAGGTCGTGAGGGACACGCTCAGAGAGACGACATGCAATTGCGGGCGTGCATGGGTGTAGGCCGTGGACGCCGTATGGAGCGCGCTAGTTGCGCCAGAAGCCTCGTACAAGAGGAAGCCCGGTACAACCTAGCGGTGGGGATGCGTTCGAGCTTCTATCGGGTTCTGGCTGCTTTGGGATTACCGCCGCAGTTGGCACCCAAGGAGGACAAAGGAACACCCCAGGAGTGCATAGGAGGACTGTAGTTCTACTTGGTGGTGAATACCAGTGAATAGAACTCTACAGTCCCACTATAGTAATACTTAGGTCTTATTATGATACCAGGCTTGTCAAGCCCCTCCTTGGTCGATGGTCTCCGCCGTGTTGCGGCGCTCACGCCGATGGCAGAATGTCGTCGCTGGCGATCAGCCAGTGCCGAACAGAGGGAACGACTTTGGACACGACAGGCTGGAAGGCATGCACCATCTACGGTGACATGTCGAGTGACAGGGCGAGTGAGAACTATCCGATGGTGAACGTTTGCCCGGATTGCTTCGAAGAAGATCAACGCCGCGAGGGGGACGCGCAAATCGTCTCCGTCCAGGGCGACTACGATGACAGCCTCGGGCCGGAGTGTGGCTTCGAATGTGGAAACTCGGCTGACGACGAGTAAGTTGCCAAGGAGGGGACGCAAGTCCCCTCTGTCACTTTCGGGGCTTGAGAAGCGAGCGTCGCTTGGTGTCGCAGGTCTTCACCGGAGGACTACTGTAGAGGTCCGTCGATAGTAACGTTGACCCCGTGGTGGCATCGGTGCTGGATAGAAGCTCACGCCGACCTTGATTGGGAACTCCCACTATCCTGTCGGGCACTGGCGAGGTGCAGTGCCAATGCCTCAGCAGCAGTGCGTTCATCCGCCCATGGTGCAACCAGTTGGAAATTCTCTGGCATTAGGTTGAGGGAATTGCCATCCACGTAGCACACGCGGTAGCCACTCGGTCGGCCCAGCAGAAGGCGCGCCAGCGGGGCGTGCGAGCCGCTACCAGGAATGGTCGCTACGACGTACCGGTGTCCCTGGCCGTCGCTGCTCATGTAGACGCTTCCGGTAAGACCATAGCGGCGCTTGGCGTTGTCCCATACGACCGCCTCGGTGACTGTTGGGGTGTCGCTGCCGTGGACATGCAACTGGACCAAGTGGCGGCCGTCATGATCCGTGAAGTAGTACGGGGGTGGTGTCTGCTTCTTCATAGTCTGCTTCTTCGGTCCCTGGCGAAAGCGCACGGCAAAGCCGCCGAGGCCCGAAGGCCCAGCACTCGCAGGGTCAATTGGTGGTGGTGAGGAGGTCGGAGGGGGGCGAGGCTGAGCGTACAGCGGGGTTCAGCGCCGCTCGCCGTTCTCCCGATGATGACGGCTAAATCCAGTGCCGCCTATGGAGGGCCGGGGCGGACCGTTACGGTCCCTATCCCGATGATGTCCACTAAACCCATGACACAGTCACGTACTGTGCCGTATGGGGCGACCGCCTATGGAGGCGATGCCGCGACTGGAGGGGATGCGAGTTAGCGGCGTGGCACCGGGTAGCGGATCAGCTTCACCTTAGCGACCGGTGGCGTTGTGTACTTCACCGAAGCACCGTCCCCGATATAGCTCACTCGGGCTCCTATGACCTTAAACCAGCCGGGCGGCCATTCCGTGAGGAGACTACCGGTCAGCCCAGAATCCAGCGGAGTCTCAGAGCGGTCGGTGTCAATGAGGCGATACTCGTAAAATGTCTCGCCGAAGCTGTAGGCGGGTAGCCGGGCCGAAGCACTCACCGCCTTCTGAAAGTTGGAGCACGAAGTGTCTGCCTTGGGGGACTCCGTGCGCGAAAGGCATGAGAGAAAATGCGTCAGCGCCTTGTCCGTCTCGACAATCATGTGTATCGCAATCCAAGCCAAGCTGGGCAAGGAATAGACCGGCTGGACGGCATGCACAACGGGATGGGGACCTATTGCTCCATCTTCGGTAATCCCCTCCAGAAAGAAGCCGTGAAGCGAGATTGGTTGGTAGGGGAATGAGATTTCAGCAGTGTAGAGACGAGCGCGCGCATGCTCGTGCTTGGCCTTGTTCGCCATGAGGTTGAGCAAGTTGGCAGCCCCCCTAATCGTGCTCCGGAAAAACTTGGCGCGCTCGTCCCGCCCAGCTTCTTCCTTGGTGGCAAAGTAGTTGCTGACAATTGCCTTTAGGTCGTCGTCATACTCCGCAGCTGCGTAGGTCAGTGCTTCCAATGCGTCTGAGGTGGCAGCCCAGCTATCGTTGCCCGAGCCAGGCTTAGAGATCCCCTCGTAGTCGAGTCTTAGCAATGCTTCGACATCTGTGGCGTAGCGAGTGATGCGCTCGCAGAGGCGTGAAGTTGCATGATTGTAGAGGCCTCGCGGGTGTCGCCCGCCCCTACTAGCATGATGGCTCAGGGAGCCCGCGGTCGCGTCGATAGCCGCGCCGGAAGTCAGCGCGCAAAGAGCGGTCGGTGAGAGACTAATGCGCAAGAGAGTGCTCGCTGTTCGATTTGCGTATATCTAAGCAGATGAAGGACCGCCGGTGCGCCTCCCCTTCTCATCTGCGGGGCTCAGGAAGGTCTTGTGGCGCGTGCACCTACGGGCGGAGGGCCGCTGTACAGGTCCGTGGACCATGCCTTCAGTACAGTGACAACGTGGCCCGCTTTCATGGCGGCTAGAGCAATCTCACCACAAACACAAGCGACGCCGACATCGCGCCGGAAGTCGAGAGGGGAACCTTTAGTGACTAAATCCACTTGGCTAAGACCCTAGTCACGCCCGTCGGGTGCTTCCGGGCTGCCACCGTGCTTTCTGCCCGCGTTGATGAAAAACGCCGCCAGTGCTCCCAAGCCCCATAGGGCCGACAGCGGCAGCGCCCAAGCATGCCCGCGACCGTATGCCCACAGCCCGAGAAGCGGGTTGATGGGGGTTACTCCCGCCACGAGAAAGGCAACTAGCAGATTCGCCCTCATGGCTCATGCCGCCAACAGATGCGCCGTAGGGTACCAACCTTGCGCGTAGTCGCGGTTTCCATGTGTCTCCTTACAGAGCGGACTTGGTGACCATAGCCGTCGCCCACACCAGCGCGAAGGCCACCGCGATGGGATACCAGCGGGTGCGCACCATCAGTTGCTCGTGGAAGTGGAGGATTCGACGAAAAGGCTTCGAGGGCGACATGGGTGTCCCTGGCTGCTTCACTCGTTGGCAATTCGTCCCGCTTACGCAGTTGATCCCGCAAGTGGGATTAAGTTCTTTCGTGTCAGTAAGTTAAGTCTAGCGGACGGGTTGCCACAAGCCATCCCTGTGGTGCCATCCTCCCATCGGGGGGCAGCGAAAAAGACAGATAGAGCCGCCCGTAGACATAAACGTTAGGAGCCGACATCGTGGATATTCTGTATAGCGTGGACTTTCGCCTTCCTTTTACCCCTTGGACTTTGGCATTCCTGCCGCCTGGGCCGGGGGAGGGCGGCTTCTGGATAGCCCGACGGTCCGACCGCTGTGCAGTCGTCGGCCTTGGTCGTCTACTGCTCTACATTGAGCGTCGCGGCAGGACACCGCTCCTGCGGTACTGTGGGTAAGAATCGCTCGGGGCCGGCAGCCCGCTGGTTCGCCGCTGGCTGCTTGGGCTATTTGCTCTGCGACATCCTTCACGCACTGGCGGTTACGGATTCCGGCTGATCCGGACATCTGTATCGGTTGTGGCGGGACGGGGCACTGGTGTTGAAAAGGAAATGGCTGATCGGGCCGCGGGGCATATGGTGTAGCGTCCGTTTCCAGCCCCGAGCAGACGTTGGCAGGCTCTTTGATTCGACGAATTGGAGAGAAAAATCAATTCTCGTGAGATCACTAGTGGCGAAAACTCGTCGCTTACGGGCACGATAGGCATACATAGAGGGGGAATAGGAAATGGATAATCCTGCCGCATCGCAGAAGACCGTCCTCGAAACGATTCTGGACTGGTCAAAAAAACGGCCACTCTGGCAGCGTGACGCTCTGCGCCGCATCATTGCAAACGGGCGTCTGACGGACGCGGACATTAGCGAACTCGTGGACCTCTGCAAACAAGCCAGAGGTGCCCCCGCTGGCGTGCTGAAAGCGGTACCGCTGGAGAAGGCCCACCTTCCGGCCAACCCCGATCAGACCGCCGCGGTATCACTTCTGTCGATCACCGACGTGACCGGCGTGAACAACCTTGCAGCCGGCCAGACCCTCAGCTTCGAGCCGAATGGAATCACAATCATCTACGGTGACAACGGTGCAGGCAAGTCAGGCTATGCCCGCATCCTTAAACGCGCATGCCGTGCTAGGCATGCCGGAAAGATCGAACCCAATGTGTATGTTGATCAGCCCCCGAAATGCGTCGGCGCGAACATCGCGTATGCAATCGGCGGTGTACCGCAACCGGTGGGGCAGTGGCAGAACGGCGCTGTTCCGCATGCAGCGCTGTCTGCTGTGAGCGTGTTCGACAGCGATTGCGCCTCAGTGCATATCCGCGAGAAGAACGAAGTTGCGTTTCGGCCCTTTGGCCTGGACGTACCGGATGAGCTTGCTGCAGCCTGTCAGGCGGTGAAGGATGCTCTCGCAGCTGAACAGAAGCAGCTAGAGAAAGCTCGCAATCCGATCTTTGCTGCACCCACTTGGAAAGCCACGACGGCCGTGGGAAAGGCCCTGACTGCACTGAATTACAACACGGACGTAGAGAAGATCGAAGCCTTGGCAGCGCTCTCGGTAGACGAAAGTGCCCGTCTTGAGCGTCTGCGCGAAGACCTGTTGAAGAATCCGACGAAGGCGTCGGCGGAGCAAACTGTTAAAGCTGACAACATCATGAGGTTGATTGCCGTGGTGAACAGTGTTGCAGCCAGAACCGCAGATGAGGAGCTGCTGGCAGCCGCTGCCCTCGCCCGGGACGCACGGTCGAAACGGGATGCCGCACGTATTGCCGCGGACAAGGCCTTCACGGGCGAACCCATTGCCGGCGTCGGCGGTGAAACATGGCGGGCGCTTTGGGATTCCGCCCGACGCTACTCGACGGACATCGCATACCCCGGCCAACCGTTCCCTCCGTCGGCCGAAGACGCTTATTGCATCCTTTGCCAGCAGCCATTGGAAGCCGAAGCACGTGCACGGATGGCACGCTTCGAGGATTTTGTCCAGAAGGACACGGAACAGATGGCGCGCGAGGCAGAGAGGGCAGCTCAAACCGCGCGGCAGACCATAGCTGCCGGGGCAATCGGCACGCGGGCAGTTAAGGCCAGTCTTGACGAGCTGGGACTCCAGAATGGTGTACTACAGAAGCAGACGCGCCGCTTCATCGCCGCAGCCCGACTGAGGCGCCACGTTCTGCTCCAAGTCCTCGGCGGTAATGGCGAGTTGCAGCTTCCACCTTTTCCACTGTCGCCGCTGCCTGACCTCGGCCAGCTTCAGACCACTATCCGCAGCTACGCCGCCGAACTGCGCAAGTCCGCTGACGCGGATGAACGCAAGAGGATAGAAGCCGATTTCTCCGAGCTGAGCGATCGGGCACTGCTCGCCGGCATGCTGCCGACTGTCACTGACGAAATCCAGCGGCTGAAGACAGTCCGGTTTCTGGGCGAGTGTTCTGGCGACACGGTGACGAACGCCATCACCAAGATGGGCAACGACATTGCTGACACCGTGATTACGCCTCGGCTGCGGGACCGGTTTCAGAATGAGATTGTTAGGCTTGCGGCCTCGAAGGTTCGCGTCGAAATAGTTCGCTCTGGCGGCAAGTATGGCTCTCCTCAGTACCAGGTGCGCCTCGTCGCCAAGCCGGATGCCAAAGTCCACGAAATCCTGAGCGAGGGAGAAAAGACCTGCGTGGCGCTGGCCGGTTTCATGACAGAGCTCGCCACCGCAATGCACCGATCTTCTCTGGTCTTCGATGACCCAGTGTCCTCGTTGGACCATCGTTTCCGTAGGCAGGTGGCCAAGCGTCTCGTGGAAGAGGCGGAGAACCGCCAAGTCATCGTCTTTACGCATGACTTGGTGTTCGTTAACGATCTAAATGACCACGCGACGAATGCCGGGCGGGCAGTGCGGCTTACGACGCTAAATCGAGGCGCCGCGGGCGCCGGCATGGTCACTGACGGCCTGCCTTGGAAGGCCCAGAGCGTCGAAGATCGCATCGACAAGCTGGAGAAGGCGGCACGTGCGGCAAAGCTGCTGCATGACAAGGACGAGGAAGAAAAGTACGCGGTCGAGGTGGCAAAGTTCTACAACTCGCTGCGCGCCACATGGGAGCGCGGGCTCGAGGACATCGCCTTCGTCCGCGTTATTCAGCGCCATAGGGACTACATCAACGCCAAGGAACTGAAGAAGGTCAGCGCACTCAGCGGGGCTGACTGCGATGCTTTCGCCGCCGGATTCAAGAAGTGCTGCGATATTGTCGACGCGCACGATCCATCCAGCGGAAGGAATGGCGCGGCACCACCACCTACTGATCTCTTTCAGGACATACAGGCTTTGAAGAACTGGGCAGCGTCTCTGCGGGCCAGGCAAAAGAACATTGCTTGAGTGATCTGTGGTGTTGTGGTCTCGCTACAGGCTGGTGTTGGCCGCTAGGGCACTTTGACGCTAGGCCAGGCATCTGGCGACCATCGCCACGCCCAGTCCTAATCAGCATGTTTTCACGCGGCGTCAGTAACCACAGGCGGTCCGCCGCGACTACCGACGCCGTCCGCCAACCGGCTTTGCCGGCTGTTGGAGCGTGTGGGTCACGTGGCGTGGCCCTCGGTATATGCTTCTAAGCGGCCTTCGGCTTGAACGGGACGACTACATTTCCCATGTCAGCGCGCAGGGCGTCTAGATAGTCCGCCCACGCCTGCATCATCTTTCGGCGCTCGGGAAGGTGGCTTGTCCGGTTGTAGGCGCGCCCATTCGGATCGCGGACGGCGTGGGCCAGCTGATGCTCGATCAAGTCCGGCCGCCACCCCAACACTTCGTCCAACAGCGTGCGCGCAGTGGCACGGAAGCCGTGGGCCGTCATGGTTTCCTTGTCGAAACCCATGCGACGCAACGCGGCGGTGAGCGCGTTATCGCTCAACGGTCGCTTGGGCGAACGACCACCGGGGAACACGTATTGGCGATGACCCGTCAGCGGTTGCAGGTCGCGGAGGATCGCCACAGCCTGCGAGGACAGCGGAACGAGGTGCGGCTCGCGCATCTTCATCTTGTGCGCGGGGATGTTCCACTCGCCTGCATCCAAGTCGATCTCCGACCACTCGGCATGGCTTAGTTCGCCTGGACGGACGAAAATCAGCGGTGCTAGTCGGAGGGCGGCGCGGGTGCTCGCATCGCCAGCATAGCCGTCGATGGCCCGCAGCAGCCCGCCGAGTTCGCGTGGATCAGTGATGGCGGCATGGTGCCGTTCCATAGGAGGTGCCAGGGCACCCCTCAGGTCGGCCACCGGATTCCGGTCGGCCCGTCCCGTGGCGACCGCGTACCGCATGACCTGGCCGCAGTTTTGCATGATCCGGTGAGCTGACTCGATGGCCCCGCGTTCTTCAATACGGCGGGCTACGCGCAGGAAATCGGGGGCCGCCAATTCCGCAACCGGAGGCCCGCCAATCCACGGGAATACGTCGTTGTCCATCCAGGCGACGACCTTGCAGCGGTAGGACTCCACCCACTTCTGCTTGCCCAGCCATTCGCGGGTCACCACCTCGAAGCTGTTGGCGGCCTTTTCCACTCCGGCGACCTTGGCGGCCTTCCGGTGTTCGCCTGGGTCGATGCCTGATGCCAGCAGCCGACGAGCCTCAGCTTGGCGGCCGCGTGCGTCGGCCAAGGAGACTTCGGGGTAGGTGCCCAAGCTGAGCGTGTTGCGCTTCCCGGTCACGGGCCGGCGGTAGTCCCACCGCCACCAACGCGAACCATCCGGGTTGAGCTGTACGTACAAGCCGCCGCCGTCCCGAAGCTTGGTCGGCTTGGGGCCGGGCTTGGCCTTGCGGATGGCGATATCGGTGAGAGGGGCGACGGTACGCGGCATGGCGGTAACTGATTTGGCGGTAGGCGTGTTACCGCAATTCTTACCGCCACCGGGAGCCGCATTTCAAGAGACTAACCTGGACCGCGCGGGACACAAAAAAGGCCGGGAGCCTTGTGTTGCAAGGGATTCCCGGCCTTTCATGGTCCTTCTCGGACCTTCGTATGGTGGAGGTGGGCGGAATTGAACCGCCGTCCGAAGGCACTCCATCCCCAGCACTACATGCTTAGCTCACCGTTGGATCTCGTCCCCGAACAGCACGGTGCGCAAAGCGCATCCGGGAACCAGCCTGTTGTGTTCTAGTGCCGGACTGACAGGCAGCCGTCCAGCGCGATTCCATGATAGTGACTCTACACCGCGAGCATGGACACAAGCGGTTTCGAGGCTTAGGCCTTAAGCGGCCAGAGCGTAGTTGTCGTCGTTGGCAACTAGAGTTTTGCAGCTGGATTTACGAGGAAAGCTACCCCCTCGGCATGCGCCAGGCGACTTCACAACCCCCGTCGAAACCAATGCACCCCCGGTTTCTTCAAGTTCTGCAAGGTACAAGGCCTGTTTCGTGTCGCCACGGCCAGTGCCTGCCCAACGCTGCCAATGCTACGCCAAAACAGCTGAACAGTCACCGTGGCAATCCACAACATGTTGTAGAGCCAGCGGCATAGCGGATTGGTAACGTCATTGGCACGAATTTGCGACACACTGGCGGCGACCATCCGGGCCAGGACAGACACGGAGACTGTGGGTGACCGATGCAAGCCAACAACGCAGCCTGCGGCAACTGATCGGGCCGGTCGGTGCCGACTACCAGCGGCGCGCGTTGCCGCCCGGTTGGGTCTGGGCGGTGCTGGCGGTGTTGCTTGCGGCCACCACGCTGACCGAACTGCCGGCCATCGCGGCCGCGGCACTGGTCGCCAGTGCGGTGGTGGTGCACTGGTCGCAGCGCGGTCGCATCCATTGGCTGGGCTGGCGCCTGCCGGGCCTGGCAGTATTGGCGGCCCTGCTGTGGGGGCCGGAAGTGCTGTCGCAGTGGTTCGAGCACGGGCTGGCCGTGGTCCTTATGTCGCTGGCCAGCCTCAGCATCGGCGTGCATGTGTGGCAGTCGCGGCAGATGGCGCGGCAACTCCAGGGCGCGGCCGATTCGCTGGATGACGCCCAGTTGCTGGCCCTGCTGCCGGCCGACGCGGCCCAGCTGGCGCAGCGGTGGCGCGCCGGCGATGACCGGCATGCGCCGGAACTGGCGGTGGTGATGCATCTGGCCGTGATGCACGCCGCGCTGGCACCGCGCATGCGCGGGCAGGGTGTGCTGGCGGGGTGACCGGCAGGCAACTCCAGCGCCGACACGACTACGACCCCGACAACGTCTTGCGCAGGTAGATCCGCTCGTGACCGGGTGGGCAATCGGGCAGCCGCCCATAGACGGTGTAGCCCTGCCGCAGGTAGAAAGATTCGGCCTGCCAGTCGAAGGTATCCAGCATCACGTTGCGGGCGCCAAGCTGGCGCGCGGCGGCTTCCGCTTCCGCCAGCAGGCGCTGGCCGATGCCTTGCCCGCGCAGTTCCGGATCCACCCACAGCACATGTACCTGCAGCCAGCCGGCGCAGACGTCGGCCAGCACACCACCGCGCAGCGCGCCGTGCTCGTCATGCCAGGCCAGGCGGACTGGAGTCTCATCGAGTGAATCGCCGCCGTGGGCCTGGTTGAAGGCCAGCAGGCGCGCGCACAACGTGCGCGTTTCATCGGCGCTGGCAGTCACCAGGGCGCCGATGCGGGCGGTCATGCGTCGCGGTTGCCGCGACGCATCACGCGCTGCTTCTCGATCGCCCAGTCGCGGTCCTTGGCGGCATCGCGCTTGTCGTGGGTCTGCTTGCCCTTGGCCAGCGCGATCTCGAGCTTGATCTTGTTCTTGCTCCAGTACATCGCGGTGGGCACGATCGTGTAGCCATCGCGCTCGACCTTGCCGACCAGCTTGTCGATCTCGCTACGGTGCAGCAGCAGCTTGCGCTCGCGGCGATCTTCAGCCACCACGTGGGTCGAGGCCTGGATCAACGGGGTGATCTGTGCGCCGATCAGGTAGATCTCACCGCGCTTCACGTAGGCGTAGGCGTCGATGATGTTGCCGCGGCCAGCGCGGATCGACTTCACCTCCCAGCCCTGCAGGGCCAGGCCGGCCTCGAACCGTTCTTCGATGTGGTATTCGTGGCGGGCACGCTTGTTCAACGCGATGGTTTTGTTGGCCGTCGCGCTCTTTGCTTTATCCTTGCCGCTGTTCTTGCTCATTTCCGTATTGTCTCCGATTCGGGCCCGCCCGGTCGATTGCCGAAACGTCCTGTATTCATGCCAACTATCCGCCGCAGCGCCCTGGTCGAACATTCGGCCGCGCGCATGTTCGACCTGGTCAACGATGTCCAGGCCTATCCGAGCCGTTTCCGCTGGTGCTCGGCTGCCCAGATCCTGGAGCAGGGCGAGGACCGCCTGGTGGCGCGCCTTGACCTGGGCCTAGGTTCGTTCAGCACCTGGTTCCAGACGGAAAACACGCTGCGGCGCCCGTACAGCATCGATATGCAGCTGCGCGATGGCCCGTTCAAGCAGCTGCACGGCCGTTGGGAGTTCCATGCGCTGGCCGAGGACGCCTGCAAGGTCACTCTCACCCTGGAGTTCGAACCCAGCTCGCGCCTGCTTGGTCCTGCGTTGGCGCTGGGCTTCCAGAGCTTGGCCGACCGCATGGTCAACGACTTCATCCGCGTCGCCGACGAGGCCTGAGCGATGATCGAGGTCGAGGTGGTACTGGCCTGGCCACAGCGGGTGCTGTCGCGCCGACTGAAACTGGAGGAGGGTGCCACCGTGGCCGACGCCATTGCCGCTGCGGCGCTGGAAGGCAGTGCCGATTGTCCGGCCACTGCCGTGCACGGCGTCCTGGCGCGTCCGCAGCAGCTGCTGCTGGATGGCGACCGCATCGAACTGCTGCGCCCGCTGCTGGCCGATCCAAAGGACAACCGCCGGCGTCGCGCGCTCGGCGGTTGATCCCGGCAACCCGTCGTTGCGGACGGGCAGGGGGCTCAGCGGCCCTTCTTCTTCTTGTCCTTCGGCAGGTTGCGGCCGAACTGGCGCACGGTCTGCTGGGCCAGGGCCTTGTCGTTGCCCGGGAAGTAGTCGCCTTCCCAGCGGGTCACGGTGTCATTCTCGAAGAAGACCACGAAGTTCTTCACTTCGGTGCGGCCCAGGCGGTTCACGCGCTGGCTGGACGTGTAGTCCCAGCGTTGGGCGTGGAACGGGTCGGGAATGGACGGGGTGCCCAGCAGCGCGCTGACCTGCTGCTTGCTCTGCCCGACCTGCAACTTGGCCACGGCATCTTCCCGGATCAGGTTGCCCTGATAGATGGGTTGCTTGTAGATGATGCCGCACCCGGTGGTGGACAGGGCGACGGCGGCGACCAACAGGAGATTGCGCATCGGGACTGGCGGTTGGGGAAATCAAACCGATGATACACTCCCGGCGTGCCACCGCGACCCAATCCGAGGCAGCTGGCGCTAAATCGCCAATGAACGGAGACCTATGGAAACCCACGACCTGCGTAAAGTCGGCCTGAAGGTGACCCATCCGCGGATGCGGATCCTGGCGCTGCTCGAACAGCGCAATGCCCAGCACCACCAGCACCACATGACCGCCGAGGACATCTACCGCCAGCTGCTCGAGCATGGCGACGAGATCGGCCTGGCGACGGTCTACCGGGTGCTGACCCAGTTCGAGGCCGCCGGCCTCGTGCTCAAGCACAATTTCGAGGGCGGCCAGGCCGTTTACGAGCTGGACCGTGGTGGCCACCACGACCATATGGTCGACGTGGACAGCGGCAAGATCATCGAATTCGAAAGCCATGAGATCGAGGAGCTGCAGCGCAAGATCGCGGCCGATCACGGCTATGAGCTGGAAGAACACTCGCTGGTGCTGTACGTGCGCAAGAAGCGCAAGTAAGCCGTTCCGGCCAGCCGCCAGCGACGAAACCCCGGGCCTGCCCGGGGTTTTTCGTTGATGGGGTCAGAGCCCTTTCCCTTCAGGAGAGGGGGCCGACCCCGGGCGCTCCGCGGCGTCGGACCCCTTGCAACCCAGCAGGACCTCAAGGTCCACCGCCTCGGCCATCGCCCGGTTGCCGGCATCCCCCGGGTGGAGGTGGTCGCCGGAGTCGTAGGGGGCGGCCATCCGCGACGGGTCGGCCGGGTCGCGCAGCGCCGCGTCCAGGTCGATCACCGCGTCGAACGGGCTGTCCGAGCGCAGCCAGGCGTTGAGCTGCTGGCGCAGGGCATCCTTGTCCGGATGGTAGTAATCGTCCAGTGGCGTGCCGGGCAGGGCGCCGGCAAACGGCGGCAACGTGGCGCCGACGATACGCACGCCCCGGTGGCGCGCACGTTCGGCCAGGGTGCGATAGCCCGCCTGCAGTTCGGCCAGCGTCGGTCGGGCCTGGCCCCGGGCGAACGCGGTGCCGGGCCAGCTGATGTCGTTGATGCCGATCAGCACGATGACGCTGGCTACCCCGGGTTGATCCAGTGCATCGCGCTGGAAGCGGGCCAGGGCGGACTCACCCATGCCCTCGCTCAGCAGCCGATTGCCGGAAATGCCCGCATTGACCACCGCCACCCCGCGCGGGGCCAGCCGCGCGGCCAGGTGGTCGGTCCAGCGCTGGTCCTGGTCGAGGCTGGCCGTGGCGCCATCGGTGATCGAGTCGCCGATCACCACCACGCTGCGCGCGCTGGCGTTGGCCTCGACGTCGATACCGGCCAGGAGCAGGCGCGCGGTGGTGCTGCTGGCAGCGCGCAGCGCCTGGGCCCGGCTCTGGTCGCCAGCGGCGATCCAGCTGGTCTGGCGACCGTCCCAATGGAACGTCTGGACCGCTGCCGGCCCCGGCACGAAGACACTGACCTGCAGTGCCTGGCGGTCGTCGGTGGCAAGCGCCAGCGGGTCGCTCAGCCGTTCCTGGCCGGGGCCGATCAGCACGCCGGGTTGGCCATCGAAGCTGAGTGGCCGAGGGGCGCCGTCCATGCGTGCGGAGACGCTGGCGGCGCCGATCCGCAGCGGCTGCGTACCGTAGGCATTGCTCAGGCGCACCCGCAACCGTGCACCGCCCAGGCTGATGCGCGCGGTCTGGCGGAACGTCTGGTCGTGCAGCGTGGTCGGGACCAGCGTCGGGAACAGGAAATCCGCGCGCCAGACCGGTTGCGGGCTGGCCTGCCAGCTGGCGACCCAGTGCGCAGTGGGCGAGGCGCCGGCCGCGCCGGACAGGGCGAGCAGGACGGTGGCAGTGAGCTGGCGCAAACGGGTCATCGGTCGGTCCGGAGGAAAGGGACGGCCATGGTGATTCCGGGTTCACCTGTGAACTAGACTGCGCATGGACAATCATCTGTGAACTGGATTCATCGCCATGGCGCGACCCGACATCAACCGATCCGGCGAACTGGAAGTGTTCGTGCGGGTGATCGAGACCGGTGGCTTTTCTGCCGCCGCCCGCAGCCTGGACATGACGCCCTCGGCGGTAAGCAAGCTGGTGGCACGGCTGGAGCAGCGGCTCGGCACGCGCCTGCTGCAGCGCTCCACCCGCCAGCTGCAGCTGACCCCGGAAGGCTGCGCGTTCTACGAGCGCGGCCTGCGCGTGCTGGCTGACCTCGAGGAAGCCGAGCGCTGCGCCAGCGCCCATGCCGAGCCGCGCGGGCGGCTGCGGGTCAACTCCAACGTGCCGTTCGGCCAGCATTTCCTGTTGCCGCTGCTGCCGGCGTTCCTGGCGCGCAACCCGCAGGTGGGGGTGGACCTGACTCTCAATGATGAAGTGATCGACCTGCTGGAGCAGCGCACCGACGTGGCGGTAAGGGCCGGTCCGCTGAAAAGCTCCAGCTTGGTCGCGCGTCGGCTGGGCGCGACGCGGATGATGATCGTGGCCGCGCCGGCGTACCTGCAGCGGCATGGGATGCCGCGCAACGCCGAGGAACTGCAGTCCCACAACCGGCTGGACATCGGTCATGCGCGCGCGATGCAGGGCTGGCCGCTGCTGCAGGACGGGCGCGAGCGGATGGTGCTGCCCAGTGGCAGTGCCCGTGCCAGCAACGGCGACGCGCTGCGCCAGCTGGTGCTGGGCGGGCTGGGCATGGCCCGCCTGGCCGCGTTCCAGGTGCAGGACGACATCGCCGCCGGGCGCCTGCTGCCGGTGCTGGAAGAGGCCAATCCGGGTGACCTGGAAGAGGTGCACGCGGTGTTCCTGGGGCAGGGGGGCTACCTGCCGCTGCGGGTGCGCGCCTTCCTCGATTTTCTGGTGGAAAACGTCGACCTGACACAGCCACGGGGGTAATGCCGGCCGCTGGCCGGCAACCTCCCGATCTTCGTCCCCGTGTGTTGGGTTGCCGGCCAGCGGCCGGCACTACCGCGCGGAAGCCTGGCCTATGCCCGGCTCGGGCGGCGTTACACCTGCAGCAGCTTGCGTGCGGCGGCCCGCGCTTCCTTGCTCACTTCCACGCCCCCCAGCATGCGCGCCAGTTCTTCCTCGCGGGCCTTGCTGTCCAGCTTTTCCACTGCGCTCTGGGTCATGCCCTCCACCGGTGCCTTGCTGACCCGGTAGTGGGCGTGGCCCTTGGAGGCGACCTGCGGCAGGTGGGTCACGCACAGGACCTGGCGCTTCTCGCCAAGGGCGCGCAGCTTCTGGCCGACGATGTCCGCCACCGCGCCACCGATGCCGGAGTCCACTTCGTCGAACACCATCGTCGGCACCGCGTCCAGGTCGAGCGCGGCCACTTCGATGGCCAGCGAGATGCGCGACAGTTCGCCACCGGAGGCCACCTTGCGCAGGGCTCGGGGTGGCTGGCCGGCGTTGGCCGCGACCAGGAATTCCACGCGCTCGGCGCCCTGCGGATCGGGCTTGCCGGCATCCTGCGGCTCCAGTTCGATCAGGAACTGGCCGCCGCCCATGCCCAGCTCGGCGATGATGCCGGTGGTGGTGGCCGACAGCTCGGCGGCGGCACTGCGGCGGCTGGCCGTCAGCCGTTCGGCCTGCGCGCGCCAGGCGGCGGCGGCCTTGTCGATCTCGCCGGCCAGGCGCTGCAGGCGCTCGTCGGCGCCGCGCAGCTGCTCCACTTCGGCATGCATGCGCTCGCGCTGCGCGCCCAGCTCGTCCATCGGCACGCGGTGCTTGCGGGCCAGGTCGTGCAGGCGGCCAAGGCGGCGCTCGTTCTCCTCGAACTGCTCCGGGTCGGCGTCGAGATCGTCATGCACGCGGTCCAGCAGCGACAGGGCCTCGTGCAACTGGATCGAGGCGTTCTCGATCAGGCCGTCCACCTCGCCCAGCCGCGGGTCATGTTCGATCAGGCGCGACAGCTCGTGGCGCACCTGCTGCAGCAGGTCCAGCGCGGAGCTGCCGTCATCGCCGTTGAGCTGGTTGCTGGCGGCCTGGCAGGCGCTCAGCAGGGCGCTGGCATGCGCCTGGCGGCGGTGGCTGGCGCCCAGCGCGGCAATCGATTCCGGTTCCAGGTCCTCGCGGTCGAGTTCGCGCAGCTGGTGCTCGAGGAAGCCGATCCGGTCACTGACGTCGCCCTGTTGCGACAGCGCCAGCGATTCATCGACCAGTGCCTGCCAGGCGGCGGCGGCGCGGCGCACCTGGCGGCGTTCTTCCTCGTTGCCGGCGTAGGCGTCGAGCAGGGCCAGCTGCGACGGGCGTGCCAGCAGGGCCTGCTGTTCATGCTGGCCGTGGATCTCCACCAGCCGCGAGGCCAGGTCGGCCAGCTGTGCCAGGGTCACCGGGCGGCCGTTGATCCAGGCCCGCGAGCCACCGTCTGCGCGGATCACGCGGCGCAGCTGGCATTGGTCCTCGTCGTCCAGCTCGTTGTCGGCCAGCCACTGGCGCGCGGCCTGCAGCTGGTCCAGCACGAACTCGGCCGACAGCTCGGCGCGTGCGGCGCCGTGGCGGACCACGCCGCTGTCGGCGCGCAGGCCGGACAGGAAGCCCAGCGCGTCGACCATCAGCGACTTGCCGGCGCCGGTCTCGCCTGAAACCACGGTCATGCCTGGCCCGAACTCCAGTTCGGTGGCGCGGACGACGGCAAAATCCTTGATCGAAAGATGTCTGAGCATGGGTAAGGGGGTATCAGCAGCCGCGCAACGCTAGCACGCGGGCGCGGGAGGTCCAATGACTTGCCAAGGTGATGCGCCGCCATTATCTAGTGTCCGTGTCTCACAGGTTGATTCCATGCACGGTTCTCCCGACCAGCTTGCCCCGCGTGCGCGCCATCTGCTGCGCACGCTGATCGCGCGTTACATCCAGGACGGTGAGCCGGTCGGCTCGCAGACGCTGGCGCGCGTGGCCGGCCTGGAGGTCAGCCCGGCGACCATCCGCAACATCCTCGGCGACCTGGAAGACCTGGGCCTGCTGGCTTCGCCGCACACGTCGGCCGGGCGCGTCCCGACCGCGCATGGCTACCGGGTGTTCGTCGACAGCCTGCTGCAGATGCAGCCGCCGGGCGAGGGCGAATTGGCCCGCCTGCGCCAGGAACTGGCCGGTGGCGGCAGTACCCAGGCCCTGCTCGGCAGCGCTTCGGAACTGTTGTCGGCGATGAGCCACTTCGTCGGCGTGGTCAGCGCGCCGCGGCGGGAGCAGTTCGCCTTCCGCCAGATCGATTTCGTGCCGCTGGACGGACGGCGGGTGCTGGCGATCCTGGTGTTCGCCGACAACGAGGTGCAGAACCGGGTCATCGAGACCCGCCAGGAGTTTGCGCCGGGCCAGCTGGAACAGGTCGCCAACTACCTCAATGCGCATTTCGCCGGCCTGCCGATGGCCGAGATCCGCACCCGCCTGCTGCTGGAGCTGCACGACGCCCGTTCCGAACTGGAGCAGCTGCTGGCGCACAGCATCGAACTGGCCGAGCAGGCCCTGCAGCCGGCGGCTGACGACATGCTGGTGGCCGGGCAGACCCGGCTCATGGGGGTGCAGGACCTGTCCGACCTGGAGCGCCTGCGTGAACTGTTCGAGCTGTTCTCCAGCAAGCGCGAGATCCTGCAGTTGCTGGAACGGACCATCCAGGCCCCGGGCGTGCGCATCTTCATCGGCGAGGAGACCGGGATGATGCCGCTCCAAGGCGTCTCGCTGGTGACCGCCCCCTATACCGCCAACGGGCAGGTGCTGGGCGTGCTGGGGGTGATCGGTCCCAAGCGGATGGCCTACGACCGCGTGATCCCGCTGGTCCAGGCCACGGCCGATGTGCTCGGCGCGGCCTTTTCACCGGCCGGGCGCACGCCGGGAACATCCGACGCTTGAAACGCAGCATCCCGCCCACACTAGGGTGGTTGGAGGCGGAGTTTGACCGCCAGGGACCCAGACATGAACCACGAACAGCCAGATATCGAATCCCAGCAGAGTGCCGCCGATGCGGCCGCCACCGCCGGCGTCAACGACGAAGTCGAGCGCCTGCGCGCCGAAATCGAACAGGTCAAGGCCGATGCCCTGCGTGAGCGCGCCGACCTGGAGAACCAGCGCAAGCGCGTTGCCCGTGACATCGAACAGGCCCGCAAGTTCGCCAACGAGAAGCTGCTGGGCGATCTGCTGCCCGTGTTCGACAGCCTGGATGCCGGCCTGAAGGCCGCCGGCGACGACCCGCACCCGCTGCGCGAAGGCCTGGAGCTGACCTACAAGCAGCTGCTCAAGGTCGCTGCCGACAACGGCCTGGTCCTGCTGGACCCGATCGGCCAGCCGTTCAACCCGGAACACCACCAGGCGATCAGCCAGGCCCCGACCCCGGGTGCCGCCCCGGGCAGCGTGGTGACCGTGTTCCAGAAGGGCTACCTGCTCAACGAGCGCCTGCTGCGGCCGGCGCTGGTGGTGGTGGCCGCCGAGTGATCCCGCGGGGCCGGGCGGCGGACAGAGACCGCCACCCGACCCGACGCTGAACGCGCCGGATGACCGGAAACACAGCGTTCGGAGGATGGCTTGAATGTTCCACGAGCCTCCCCCACATCGTATTCATCCACCGGCCGAACGGCCGGACTGACCCCAACTAGCATCCTCAGGAGTCTCCCCCATGGGCAAGATCATTGGTATCGACCTCGGCACCACCAACTCGTGCGTGGCGATCATGGACGGCGGCAAGGCCCGCGTCATCGAGAATTCGGAAGGCGATCGCACCACCCCGTCGATCGTCGCCTACACCAAGGACGGCGAAGTCCTGGTCGGTGCCTCGGCCAAGCGCCAGGCCGTGACCAACCCGAAGAACACCTTCTACGCGGTGAAGCGCCTGATCGGCCGCAAGTTCACCGACGGCGAGGTGCAGAAGGACATCGCCCACGTCCCGTACAGCATCCTGGCCCATGACAACGGCGATGCCTGGGTGGCCACCAGCGACGGCAAGAAGATGGCGCCGCAGGAAATCTCGGCCAAGGTGCTGGAAAAGATGAAGAAGACCGCCGAGGACTTCCTCGGTGAGAAGGTCACCGAAGCGGTCATCACCGTGCCGGCCTACTTCAACGACAGCCAGCGCCAGGCCACCAAGGACGCCGGCCGCATCGCCGGCCTGGACGTCAAGCGCATCATCAACGAGCCGACCGCGGCCGCGCTGGCCTATGGCCTGGACAAGGGCGACAACAAGGATCGCAAGATCGTGGTGTACGACCTGGGCGGCGGCACCTTCGACGTGTCGGTGATCGAGATCGCCAACGTCGACGGCGAGAAGCAGTTCGAAGTGCTGGCCACCAACGGCGACACCTTCCTGGGTGGCGAAGACTTCGACAACCGCGTCATCGAGTACCTGGTTGAAGAGTTCAACAAGGACCAGGGCATCGACCTGCGCAAGGATCCGCTGGCCCTGCAGCGCCTGAAGGACGCTGCCGAGCGCGCCAAGATCGAGCTGTCCAGCGCCCAGCAGACCGAAGTGAACCTGCCGTACGTCACCGCTGACGCCTCGGGTCCGAAGCACCTGAACATCAAGCTGACCCGCGCCAAGCTGGAAGCACTGGTGGACGACCTGATCAAGAAGTCGATCGAGCCGTGCCGCGTCGCCCTGAACGATGCCGGCCTGCGTTCGAGCGACATCAGCGAGGTGATCCTGGTCGGCGGCCAGACCCGCATGCCGAAGGTGCAGCAGGCGGTGACCGAGTTCTTCGGCAAGGAACCGCGCAAGGACGTCAACCCGGACGAAGCCGTGGCACTGGGTGCGGCGATCCAGGGCGGCGTGCTGGGCGGCGACGTCAAGGACGTGCTGCTGCTGGACGTGACCCCGCTGTCGCTGGGCATCGAGACCATGGGCGGCGTGTTCACCAAGATCATCGAGAAGAACACCACCATCCCGACCAAGGCCTCGCAGGTGTTCTCCACCGCCGAGGACAACCAGTCGGCCGTGACCGTGCACGTGCTGCAGGGCGAGCGCGAACAGGCCCGCTACAACAAGTCGCTGGCCAAGTTCGACCTGTCCGGCATCGAGCCGGCTCCGCGCGGCCTGCCGCAGGTGGAAGT
This sequence comes from Stenotrophomonas sp. PI_27, assembly GCF_027854495.1. Taxonomy (NCBI): domain Bacteria; kingdom Pseudomonadati; phylum Pseudomonadota; class Gammaproteobacteria; order Lysobacterales; family Lysobacteraceae; genus Stenotrophomonas; species Stenotrophomonas sp. PI_27. The sequence goes on from NZ_JAJNOF010000004.1 coordinate 83,594, forward strand.
GTCCTTCGACATCGACGCCAACGGCATCCTGCACGTGTCGGCCAAGGACAAGAAGACCAACAAGGAACAGAAGGTCGAGATCAAGGCCGGTTCGGGCCTGTCCGAGGAAGAGATCGCGCGGATGGTCGCCGACGCGGAAGCCAACCGCGAGGAAGACAAGAAGTTCCAGGAACTGGTGCAGGCTCGCAACCAGGCCGACGCCCTGATCCACGGCACCCGCAGCGCCATCACCGAGCACGGCAGCAAGGTCGGCGGCGATGTCATCGGCAAGGTCGAGGCGGCCCTGGCCGACCTGGAGACCGCGATGAAGGGTGACGACAAGGCGCAGATCGAAGCCAAGTCGAAGGCGCTGGAAGAAGCCGGCCAGTCGCTGTTCGCTGCGGCTTCGGCCGACCAGGGCGGTGCCCCGGGTGCCGATGCCGGCAATGCCGGCAAGGGCAACGATGACGTGGTCGACGCCGAGTTCACCGAAGTCAAGGACGACAAGAAGTCCTGATCCGGACCGACGCGGGACGCTGCCAGCCAGCGTCCCGTTGTCGCATCAGGGTCCTGACCGCCCACCGGCGTGTCGGGGCGCCCGACGCAAGAGCGGACCTGGTTCCGTTCTTCCGCTTTGACGAATCCCGACGTTCCGGAACCCGATTCACGATATGAGCAAGCGCGATTACTACGAAGTGCTGGGCGTTGCCCGCACCGCCACCGACGAAGAGCTGAAGAAGGCCTACCGTCGCTGCGCGATGAAGTTCCATCCGGACCGCAACCCGGGTGATGCGGCGGCCGAGGCCTCCTTCAAGGAGTGCAAGGAAGCCTACGAAGTGCTGTCCGACGGCAACAAGCGCCGCATGTACGACAGCCACGGCCACGCCGCGTTCGAGCACGGCATGGGCGGCGGCGGTCCGGGTGGCCCGGACATGAACGATATCTTCGGCGATATCTTCGGCAACATCTTTGGCGGTGGCGGCGGTGGTCCACGCCAGGCCCGTCGCGGTGCCGACATCGGCTACGTGATGGAACTGGACCTGGAAGAAGCCGTGCGCGGCGTCGAGCGCCGGATCGAGATTCCGACCCTGGCCGAGTGCGGCGACTGCGATGGCAGTGGCTCCGAGGACGGCAAGGTCGAGACCTGCAACGTGTGCCATGGCCGCGGCCAGGTGCGCATCCAGCGCGGCATCTTCGCCATGCAGCAGGCCTGCCACAACTGCGGCGGCCGTGGCCAGATCATCGCCAAGCCCTGCAAGACCTGCCATGGCAACGGCCGCGTCGAGGAAGACAAGGTGCTGTCGGTGAAGGTGCCGGCCGGCGTCGATACCGGCGACCGCATCCGCCTGCAGGGCGAAGGCGAAGCCGGCCCGGCAGGAACGCCGCCGGGTGACCTGTACGTGGAAGTGCGGGTGCGCGAGCATGCGATCTTCCAGCGCGATGGCGACGATCTGCACTGCGAAGTGCCGATCCGCATCTCGCAGGCGGCACTGGGCGACACCGTGCGCGTGGCTACCCTCGGCGGCGAAGCAGAGATCCGCATCCCGGCCGAGACCCAGACCGGCAAGCTGTTCCGCCTGCGCGGCAAGGGCGTGCGTTCGGTGCGCAGCCGCAGCGAGGGCGATCTGTACTGCCGCGTGGTGGTGGAGACCCCGGTCAACCTCACCAACGAACAGCGCAAGCTGCTGGAGCAGTTCGAAGCCACCTTCGTCGGCGAGGAAGCACGCAAGCATTCGCCGAAGTCGGCGACGTTCATGGATGGCGTGAAGGGCTTCTGGGACCGGATGACGTCCTGAGTTTTTCAACGGAAGCGTTGAGCGGTAGCGCCGGGCCATGCCCGGCGTTTTCGTTTGCGATCATCGGAAAAATGCCGCAGGCGTCTGCCCCAGCTGGCGCTTGAACATGCTGCTGAACGCGCTGGGGCTGTCGTAACCCATCGCCAGCGCCACATCGATGACCTTGTCGCCCACCGCCAATCGTTCCAGGGCAGCCAGCAGCCGCGCCTGCTGCCGCCACTGCCCGAAGGTCATGCCCAGCTCGCTGGCGAAGTGGCGCTGGATGGTTTTCACGTCCACCTCCAGCGCCTGCGCCCAGTCCTGCAGCGTGGCTTCATCGCCGGGGTGCTTCTGCAGGTGTTGGCAGATCCGCAGCAGGCGCGGGTCGCTCGGCGCAGGCAGGTGCAGCGGCAGCACGTCCATGCGGTGCAGTTCGTCCAGCAGCAGGCGCACCACGCGGCCATCGCGGCTGTCCTCGATGTGCTCGCCCTTGACCAGCGTGGCGGCCTGCAGCAGCTCGCGCAGCAAGGGCGACACCTGTACCGCGAACGGCTCGGTCGGCAGGTGCGGGGCAAACGACGGGTCGATGTACAGGCTGCGCATGTGCACGGCGGCGATGCAGTCCACCGCGTGCACCATCCCGGCCGGCATCCAGATCGCGCGGTTCGAGGGCACCACCCAGCGGCCGACTTCCGAGCGCACCACCATCAGTCCGGAGATGGCGTAGACCAGCTGGTGGCGCTGGTGCTTGTGCCCGGGAATGTGGGTGCCCACCGGGTAATGGGTGACCCGATAGGTGACCGGACGGTGCAGGGGAACCTCCCGCCAGGGCGCGGCCGGATCGACGTCGCCGGCGATGTCCTTTTTGCGATAGGGCATGACCTGAACGCGGCAGAAGGGAGAGGGGGGGCAACCGTAGCATGCGGGGCTCGCCCCCAACCTGACTGCGTCCATGTCGACCCTGGCTTCTCCCGCAACGACCTCGCGCCCGGTAGCTCCCGGCGTGCTGGCCGCCATCTCCACCTCGCATGTCGTCAACGACATGATGCAGTCGCTGATCCTGGCCATCTATCCGGTGATCAAGGGCGGCTTCAACCTCAGCTTCACCCAGATCGGCCTGATCACGCTGACCTATCAGCTCACCGCTTCGATCTTCCAGCCGCTGATCGGCATGGCCACTGATCGCCGCCCGGCACCGTACTCGCTGCCGATCGGCATGGCCTCGACCCTGTGCGGCATGCTGCTGCTTGGTTTCGCACCGAACTACGCGGTGGTGCTGATGGCCGCGGCCATGGTCGGCATCGGCTCGGCGATCTTCCACCCGGAGGCCTCGCGCATCGCCCGGCTGGCCTCGGGTGGCCGGCACGGTTTCGCGCAGTCGGTGTTCCAGGTCGGCGGCAACTTCGGTACCGCACTGGGCCCGCTGATTGCGGCCGCAGTGATCGTGCCGTATGGCCAGCATGCCGCATCGTGGTTTGCCGGCGCCGCGCTGATCGGCATCGCGCTGCTGACCTATGTCGGCCGCTGGTACGCGCTGCACCTGGGCACCCCGCGCCCGGCCAGCACCGCCTCGATGGCCCCGCGCCATCCGCCGCGCACCGTGGCCAAGGTGCTGGCGATCCTGCTGGTGCTGATCTTCAGCAAGTACTTCTACATGGCCAGCATCGGCAGCTACTTCACCTTCTACCTGATCCACCATTTCGGCATTCTGGTGGCGCAGGCGCAGCTGCACCTGTTCGCGTTCCTGGTGGCATCCGCCGCCGGCGGCTTTCTGGGTGGCCCGCTGGGTGACCGCATCGGCCGCAAGCCGATCATCTGGACCTCGATCCTGGGCGTGGCGCCGTTTGCGCTGATGCTGCCGCATGCCGATCTGCTGTGGACCACGGTGCTGGCGGTACTGATCGGCTTCGTGTTGTCCTCGGCATTCTCGGCCATCGTGGTGTACGCGCAGGAAATGATGCCGCACCGTATCGGCATGGTGTCCGGCCTGTTCTTCGGCTTTGCATTCGGCATGGGCGGGCTGGGCGCGGCCGTGCTCGGCCTGTTGGCGGACAAGACCAGCATCGAGTACGTCTATCAGCTGACCGCGTTCCTGCCGCTGCTGGGCATCGTCGCGGCGTGGCTGCCGCCGTCGCGGCCTGCTGCTCACTGAGGAGTTTGGGTTTTGCAGGGCTTGCAGCCCTGCACCTGCCGAAGCAACGTCAACGTCAACAGCAGAAGCTGGCTATCCGTGGGTTGGCGGGGTGGGTCCGGTTCCGGGGGACGCCGTAAATACGTCCATGTAGGCTCGGTCGCCGCATCCATGCGGCTCACGCCCCCGCAACCGGACCCACCCCGCCTTCGACAGTTTTCCGCGATCTGTCGGAACAGCTCGTGGGGTCAGATCCGTTTTCCGAAGAAAAACGGATCTGACCCCGATTTATTTCGGTATCCCACAGATGTGCCGACCAACGGTCGGCACCCACCAACAGTCGCGGGAATCTGTCAGAGGCGGGGCGGTGTGGGTGGGCAGGACCGTTGGCGCCATGGATGGCGCCATCGAGCCCCCATGGATGGGTTTACGGCGTGTCCTGACCACCCACACCGCCTCGCCACCCCACGGATAGCTCGCCTTTGCCGTTGCCGTTGCTTGCAGCTTCGGCAGGTGCAGGGCTGCAAGCCCTGCCGAAAACCCCCTTGGGCGTAGAATGCGACCATGAGCGAATCCCTTGATAACCATCTGGTCCACGGCCGCCGCCAGCGGCCGGATGGGCCGTCGCCGATCGATGTCATCTCGGTCCAGTCGCAACTTGTCTACGGCCATGCCGGCAACAGCGCGGCTGTACCGCCGATGCGCGCACTCGGCGTGCGCGTGGCGGAAATCCCGACCGTGCTGCTGAGCAATGCCCCGTTCTACGACACTACGCGGGGCCGCGTGCTGCCGGTCGACTGGTTCGCCGACCTGTTGATCGGGACCCACGAGCGTGGCCTGCCACAGCGCGCCAAGATGCTGGTGTCCGGCTATTTCGGCAGTACCGCCAACGGCGCCGCCTTCGCCGACTGGCTGGACGGGATCCTGCCGGCCTGCCCCCAGTTGCGCTACTGCCTGGATCCGGTGATCGGCGACACCCACACCGGGCCCTATGTGGAACCCGGCCTGGAAGCGGTCTTCGCCGAACGCCTGTTGCCGCACGCCTGGCTGGTGACGCCCAATGCCTTCGAACTGAATCGCCTGACCGGCATGCCGGCGCTGGCCGAAACCGATGCCATCGCCGCCGCGCGCACGCTGCTGGATCGTGGCCCGCACTGGGTGATCGCGCACAGCGTGGGCGGCAACCCGGGTGAACTGGTGACCCTGGCCGTTGGCCGCGAGGAGACCTGGCGCTGGACCTCGCCACTGCTGCCGGTGGACGTGGCCGGTACGGGGGATGTGCTGATGTCGCTGGTGGTGTCCTTCCTGCTGCGCGGCGAATCGATGCAGCTGGCGATCTCGCGGGCGATCGCCGGCACCCACGCGGCGCTGGAGGCGACCCTGGACAACGGCTTCGAGGAATTCGACGTGGTCGCCGCCGCGCCGGCGGCGCTGGCCGAAGGAACGCGCTTCCGCGCCGAACGCGTGGCATGAGCGGCCTGGATCCCCGCACGCCGCGCACGGTCGGCATCATCGGCAGCGCTGGCGCCTACGGGCGCTGGCTGAGCCGCTTCTTCCAGCAGCACATGCAGCTGCAGGTGATCGGCCATGATCCCGCGGACCCGGGCTCGCACACGCCGGAACACCTGCTGGCGCAGGCCGATGTGCTGGTGTTCTCGGCACCGATCCGGCACACGCCCGCGCTGATCGCCCAGTACGTGCAGCAGTCGGCGGGGCGCGAGCAAGACCGCCTGTGGCTGGACGTGACTTCGGTGAAGGAAGCACCGGTGCAGGCGATGCTGGCCTCGCAGGCGGAAGTGGTCGGCCTGCATCCGATGACCGCGCCGCCGAAAGCACCGACGCTGAAGGGCCGGGTGATGGTGGTCTGCGAAGCCCGGCTTCAGCATTGGCAGCCCTGGGTCGACACGCTGTGCGCGGCGCTGCAGGCCGAGTGCGTGCGGGCCACGCCGCAGCACCACGACCAGATGATGGCGCTGGTGCAGGCGATGGTGCATGCCACCCATCTGGCCCAGGCCGGCGTGCTGCGGCAGTACCAGCCGCAGCTGGGCGACCTGGCCGCGATGATGCCGTACCGGTCGGCGTCGTTCGAACTGGATACCGCGATCATCGCGCGCATCCTGTCGCTCAATCCGGCGATCTACGAAGACATCCAGTTCGGCAATCCCTACGTGGCGCCGATGCTGGAACGGCTGGTCGGCCAGCTGCAGGCGCTGCGGGCGCAGGTTGCGCAGGGCGATGACAGCGCGCGGGCTGGATTCCGCGAGCAGCTGCTGTCGGCCAATCGCAGTGCCTTCGGCGAGCAGGCGCTGGCTGACGGCAACTACACCTTCGAACGCGTGGGGTATCTGCTGGCTGACCTGACCGAGCGCAACGCGCTGTCGGTGCACCTGCCGGAAGACCGGCCCGGCTCGCTGCGTGCGCTGCTGAACGTGTTCGAGCAGCATGGCGTCAGCCTGGCGTCGATCCATTCCTCGCGCACGCCCGGTGGCGAGGTGCACTTCCGCCTCGGGTTCGTGGCCGGCAGCGATCCGGGGGCGATCACCCGGGCGGCCGCCGAGGTGGATGCCAGCGGCATCGGCCGCGTGTTGGGCTGACCACATTCATCCACAGGCGGTGTGGATGGATGCTGAGCAAACATGTGGATAACCGCGCGCGGCCCTTGGCGGGCAAGGCTGTCAAGATGGTTGGTCAAAAATTGATCACGCTTTTTGTAGGGTCGAGTCATGCTCGACTGCCCTTGGCAAAAAGCGTGTCGACCAGGGGCGACACCTACCAGAGCGGGCGATAAAGCCAGTGCCCACCCAGGTGGGCACCCATCAGGCGGGGTGGCAGTGCTAGATCGTCAGCCTCAGCTCACCACCGCTGGTGGTGAACTCGCGGCCGTTTCGCACCAGATGACGGCCATCATCCAGTTCATAGCGCGGCGTGGCTTCCGAATGGTGCCCGCTGCCATTCGCCTCGGGCTTGAACTCGATGATGATGTGGCTTTCGCCATTGCTGTCGACGGCAGGGAACTGACGGAACGACATCGTGGACCTCCTTCAGCGGATGCTGCTGACGCGAGGCCAGCTTGGTCCGGCCGATGTTAGCCGGCCGTCATCAATCGATGAACTGCAGGCGTGCCAGTTCAGCGTACAGTCCGCCTTGGGCCAGCAGCTGCGAATGGGTGCCTTCGGCCACGATGCGGCCCTGGTCCATCACCACGATGCGGTCGGCCTTCAACACGGTGGCCAGGCGATGGGCGATGACCAGCGTGGTGCGGCCAGCCATCAGGCGCTCCAGTGCCTGTTGCACGCCATGCTCGCTCTGCGCATCCAGTGCACTGGTGGCCTCGTCCAGCAACAGGATCGGCGCATCCTTCAGCAGCGCGCGGGCAATTGCCACGCGTTGCTGCTGGCCGCCGGACAGGCGGGCACCGCGCTCACCCAGTTCACTGTCGTAGCCCTGCGGCAATGCGCGCAGGAAACCATCGGCCTCGGCCGCACGTGCGGCCGCCTCGACCTCGGCGTCGCTGGCCTGCAGGCGGCCGTATCGGATGTTGTCGCGTGCGCTGGCCGCGAACAGCGTCGGCTGCTGCGGCACCAGCGCCAGCTGCGCGCGCAGTTCGGCCGGGTCGACCTGGCGCACGTCGATGCCATCCACGCAGATGCGGCCGCTGGCCGGGTCGTGGAAGCGCAGCAGCATCGACAGCACCGTGCTCTTGCCGGCGCCCGACGGGCCGACCAGGGCCACGGTCTCACCCGGGCGGACATGCAGGTTGAAGTGGTCCAGCGCGGCCTGGTCCGGGCGCTGCGGATAGTGGAAAACCACCTCGTCGAAGCGGATTTCACCCCGGAGCGGTTGCGGCAGCGCATGCGGCTGCGCCGGCGCACGGATCTCGATGTCTTCCTGCAGCAGTTCGCCGATGCGGCCCATGCCACCGGCCGCACGCTGCAGCTCGTTCCACACTTCAGCCAGGGCGCCGACCGAGCCGCCGCCGATCAGCGCGTACAGCACGAACTGGCCCAGCGTACCGGCGCTGAGGCGCCCGTCGATGACATCGTGCGCGCCCAGCCACAGCACGCCGACGATGGCGCCAAACACCAGCAGGATGGCGCTGGCGGTGACCAGCGACTGCGCACCGATGCGGCGGCGCGCGGCACCGATGGCATCGCCCAGCGCCTTGTCGAAGCGGCCGCGCTCGTAGGGCTCGCGTGCGTGCGCCTGCACCGTGCGGACCGCGCCCAGCGTCTCGCTGGCCAGGCTGTTGGCATCGGCGATGCGGTCCTGGCTGCTGCGCGCAACCGCGCGCAGCTTGCGCGCGCCGATGATGATCGGCAGCACCGCCAGCGGGATGCCGAGCAGTGACCACGCGGCCAGCCGCGGGCTGGTGACGAACAGCATCGCCAGGCTGCCGACCACGGTCACGCTGCTGCGCAGGGCTACCGACATGGTCGAGCCGACTACGCTGCGCAGCAGCTCGCTGTCGGCGGTCAGGCGCGAGACCAGCTCGCCGCTGCGGCTGCGGTCATGGAAGCCGGCGCCGAGCTGGATCAGGTGTGCGTACAGGCGGCTGCGCAGGTCGGCGACGACCTTTTCGCCCAGCAGCGATACGAAGTAGAACCGCGCGGCCGTTGCCAGTGCCAGCACGACCGCTACCAGCATCAGCAGGGCGAAGGCACGGTTGATCTGGCCCCCACTGCTGAAGCCATGGTCGATCATCTGCTTCACGGCGGGGGGCAGGCTCAGCGTGGCCGCCGACGATACCGCCAGGGCCAGCAGCCAGGCGGTGAACAGTCCACTGTGGCGGCGCACGAACGGCCACAGCGTGCGCAGGCTGCCGAGGCGGCGCAGCGGCGGGGGCGAGGCGGCGGCGTCGTCCTTGTCAGTCATCCTGGTGGTCGTCCTGTATGCGGATACGATCACGGGTGGCGTCGCGCAGTCGGATTTTCAATGCGTCGACCTGATCTGCCGGCAATTCAATCCGCAGGCACACGCCATTGGCATCGAACCGTTCATCGCGCTTTTCGGCACCGAAAGCGGGCAGGGTGGCATGCAGGGTCCCCAGCTCCTCGAACCCGGCCAGCAGCTGCAGCCGGGCCATCGCCACCAGCGGCAGGCGCGGCGCGATGCGCAGGCACTCCGCAGCGGCGCCGCCGTAGGCGCGCACCAGTCCGCCGGCGCCGAGCTTGATACCGCCGAACCAGCGCGTCACCACCACCATCACCCGGTCAAAGCCCTGGCCGTCAATCGCGGCCAGGATCGGACGCCCGGCCGTACCGGCGGGCTCACCATCATCACTGGAGCGGTAGTCCTGGCCGTGGCGGTAGGCCCAGCAGTTGTGGGTCGCATCGGCGACCGCCACCTGCTGCAGGAACGCCAGTGCCGCCGCAGCACCGTCGATCGGCGCGGCGTGTGCAATGAAACGGCTGTGTTTGACTTCCAGCGTGTGGCTGACCGGCTGGGCAAGGGTATCGAGCATTCCCGCCATTCTACGGGGTTGCCACAGGTGCTCGCCCGTTTCAGTCGTCCAGCAGTGGACGCAGGTCGCGCGGCAGGCGGGCCTCCGGATACTGCTGCACATAGCGCTCCAGGCTGGCGCGGGCCAGGTCGCGCTGGCCGTCGTCGCGGCGCGCGCGGATCTTCTGCAGCCACTGCCGCCTGGGCAGCCTGGCATCGGCGTCCACTTCGGCCTGCACGGCATCGGCAGTGAGTCCGGCGTCGCTGCCGCGGCGCATGACGCCCGGTGCGGAGCGGCTCGGGGCCGGCTGCTTCATCGAGGTGACCTCGACCCGATCCAGTGACTGGGCCCGTTCGGCATCGGCAGCGCTGGCCACAGCCGCTTCGGCGCTGCGAGCTTTCAGCGCGCCCTCCGGCGCTGGGGCCAACACCGGCGCAGGCACCAGGTAAGCCGCCGGTGCGGCAGGTGCGGCAGGTGCGGGCGGTGCCGCTGCCGGCGCCGGTGCGGCCTCCGGTGCGTGAGGCGGCGCGGCAAACGAGGTATCGGCGGCGACGTCCGCCGCCTTGGCTCGCGCTGCTGGTTGCGCGGGCGGTGCTGGAGCGTCGGCGGCCTGGGCCGGTGCAGGTTCTGGCGCGTGCGCGACGGCCGGCGTTGCGGGTGCCGGTGCAGCAGACGGCGCGGCCATCGGGGCTGCCTGCGCCGGTGCGGGTTCCACAGCGGCAGCGGTGGATTGATCGGCGGCACGGCTGTCCGCGCGCTGCGTCGCGGCCGCGTCATCGGCTGCCACAGGGGGTGCTGCGATCCCGGCTTCAGCCGCAGGAACCGGCGGGGGCTCCGGGCGCAGCTGCCAGGCGATGCCGATGGCAAAGACCATCGAGGCGGCGATGCCGAATACGGCTGGCCAGCGCGGACGCGGGCGCGGCGCGCGTGGCGCCTCCGGCGAGGCAACAGCATCGGCGGGCGGCGCGTCCACGGCAGCGCGTGCGGCGGCCAGGATCGCCGCGTCCAGCGCGGCCGGTGGGCCCTGTTCGGCGCGGCGGCCGAGCAGGCGCGCCAGCTCGCGTTCTTCCGGCGTCAGCGGTTCGTCTCGGTTCATGCGTTCAATCCCGCACGCAGCTTGTCCATCGCATAGCGCAGCCGCGATTTCACGGTTTCCCGGCCTACGCCGGTGATCTGGCCGATCTCCTCCAGGCTCAGTTCCTGATCCAGCCGCAGTTGCAGCACTTCGCGCTGCTCGGGCGGCAATTGCTCCATCGCCCGCTGGATGCGGCGACGTTGTTCGAATTCGGAAAGCTCTGCTTCCGGCGTCTGTCCATCCTCGATCGCGGCCAGGCGCAGGTCGGCGTCGGCCGGTGCGGCAGGGCGATGGCGCGCCGCGCGCCAATGGTCGTTCAGCCGGTTGTGGGCGATGCGGAACAGCCAGGTGCTGAATGCGGCTTCAGGCTGCCAGCCGGCGCGCGCGCTGATCACCCGCTGCCAGACGTCCTGGAAGATCTCCTCGGCCAGCGCGGTGTCGCGCAGCTGCCGCAGCAGGAAGCCGAACAGGCGCTTGCGATGGCGGGCGTACAGGCTTTCGAACGCGCGCAGGTCACCACCGGCCCAGGCCAGCATCAAGGCTTCATCGGTTGGCAGTGCGCTGGCTTCCACGGCGTACAGGGTAAGGCCTGCGGGCGGTGGCGCATAGCCGGTGACGGGGGCGGGCAGGGCGAGGTTCATGGCGTGGAAGCGGCTGCGGACAGCAGGAAAAACGTACGGGCGCACGATTCGGGGTTTACGGGCTTCCATTGCCCCCCGGGTGGCGCGCTATGCTCGGCGGCTCAGGGGAGGCGACGCACAGACGGCGCCAAGAGATTGTCATTTGTCCACGCACGTTGAACCGGCGGAAGAGCCACCATACGAGGCCGTGCTGAGCACGGCGCTGGTGCGCGCATTGCATGCGCTGCTGCCGGATTCGGCCGTGGTCCGCGTTGGCTGGGACGACCCTCAGCTGGGGCGCGGCCAGGGGGGCTGGCCGGCGGTCGTGGCGGCCGGCGCGTTCGCTTCGCCCGGCGTCGGTGACGGCTGCCATGGCTGGGACTATGACGGCGCCCGCCTGCAGTTGTCGGTGGAAGGCGCCGTGCCATCGGCGGCCTGGTGGGGGCTGGCGCGGCAGGCCATTGAACTGGCCCTGCAGCGTGGCCGCCAGGCCGGGCAGATCAAGGCGCTGGAAGAGGCCGAACGGTTGCAGCAGGCGCTGTTCCAGATTGCCGATCTGGCCGGCGCCGACCTGGAAATGTCGGAGATGCTGCGCCACGTGCACGGCGTGCTTGGCACGCTGATGTACGCGGAAAACTGCTACATCGTCGAATACGACGATGTCCGCGACCAGATCCGCTTCCTGTACTTTGCCGACCAGGTCGACGACTTCGTCGCCGATCCTGCGCAGAGCCATGCTGCCGAAGAAATGCCGCGCAGCCTGACCGTGGCCCTGCTGCGTCACGGCAAGCCGCTCAGCGGCCCCTCGCGCGAGCTGCTGGCGCGCGTGGTCGAGCAGGAGCACGATCCGCAGCGCGGCCCGGAGAGCCTGGACTGGCTGGGCGTGCCGATGCTGCGCGATGGCCGGGTATGCGGCGCCATCGTCGTGCAGAGCTATGAGCTTGCGGCCCGCTATGGCGAGGCCGAGCGGGCACTGCTGGGCTTTGTTGCCCAGCACGTGCAGACCGCGATGGATCGGCGCCAGGCGCAGGTCCGGCTGGAACAGCAGGTGGAGCGGCGCACGCTGGAGCTGCAGCGCGCCAACCACAGCCTGCAGGAGGAAGTGGCCGAGCGCCGTCGCGCCGAGCAGCTGCAGACTGCGCTGTACAACATCGCCGAGATGGCGATGTCGGCCGACAGCCTGGCCCAGTTCTACGGGCAGGTACACGGTGTGGTCGGGCGCCTGCTGGATGCGCGCAACTTCTACATCGCGCTGGTGAACGAAGCCGGCAACGGCCTGGACTTCGTCTATTCGGTGGATGAGCACAACGCCAGCCGTGCACCGCGGTCCTTCAGCCGCGGCCTGACCGAGTACGTCGTGCGCAACCGGCGGCCCCTGCTGGCTTCGCGCGCGCAGATCGATGCGCTGCTGGCCAGCGGCGAGGTGCGCGAGTCCGGCGCACGTTCGCACTGCTGGCTGGGCGTGCCGCTGCTGCGCGATGACGAGGTGGTCGGCGCGATCGTGGTGCAGAGCTACAGCGAGAACAGCGTCTTCAGCGTGCACGACCAGCGCCTGCTGACCTTCGTCGCGCAGAACATCGGAACCGGCCTGGCGCGCCAGCGCGACCAGCAGCGGCTGCGATCGGCGCATGCCGAGCTGGAAAAGCGCGTGGAGGAACGTACCCGCGAGCTGGCCGAGGTCAACGAAAAGCTGCTCGGGCAGATCGGCGAGCGCCTGCGGGCCGAGCAGCGCCTGACCCATCAGGCCATGCACGATGCGCTGACCGGCCTGCCCAACCGCCTGCACCTGCTCGATCGCCTGCAGGATGCGCTGGCGCTGGCCAAGCGTGAGGGAGGGCCGGTGTTCGCCGTGCTGTTCCTCGACCTGGACCGCTTCAAGCTGGTCAACGACAGCATTGGCCACGCTGCGGGTGATCGCATGCTGGTGGAAGTGGCCAAGCGCATCGTATCGATGGCCGGCCCGGAGGACGTGGTCGCGCGGCTGGGGGGCGACGAGTTCGCGGTGCTGCTGCACTGTCCGCAAGGGTTGGCGCAGGCGCTGGATTTCGGCCAGCGCTTGTTGCTGGCATTGCAGGAATCGATATGGATCGCCGGACGCGAGCTGTTCCCGTCCGGCAGCCTGGGCATCGCGCTGTGGAATCCGCGTTACCGCACCGGCGAGGAACTGCTGCGCGACGCCGATGCGGCGATGTACCGGGCCAAGGCGCAGGGCCATGACCGCTGCGCGATCTTCGACGAGGACATGCGTGAGCAGGCCATGCGCAGCCTCGACCTGGAAGCCGACCTGCGCCGTGCGATCAACAACCGCGATTTCGTGCCGTTCTATCAGCCGATCGTGCGCCTGTCCGATGGCGAAGTGGTGGGCCATGAGGCACTGCTGCGCTGGCAGCATGAGCGCCGCGGCCTGCTGCTGCCGGGCGCATTCCTTGAGCTGGGCGAGGAAAGCGGCCTGATCGAACAGGTTGACTGGCTGATCTACGAGCAGGTCATCGCCGGCCTGGCCGAAGGCGGGCAGAGCTATGTCTCGGTGAACGTGTCGCCCCGCCACTTCCGCTCGGCCGAGTTCAGCGGCCGCTTGTTCGGCCTGCTCGACGCATGTGGTGCCGATCCGCGTCGCCTGCGCCTGGAGATCACCGAGGTGGCGCTGCTGGACGATGGTCCGCACACGCTGCGCATCCTGCAGGGCCTTCGCGAGCGCGGCATCCAGGTGCAGCTGGACGACTTCGGCACCGGCTTCTCGGCGCTGTCCTACCTGCACCGTTTCCCGATCAGCACGCTGAAGATCGACCAGAGTTTCATTGCCGGCCTGCATGGGCCGGAAGTGCAGAGCACGCGTGCGCTGGTCGAAGGCGTGCTGTCGCTGGCACGCACGCTGGGCATTGAAACCATCGGCGAAGGCATCGAAACCGAGGCGCAGCGGCAGACGCTGCGCGAGCTCGGCTGCGACTATGGCCAGGGCTACCTGTTGGGCCGCCCGGCACCGAAGGCGCGCGCGGTGGCCTGAGCCGCCGCGCGACGTTGCTTCACCGCAGGGCGGAGCGACGCTTCTCGTCGATCCACTTCGAGGCCTGGGCCGGCTGGTAGTTCTGCATCCACGCCAGCATGTCCTCGATGTCCGAGCCGTACCACAGGTCCTGGCGCTGGTCCGGATGCAAGAAGCGCTCTTCCACCATGCGATCGATCATGCCGATCAGCGGGGCGTAGAAGCCCTCCACATCGAGGAATGCGCATGGCTTGTTGCCGATGCCCAGCTGCCGCCAGGTCAGCATCTCGAAGATTTCTTCCATGGTGCCGAAGCCGCCGGGCAGGGCGACGAAACCGTCGGCAAGATCGAACATGCGCGACTTGCGCTCATGCATCGAACCGACAATCTCCAGTTCGGTCAGGCCGCGATGGGCCACTTCCCAATCGGCCAGCTGGCGCGGAATGACGCCGGTCACCTCGCCGCCGGCGGCGAGCACGGCATTGGCCACGGTGCCCATCAGGCCGACGTTGCCCCCGCCATACACCAGGCGCATGCCGTCGCGGGCAATGCGATCGCCCAGGGCAATGGCGCGTTCGGTGTAGGCCGGCTTGCTGCCAGCGTTGGAACCACAGTAGACGCAGATCGACTTCATGGGGGTTCTTGTCTCTTGGTGCGGAAACGAAAACGCCCCGTCGCCGACCGCAGAGCGGTCAGGGACGGGGTGTCCTTGGATTATGAGCCCTTCTGTAGCGCCGAGCCATGCTCGGCTGCGCTTCGTTCAGATCGCGGCAAAGGCTGAGTCGAGCATGGCTATGCCGGTCGTCCTGACCGGCACCCTTCGGGCCGTCGCCAGCGACGTTGGCAGCGGCTCCTGCCGCTGCCTTCGGCTCAACGTAAGCGGGTGCTTACGCCGCCGCAGCCTGCTCGCGGCGCGGGCCTTCACGCAGGGCGCGGCCGACCATGCCCACCAGCAGGTCCAGCTCCTCGCTGTCCATGCCGAAGTGCGGGGTGAAGCGCAGCGAATTCTCGCCACCGTGGATCACGTTGATGCCGTGCTGGCGCAGCCATTCCTCGGTGGAGTTGGCGCCGTAGCACTTGAACTGCGGCGCCAGCTCGCAGGAGAACAGCAGGCCGGTGCCCTGCACCTTGGTGATCAGCCCGCCCAGTTCGGTCTTCAGCTGCTCCAGCTTGCGCACGGCCTCGGCGCCACGTTCGGCGATGTTGGCACGCACCTGCGGGGTCAGCTGCGCCAGGGTGGCGCAGGCCACGTCCAGCGCACGCGGGTTGCTGGTCATGGTGTTGCCATAGATGCCCTTGCGGTAGAGCTGCGCGGCATGTTCGGTCACTGCCAGCACCGACAGCGGGTACTGCGCGGCGTTGAGCGCCTTGGAGTAGGTCTCCATGTCCGGCGGGTCCAGGCCTTCGAAGCCAGGGTAATCGACCACCGAGAGCACGCCATGCGCACGCAGGCCGGCCTGGATCGAGTCCAGCAGCAGCAGGCTGCCATGCGCACGGGTCAGTTCGCGGGCCACGGCATAGAACGCCGGCGGCACCGAACGGCCCGGGTCGCCTTCGCCCATCACCGGCTCCAGGAACACCGCCTCGATGAACCACTGGTTGCGTGCAGCGTCCTCGAACACCTTGCGCAGGCCGGCCTCATCGTACGGCGCCACGGTGATCACCGAGTCCTCGCCGCGGTAGCTGGCCAGGTGCTGCATGTAGCTCTTGCGGCTGGAATCGGAGTACAGCGCCGGGCGGTCGGTGCGGCCATGGAAGCTGCCCTTGACCACCACGCGCTTGATGGTGGCACCGGCATGCCGGGCGCCCGGGTCGGTCTGCAGCTTGGCATTGACGTCGGCGATGCGCGCGGCCAGGCCAACTGCTTCGGAACCGGAGTTCAGGCACATGAAGCGGGCGAACGGGCAGCCGCCTCGGCGGTGGCCGATCTCGGCGCGCAGCGCAGTGATGAAGCGCTGCTGCGACAGGCTGGGGGTCATGATGTTGGCCATCACCTGCGGGCGTGCCATCGCCTCCAGCACGGCGTCCGGGGTATGCCCGAAGCCGAGCATGCCGTAGCCGCCGGCGTCGTACAGCACGGCACCCTTCAGGGTGACCACCCACGGGCCGCGCGCGGCCAGCGCCACGTACGGGGTCACCGCATCGTCGGCATAGAAGTTGACGAAGCCGTCCTGCATCGCATCGACCTGCGCCTGTTCGTCCTGTGCCAGCAGCGGCCCCAGGTCGGCCTGCACGCGCGCGAATTCCTCGGCGGCGGCGTCCACTGCGGCGACCAGCTGCGGGTGGCGGGCGGACAGGGCAGTCAGGGTCGCGTCGTCCAGGCCGGTGGTAAGGCGGGTGCCGGGCTGGTCGCGCAGGGGGGCGAGGCGTTCGATGAAGCTCATTGCAGATCTCCTGAAACGATGGGTCGCACGGGTCTTCAAAAGCAAAACGCGCGTCATCACGCGCGCTTGGGGGCAGGCTCGTGCAGCGGACTTCCAACTCGATGCTAGCACTTGTTTTTTTGCGCGATAACCCCGCAGAAACCTGCTGCATAGCAGCATTTTGCGCGACGTTCGCCGTGAAGCACGCCGGCTCGCGGACGCTGCACGTACAATGCGCGCCATTGTCGACCTGTTGCCGCCCACTGCCTTGAAGAAGTCCGATTTCCACTACGACCTGCCGGCCGAGCTGATCGCGCAGGCTCCCCTGGCCGAACGTTCCGCCAGCCGCCTGCTGCTGGTGCCGCCGGCCCCTGCGGCCTTCACCGATCTGCAGGTGCGTGACCTGCCGTCGCTGCTGCAGCCGGGCGACCTGCTGGTGTTCAACGACACCCGGGTGATCCCGGCGCGCCTGTTCGGGCAGAAGGCCAGCGGTGGCCGCGTGGAAATCCTGATCGAACGCCTGCTCGGCGGCCAGCAGGCGCGTGCACAGGTCGGTGCCAGCAAGTCGCCCAAGGCCGGCAGCCGCATCGCGCTCGATGCCGGTGGCGAAGCCGAAGTACTGGGCCGCGACGGCGAGTTCTATGTGCTGCAGTTCCATGTGCCCGAATCCCTGGAGCAGTGGCTGCTGCACGCCGGCCGACTGCCGCTGCCGCCGTACATCCAGCGCGAGCCGGGCGTGGACGACCGCGAGCGCTACCAGACCGTGTTCGCGCGCGAAGTCGGCGCTGTGGCGGCACCGACCGCCGGCCTGCACTTCGATGAACCGCTGTTGGCCGCACTGAAGGACAGGGGCGTGGAGTTCGGCCACGTCACCCTGCACGTCGGCGCAGGCACCTTCCAGCCGGTGCGCGCCGATGACCTGAAAGACCACGTGATGCACCGCGAGTGGCTGAACGTCGGCGCCGAACTGGTCCAGCAGGTGCGGCGCACGCGCGCCGCCGGCGGCCGCGTGATCGGCGTCGGCACCACCGTGGTGCGCGCACTGGAAAGCGCGATGCGCGATGGCGAGCTGCTGCCGTTCGCGGGTGAAACGCAGATCTTCATCACCCCGGGTTACCGCATCCGCAGCGTCGACGCGATGGTGACCAACTTCCACCTGCCGGAAAGCACGCTGCTGATGATGATTTCCGCGTTCGCCGGCAAGGAGCGCGTGTTCGAGGCTTACCGGCACGCGATCGGGCAGCGCTACCGCTTCTTCAGCTATGGCGACGCGATGCTGCTGTTCCCGCAGGCGGGGTAGGGCGCCTGCGGCATCTGCCTGTGGTGGGTGCGCACGGTGGGTGCGGACCTGCCGGAACCCGGGAGGAAAGCCACGCACGGCGTGGCTCCACAGCCGGTCCGTTCAGGCCTGAATGGGCGGCCGCCCCGGTTTTGGGAGACAATGGGCGACTATTTGCCTGAACGACCGCTCCATGTCCCGACTGCAGTTCCAGCTCAAGACCCGCGACGGCCGTGCCCGCCGTGGCCGCCTGACCTTCCCGCGTGGCACGGTGGAAACGCCGGCGTTCATGCCGGTGGGGACCTATGGCTCGGTCAAGGGCATCCTGCCGGACCAGGTGCGCGCGCTGGGCGCCGAGATCATCCTCGGCAACACCTTCCACCTGTACCTGCGCCCGGGCCTGGACATCATCGCCGACCACGGCGGGCTGCACGGCTTCTGCCGCTGGGATGGCCCCATCCTGACCGATTCCGGCGGCTTCCAGGTGTTCTCGCTGGCCCACCGCCGCAAGATCACCGAGCAGGGCGTGACCTTCGCCTCGCCGACCGACGGCGCCCGCGTGTTCCTGGGGCCGGAAGAGAGCATGAAGATCCAGAAGGTGCTCGATTCGGACATCGTGATGATCTTCGACGAGTGCACCCCGTACCCGGCCACCGAGGACGTCGCCCGCCGCTCGATGGAGCTGAGCCTGCGCTGGGCCCAGCGCAGCCGCAACGCGCATGACGAGCTGGGCAACGACGCGGCCCTGTTCGGCATCGTCCAGGGCGGCGTGCACACCGACCTGCGCAGCCGCTCGGCCGATGCCCTGCAGGCGATCGGCTTCGACGGCTACGCCATCGGCGGCCTGGCCGTGGGCGAGCCGGAGCACGAGCGCAACGCCATGCTCGACCACCTGGACCCGGAGCTGCCGGGCGACCGCCCGCGCTACCTGATGGGCGTGGGCCGGCCGGAGGACCTGGTGGAAGGCGTGGCCCGCGGCGTGGACATGTTCGACTGCGTGATGCCGACTCGCAACGCCCGCAACGGCCACTATTTCACCTCGTTCGGTACCGTCCGCATCCGCAACTCGCAGTACGCGCGCGACATGGACCCGATCGAGCCGGGCTGCGGCTGCGTGGCCTGCACCGGCGGCTACACCCGGTCCTACCTGCGCCACCTGGACCGTTGCAACGAGATGCTGGCGCCGATGCTGGGCACCCTGCACAACCTGTTCTATTACGAAAAGCTCATGGCCGACATCCGGGCCGCGATCGAGGCGGGAACCTTCCTGGCCTTCCGCGAGTCCTTCTACGCGGCACGCGGGGCAGTGGCCCCGCCGCTGTAACCCGGACGCCCCCTGCCAAACGGCCCAAGGACGAACGCCCGGGGCCGTGGCATACTTCAAGGCTGACCCAGATCCGCGGTCGCGACCGTGGCACCTGATGGTGCCGGGGCGCCGCCCAACCAAAGGACCAACGATGAACCTGCTTGCTTTCCTGATTCCCGCCGCCCACGCCCAGGCCGCCGGCGGCCAACCGCAGGGCATGGGCCTGACCACGCTGCTGTTCCCGATCATCCTGATCGCCATCATGTACTTCCTGATGATCCGCCCGCAGATGAAGCGGCAGAAGGAGCACAAGGCGATGCTGGAAAAGATCAAGCGCGGCGACGAAGTGCTGACCAACGGCGGCATCGCCGGCAAGGTCACCGACATCGGCGACCACTTCATCACCGTCGAAGTGGCCGACAACGTGCGCATCCGCGTGCAGAAAGGCGCTGTCGGCAGCGTGCTGCCGACCGGCACCCTGGATTCGGCCAAGTAAGCCACTCCCTTTCCGAAGCACAACCGCGGCGCCGGGGATGGCGCCGCGCGGGACCCAAGCAATGCTCGAATTTCCACGCTGGAAGTACGTCGTCATCCTGATCGTACTGGCGCTCAGTGCGCTGTACGCGCTGCCCAACATCTACCAGAAGGACCCGGCCATCCAGATCACCGCCAACCGTGGCGGGCAGATCGACGATGCGCTGCGCGACCGTGTGCTGGCCGACCTGAAGAAGGCCGGTGTCACTGCCATCGGTGCCGAAAAGGAAGGGGAAAGCCTGATCGTCCGCCTGCCGGACCTGAAGTCGCAGTCCGCGGCCAGCGATGCCCTGCGCGACACCGTCGGCGAGAAGTACACGGTGGCCCTGAACCTGGCCTCGACCGTGCCGGACTGGCTGGCCCGGCTGGGCGGTCGCCCGATGGTGCTCGGCCTGGACCTTCAGGGTGGCGTGCACTTCGTGCTGCAGGTCGACCAGAAGGCCGCCCTCGACAAGCGCCTGGATGCCTACACCGAAGACGTGCGCAGCACCTTGCGTGACGCCCGCATCGCCTACCAGTCGGTGGAGCGCCGTGCGGACAACAGCATCGTGGCCAACCTGAGCCCGTCCGCCGGTGACGACGCCGCGCAGCGTGCCCGTGCCGCCCTGGTCAAGGCACAGCCGACGCTCGGCTATGACGTCAGCGGCAACCGCATCACGGTCACCGTGCCGGAGACCGAGATCACGCAGATCGCCAACGGCGCCATCGAGCAGAACATCAACACCCTGCGCAACCGCGTGAACCAGCTCGGCGTGGCCGAGCCGATCATCCAGCGCCAGGGTGCCGACCGCGTGGTCGTGCAGCTGCCGGGCGTGCAGGACACCGCCGAAGCCAAGCGCATGATCGGCGCCACCGCCACCCTGGAGTACCGCGCGGTGGTCGAGGGCAATGCGCAGGACGCCATCAATTCCGGCCGCATCCCGCCGGAAGCGAAGGTCTACCAGCAGCGTGACGGCCGCGGCCCGATCCTGCTGAACAAGCGCGTGATCGTCACCGGTGACCAGATGGTCGGCGCGCAGGCGGTGACCGATTCGAACAGTGGCTCCCCGGCCGTCAGCGTGACGCTGAACAATGTCGGTGGCCAGCGCATGTTCGACTTCACCAGCGCCAACGTGAACAAGCCGATGGCGGTGGTCTACACCGAACGCGTGCCGACCGTGACCGTCGTCGACGGCCAGGAAGTGCGTGGCTTCAAGGTCAACGAGGAAGTGATCTCGGTGGCCAACATCAACGGCGTGTTCGGCAAGAACTTCCAGACCACCGGCCTGCAGAAGAAGGAAGCCGAGGACCTGGCCAAGCTGCTGAAGTCCGGCTCGCTGGCCGCGCCGATGGACTTCGTCGAAGAGCGCGTGGTCGGCCCGAGCCTGGGCGCCGAGAACGTCAAGAACGGCATGCGCGCGGTGGTGTTCGCGTTCCTGTTCACCCTGGTGTTCTTCAGCATCTACTACCGCATGTTCGGTGTGATCACCTCGGCGGCGATGCTGTTCAACCTGCTGATCGTGGTGGCGGTGATGTCGCTGTTCGGCGCGACCATGACCCTGCCGGGCTTCGCCGGCCTGGCGTTGTCGGTGGGTCTGTCGGTGGACGCCAACGTGCTGATCAACGAGCGTATCCGTGAAGAACTGCGCGCCGGCGTGCCGGGCAAGACCGCGATCGTGACCGGTTACGAGCGTGCCTCGGGCACCATCCTCGACGCCAACCTGACCGGCCTGATCGTCGGTGTGGCGCTGTTCGCATTCGGTACCGGTCCGCTGAAGGGCTTCGCGCTGACCATGATCATCGGTATTTTCGCCTCCATGTTCACTGCGATCACCGTGTCGCGTGCGCTGGCGACGCTGATCTACGGCCGTCGCAAGAAGCTCCAGAACGTGGCCATCTGACGGGACGACACGCACAATGAAACTGTTTCCGCTGCACATCCTCCCGAACGACACCAAGATCGACTTCATGCGCTGGCGCCATGTCGCCATGGCAGTCACCATCGTGGTGTTCCTGGCCTCGGTCGCCATCATCGGCATCAAGGGCTTCAACTACGCACTGGACTTCACCGGCGGCACCCTGATCGAAACGCGTTTCGAGAAGGCCGTGGACGTCGAGCAGGTCCGCGCCAAGCTGGAGCAGAACGGGTTCGACGGTGCCCAGGTGCAGAGCGTCGGTGGCAACACCGACCTGCTGATCCGCCTGGCGCCGCACGGCGAGCATGCGCCGGGCACCGGTGATGCCGCTGCCGAGGACAAGGCCACCGCCGCGGCCGTGGTGAAGGTGCTGTCCAGCGCCGACAACCAGGCCACGGTGATGAGTACCGCATTCGTCGGCCCGCAGATCGGCAAGGACCTGGCGAAGAACGGCCTGTACGCCACCATCTTCATGCTGGCCGGCTTCCTGATCTACATCGCGGTGCGCTTCGAATGGAAGTTCGCGGTCACCGCCAGCATCGTGGCGATGTTCGACCTGATCGTGACGGTCGCCTACGTGTCCCTGCTGGGCCGTGAGTTCGACCTGACCGTGCTGGCCGGCCTGCTGTCGGTGATGGGCTTTGCGATCAACGACATCATCGTGGTGTTCGACCGCGTCCGCGAGAACTTCCGCAGCCTGCGCGTGGACTCGATGGAGGTGCTGAACCGTTCGATCAACCAGACGCTGTCGCGTACGGTGATCACCGCGGTGATGTTCTTCCTGTCGGCGCTTGCCCTGTACCTGTACGGCGGTGCGTCGATGGAAGGCTTGGCCGAGACGCACATGATCGGTGCGGTGATCGTGGTGCTGTCCTCGATCCTGGTCGCGGTGCCGATGCTGACGATCGGCTTCCTGCGCGTCAGCAAGCAGGACCTGCTGCCGAAGGCGAAGGACGTCGAGGCCCTGGCCCGTCGCCCGTAAGCATCTGCTGCATGCCGCACACAGAGAACCCCGCGCACGCGGGGTTTTTTGTGTGCAGGGCTTGCAGCCCTGCAAAGCAAACCCCACCCTACGCCAGCGTCGGTTGTGCAATCGTCCCCCGCGCACTACGATCCTGCGGTTCGCGCGCGCAGGCGCGCCCATATTCCTGCTGAGCGCCCCGTGCGCCGCATCTGCCAACCCGAGGTATCCATGGTCATCAAACCGCGCGTCCGCGGCTTCATCTGCGTCACCACCCACCCGACCGGCTGCGAGGCCGCGGTCAAGCAGCAGATCGACTACATCCGCGCGCGTCCGCCGATCCAGAACGGCCCGAAGCGGGTGCTGGTGATCGGTGCCTCCACCGGCTATGGCCTGGCCGCACGGATCACTGCCGCGTTCGGCAGCGGCGCCGCCACGCTGGGTATCTTCTTCGAACGCCCGGGCACCGAAACCAAACCGGGCACTGCGGGCTGGTACAACTCGGCCGCGTTCCACAAGTACGCTGACGAAGCCGGCCTGTACGCCAAGAGCATCAACGGCGACGCCTTCTCCGATGAGGTCAAGGCCAAGGCCATCGAGATGATCAAGGCCGACCTGGGCCAGGTCGACCAGGTCGTTTACAGCCTCGCCGCACCTCGCCGCAAGCACCCCAAGACCGGCGACATCATCAGTTCCACGCTGAAGCCGATCGGCGAACCGATCACCCTGCGTGGCCTGGATACCGACAAGGAAGTGATCACCGAAACCACCCTGCAGCCGGCGACTCCGGAAGAAATCGCCGGCACCGTCGCAGTGATGGGCGGCGAGGACTGGCAGATGTGGATCGACGCACTCGCCGATGCGGGCGTGCTGGCCAATGGCTGCACCACCACGGCCTTCACCTACGTGGGCGAAGAGATCACCCAGGCGATCTACTGGAACGGCTCGATCGGCGCCGCCAAGAAGGACCTGGATACGAAGGTGCTGGGCCTGCGCGAGAAGCTGGCGAAAATCGGCGGCGATGCGCGCGTGTCGGTCCTGAAGGCCGTGGTGACCCAGGCCAGCTCGGCGATTCCGACGATGCCGCTGTACCTGTCGCTGCTGTTCAAGGTGATGAAGGAGAAGGGCACCCACGAAGGCTGCATCGAGCAGCTCGACGTGCTGTACGACATCCTTTACGGCGGCAAGGCCGATGGCACGGCGGTCGAACGCCTGCGCCACGACCTGGTCGATGGCGACGGCCACACCGTTGCGCTGGTCGATGACGAGGGCCGCCTGCGCGCCGATTACAAGGAAATGGCCGCGGACGTGCAGGGCAAGGTTGTTGCGCTGTGGCCGCAGGTGACCAACGAGAACCTGTACGAGATCAGCGACCTGGCCGGCTACAAGGCCGACTTCCTGCGCCTGTTCGGCTTTGGCGTGGACGGCGTCGACTACGAGGCCGACGTCGATCCGGACGTGAAGATCGACAACCTGGTCGACATGACCTGATCAGCGAAAAGGCCGGCGAACGCCGGCCTTTTCTTTGGGTAGTGCCGGCCGCTGGCCGGCAACCCTGGGTACCAAAGGCTGCCGGCCAGCGGCCGGCGCTTCCTCGGTCACCCGAACTCGAAGCCCATCTCCGGCAGTGCCGGGCCGACGAAGTCGCCCTGCACGTAATCCACGCCGGCACTGAACAACAGGGTCATCGAGTTGGCATCGCTGACGAACTCGGCAATGGTGCGGATGCCCGCTTCCTGCGCGCGCGCGGTGATCTGGCTGACGCGGTCGATGTTCTCGCGGGTGGCGGCCAGATCGCTGGTGAAGCCGCGGTCCAGCTTGAGGAACTGCGGCTGGAAGTGGGCCAGCAGCTGGAACGAGTCCAGGCCCGAACCGAACTGCTCCAGGCCGATGCGGCAGCCCAGTGGTGCCACTTCAGCGAGGAACTGCTGCGCACTGCGCAGGTGGGTGAATACCTTGGCTTCCGGCGCATGCAGCCACAGCCGTTCGCCCGGCACGCCCTGCGCCTGCAGCTCGCGGCGCAGGGTGGCGATCATCTGCGGGTCATCGAACGATTCCGGCGTGACCTTCACCAGCACCTGGGTGGCATGGCCCGCGCGTGCGCGCTCACCCAGCACTGCGATCGCCTGCGAGACCACCCAGCGGTTGATGTCGGCCAGCAGCCCGTGTTCCTCGGCGATGCCCAGGAACGCGGTCGGGCTCAGCAGCTCGCCGTTGTTTTCCAGGCGCAGGTAGGCCTCGTACAGCTCCAGCGGCTCGCCCTGCAGATTCAGCACCGGCTGGTAGTGCAGCTGGAAGCCGTCGCCGGCCAGTGCCTCGCGGATGCGGGCGACCCAGCGCAGCACGCGCTCTTCCTCGACCCGGTCGGCAGCGGCCGGATCGAAGATGCGGCAGGTATTGCCCAGCTCGGCGGCGGCCTGCGTGCATTCGCTGGCGCGCGCCAGCACCTGGCCGATGCTGGCGATCTTCTCGCCGACCTGCACGCCACCGATGCTGACCGTTACCGTGGCCGAACGTGCGCCGATGCTGAAGACATGCGCGGCGTAGGCCTCGCGGATGCGCTCGGCCAGCGCCACGGTCTGCGCGTAGGGCCCGGCCTGCAGCACGGCAAAATTGTGTTCACCGAAGCGGGCCAGCTGCGCGTCCTCGCCGACCACGTCGGCCAGCAGCCCGGCAAGGGCGCCGATCAGGGTGTCGGCCGAGGCCAGGCCGATGTCCGGCAGCAGGCGTGCGTAGTGGTCCGGCTCGATCAGCAGCAGGCCGAACTGGCCTTCGCTGCGCCCGGCCTGGGCCACTGCGCTTTCCAGCTGCAGCATGAAGGTCGGGCGATTGAGCAGGCCGGTGACCTGGTCGCGCTGGCGCAGGTCCTCGACCTCGCGCGCCAGCTCGGGGTCGAACTCCATGCGGCGGCGGAGCACCACCTGCAGGCAGGACTCGCCCTCGTAGGTGGCCGCGGCAAATTCCATCGTCGCCGGGAACGCACTGCCATCCTGGTGGCGCGCGTCGAGCTGGTACTGCGGCGGCGGCGCCTCGCCACGGCTGAGGCCCTTCAGCAGCTGCTTGAAGCCCTCCACGTGCTGGGCCGCGACCATGTCCAGCAGCGAGATGCCCTCGATGTCGTCGAAGTGCTCGTAACCGAACATCTCCAGGTAAGCGTCGTTGGCACGGATGTGCATGCCTTCATGCACGTAGGCGATCGGGTCGCGCGAGGAGGCGATCAGTGCGTCGCAGCGGCGCTCGGTCTCGCGCATCTGCGCCTCGATCCGGCGCAGGCCGCGACGCGCCTGCAGATCGACCCATTGGTCGCGGACCACGGCGAGCAGGTGCTCGGGGCGCTGGCGCAGGGCCAGGGCACGGATGCCGTGGCTGCTGGCCTGCACCAGCTCGTCCTCGTCGATGCGCTCGGCCAGCAGCACCAGTGGAATGTCCTTGCCGCTGGCGGCGATGTGCTGGGCGGCCAGCTGCAGCGGGATGCCCTGGGAGGGCGAGGCCAGCACCAGGTCGATGGCCTGGCTGGCCAGCACCTGGGCCAGCTCTGCCGCATCCTGCGGGCGCCACGGGCGTACCGCGATGCCGCTGTTGCGCAGGGTGCTGACGATGGCTTCGGCGTTTTCGCCGCTGTCATCGACAATCAGCAGGCGGATGGTGATGTCGTTCGCGTTCTGCATGCACTGCTCCCCAATCTGCAAATCTAGATACACGATGCGCGGCGAACCGTCCATGCGCGCGCCCCCGGCACGCATCGAACGGCGATGTGGTTCACACCACGCTGCCGGCAGCGTGGCCGCTGGCCCAGGCCCACTGGAAGTTGTAGCCGCCCAGCCAGCCGGTCACGTCCAGCACCTCGCCGACGAAGTGCAGGCCGGGCACGCGCTTGGACTCCAGGGTCGAGGATGACACTTCGGCCGTGTCCACGCCGCCCAGGGTGACCTCGGCAGTGCGGTAGCCTTCGGTGCCGCTGGCCACCAGCGGGAACGCGCCCAGCAGCTGCGCGGCCTGGCGCAGCACCGGCTCGTCCAGCTGACGCACCGGGCGGTCCGGCAGCCAGTGCTCGCACAGGCGCTGCGCCAGCCGCTTGGGCATCACGTCGCCCAGCACGGTGCGCAGCTCGGCGGCGGGCCGCTCGCGCTTCATCTGGCGCAGCCACTCGCCCGCATCCTGGCCCGGCAACAGGTCCAGCTCCAGCGCATCGCCGGGCTGCCAGAACGACGAAATCTGCAGGATGGCCGGGCCGCTCACGCCACGGTGGGTCAGCAGCATGAAGTTCTGGAAACTCTTTCCGTTGCAGCGCGCCTCGACCGGCAGTGCGACGCCGCTGAGGTCGGCCAGCCGCTCCTGGTGCTTGCCGCTCAGCGTCAGCGGGACCAGCCCGGCGCGGGTCGGCAGCACCTGGTGGCCGAACTGGCGGGCCACCTCATAACCAAAGCCGGTGGCGCCCATGCTGGGAATCGACAGGCCGCCGGTGGCAACCACCAGCGAGGCGCAATGGAACAGGCCCTGCGTGGTGTGCACGCGGAAACCATCGCTGCCGTGCTCGATGCGCTGCACGCTGCAGTCGGTCCGGATCTGTACGCCGGCCGCCTGGCATTCGTCGACCAGCATCTTCACGATCTGCTTGGACGAGACATCGCAGAACAGCTGCCCCAGTTCCTTTTCGTGATAGGCAATGCCGTGCTTGTGCACCAGCTCGATGAAGTGCCAGGGCGTGTAGCGTGCCAGCGCCGACTTGCAGAAGTGCGGGTTGGCCGACAGGAAATTGGCCGGTGTGGTGCCGGTGTTGGTGAAGTTGCAGCGACCACCGCCGGACATCAGGATCTTCTTGCCGACCTTGTTGGCATGGTCGATCACCTGCACCTGGCGGCCGCGCTGGCCGGCGGTGATCGCGGTCATCAGCCCGGCGGCGCCGGCACCGATGACCACCACGTCGCAACGGATCGTACTCATGCCTGGGCGCGCTTGCGCCAGTTGGGGATCACGTCGAACTGGTTCTGATCGTTCAGCAGCTGCACCTCGCCGTCCTGGATCAGCACGCTCCAGCGCATGGCGCGCTGGATCTGCTGGCCCCAGCGCTCGACGAAGTCACCGTCCAGATCGACCACCGAGAGATTGTCGAAACGTGCCAGGCCCTTGCCCTGCTTGTTCCACCAGATCTCCGAAGCATTGCCGCCGTAGTTGACCACCTGCACCTGGCGGCTGCGGTTGCTGGCCTTGCGGATGCGCGATTCGTCCGGATGGCCCAGGTCGATCCACTGCAGGATGTCGCCGGTGTAGTCGTGTTCCCACAGATCCGGCTCATCGTCGGTGCTCAGGCCGCGACCGAATTCCAGGCGGTCGCCGGCGTTCAGCGCGAAGGCGAGCAGGCGCACCATCAGGCGCTCGTCGGTTTCGGACGGATGCTGGGCCAGGGTCAGGTTGTGGGTCGCGTAATAGCCGCGATCCATGTCGCTGATCTGCAGTTCGGCCTTGCGGATGGTGGCGGTAAGAGCCATGGGGGATCCGTGGACTAAAGACGACAATGATAGAGGTTTGCCGCAGGGGTGTCCGTGGCTGGGCTGTCTGCAGGCCGTCAACGGTGGCACTCTGGTGCTCTTTCCCCGTGGTCGGAGTGGATGCGATGTGCTTGCCCAGCCGGTTGCAGCTGCCGCCTGGCCCCTGGGCCACCCTGCTGGAGGGCCTGTGTGCGCGTTTCCCGCGCATCACGCGCGCGCAATGGCAGGATCGCTTCGCGCGCGGCCGCGTGCTGGACGCGCAGGGCAGGGTGCTTGCGCCGGATACGCCGTGGAAGGTAGGCCTTGAGATCCAGTACTTCCGCGAGGTGGCCGACGAGCCGTCGATTCCCTTCGCCGAGACCATCGTGCATCTGGACGCGCACCTGCTGGTGGCCGACAAGCCTCACTTCCTGCCGGTGACGCCGGCCGGCGCGCATGTGCGCGAGACCCTGCTGGCGCGACTGGTGGCCCGCACCGGCAACACCGATCTGGTGCCGCTGCATCGGCTGGACCGGCTGACGGCCGGGCTGGTGCTGTTCTCGACCCAGCGGGCGTCGCGCGATGCCTACCAGCGGCTGTTCCGCGAGCGACGCATCGAAAAGGCCTATGAGGCCCTGGCGCCGGCGCTGCCAGGGGTCGCGTTTCCGTTGCAGCGCGACAGCCGGGTGGTACCGGGCGAGCCCTTCTTCCGCATGGCCGAAGGGCCCGGCGAGCCCAACGCGCGCAGCCGGATCGAGCTGATCGAGGCCGACGGCCCGATCTGGCGGTACCGCCTGCTGCCGGAAACCGGCCGCAAGCATCAGTTGCGCGTGCACATGGCGATGCTGGGCGCCCCGATCGTGGGCGACGACCTGTACCCGCAGCTTCGTCAACGCCCTGCGGACGCGGCCGAGGCGCCGCTGCAACTGCTGGCGCAGGGCCTGGCCTTCGACGACCCGTTGGACGGGGCGCGGCGGGTTTTCAGCAGCGGGCGCCGCCTGCGCCTGCCGCCCGAGGGCGGCCAGGCGCTCAGCGACCGGGGCGACGCGCCAGCCAGCGGTCCAGTTCGGCGGCGAACAGCTGCCGGTCACGCGGCCCCAGCGGCGGCGGTCCGCCGGTCTGTACCCCGGCGCCGCGCAGCTCCTCCATGAAATTGCGCATCGAGAGCCGCTCGGCCATGTTGTTCGGCGTGTAGAGCTGGCCGCGCGGATTGAGCGCCACGGCCTTCTTTTCCAGCACCAGTGCGGCCAGCGGGATGTCCTGGGTGACCACCAGGTCACCGGCGCCGACCCGCTCGACGATGGCGCTGTCGGCCACATCCAGCCCCTGCGGTACCTGGATCGAGCGCAGCCAGCGCGACGGCGGGGTGCGGATCCACTGGTTGGCGACCAGGGTCAGCTCGATCCCGACCCGTTCGGCGGCCCGGAACAGGATGTCGCGAATGACGGTGGGGCAGGCGTCTGCGTCCACCCAGATGCGGGGAGACGCGTGTTCAGCGGGGATTTCAGCTTCAGTCATTTACCCAGTGTAGGGTAGGAAAAACCTGAATGGGGACTCGGGGTTAGCCGCGAAAGGCTGCCAGCCCTTGCCACGCCTAGCGGGCGAGGTGTTCCGATGAACGCCGGGGCTATCGCTTTTTGCAGAAAACACGCGTATCGTGCGACCCACTGTGTTTGCTAGGGTCACCGTGAATCGTGGCCTGGTGCAGTTGATCTCACGATCCGCTCATCGATCCGCTTTACCAACGCCTGCAACTCAGTCTCGGCCCCGATACCCGGTGGCTGCGATTTTTTTCAACATGTGTTTCAGGAGTTAGTAAAAATGTCTGAACGTCAGACCGGTACCGTCAAGTGGTTCAACGACGCCAAGGGCTTCGGCTTCATCACCCCGGAAAGCGGCCCGGACCTGTTCGTGCACTTCCGCGCGATCCAGGGCACCGGCTTCAAGACCCTGCAGGAAGGCCAGAAGGTTACCTTCATCGCCGTCCAGGGTCAGAAGGGCATGCAGGCTGACCAGGTGCAGGCGGTCTAATCCGTCTGCTACCGTTGGGTAGCCAGAACGCCGGAAGCGAAAGCTTCCGGCGTTTTTTATTGCCCGCTGTCCTTGCGGCGTCGAGCCGCGCCTGAGTGTTCTCAACGCCAGTCGAGCATGGCTCGACTCTACAAAGGGCATGCACTGCGCGCGGTACGATGTGGCCCTTCCCAAGGATCATCCCCATGCGCATCGTCCACCATCTTGAAAACTCCCGCTCACTGCGCGTGCTGTGGATGCTGGAGGAGCTGGGGCTGGACTACGAGCTGCGCCGCTATCCACGCGATCCGAAGACACTGCTGGCACCGCCGGAGCTGCGCAGGGTGCATCCGCTCGGCAAGTCGCCGGTCCTGCAGGATGGCGACCTGGTGCTGGCCGAGTCCGGCGCGATCCTGGACTACCTTGCGGACCGTTACGACACCCAGCGCCAGCTGTCGCCATCGCCGATGCCGGCCGACGGGGCCGAGCGCTTGGCCTATCGCTACTGGCTGCACTACGCCGAAGGCTCGGCAATGCCACCGCTGTTGCTGACCCTGGTGATGGGGCGCATCCGCAACGCGCCGATGCCGTTCTTCGCCCGCCCGATCGCGCGCAGCATCGCCGACAAGGCCGAGCGCGGCTTCATCGGTCCGCAGCGGCGCCTGCACCTGGACTGGATGGAGCGCCGCCTCGCCGAAAGCCCCTGGTTCGCGGGCGAGCGCTTCAGTGCGGCCGACATCCAGATGAGCTTCCCGATCCAGGCCGCTGCCGCGCGAGGCGGTGGCCTCGACGACAAGCCGGGGCTGCGCGGCTTCCTCAAGCGCATCGGTGAGCGCCCGGCCTACCAGCGGGCCGAGGCCCACGGCGGCCACCTGCAGGCGCTCAGCGGCAATTGAGGCGGGCGGCCGTCGCCCCCATCTTCAACGCCATGGATACCGACAGCCTTCGTTTCGACAACCGCCTGCTGCGCACCCTGCCGGGCGACGCCGAATCCGGCCCACGCCGCCGCGAGGTGCTGGGCGCGGCGTGGTCGCCGGTGATGCCGACGCCGGTGGCGGCGCCCACGCTGTTGGCCTGGTCGGCTGACGTGGCCGCGATGCTTGGCCTGCCCGCCGCCGAAGTCCAGAGCGAAGGCTTTGCGCGTGTGTTCGGTGGCAATGCCCTGTACGCCGGCATGCAGCCGTGGGCTGCCAACTACGGTGGCCACCAGTTCGGTCACTGGGCCGGCCAGCTGGGCGATGGTCGCGCGATTTCGCTGGGCGAACTGGTTGCACCGGACGGGCGCCACTGGGAGCTGCAGCTGAAGGGAGCAGGCCCCACGCCGTACTCGCGTGGCGCCGACGGGCGGGCCGTGCTGCGTTCGTCGATCCGCGAATTCCTGTGCAGCGAGGCGATGCATCACCTGGGCGTGCCGACCACGCGTGCGTTGTCACTGGTCGGTACCGGCGAGGACGTGGTGCGCGACATGTTCTATGACGGCCACCCGCGTGCGGAGCCCGGCGCCATCGTTTGCCGGGTGTCGCCGTCGTTCCTGCGCTTCGGTTCGTTCGAACTTCCGGCGTCGCGTGGTGAAACCACGCTGCTGCAGCAGCTGGTCGATGCCTGCATCGCGCGCGACTTCGCCGAGATTGAAGGGCAGGGCGAGGCACGTTACGGCACGTGGTTCGCGCAGATCGCGCTGCGGACCGCCGAGATGATCGCGCACTGGATGCGCGTTGGCTTCGTCCATGGCGTGATGAACACCGACAACCTGTCCGTGCTCGGCCTGACGTTGGACTACGGCCCCTACGGCTGGGTCGAGGACTTCGATCCGGACTGGACGCCCAATACCACCGACGCGCAGGGCCGGCGCTACCGCTTCGGCACGCAGCCGCAGGTGGCGTACTGGAACCTGAGCCGACTGGCGCAGGCGCTGTCGCCGCTGTTTGCCGATGTGGCGCCGTTGCAGGCGGGCCTGGCGGCCTATGCGTCCACCTTCTTGGCCTGCACGCGCCGCGATGCCGCAGCGAAGCTGGGGCTGGCCGCCGCCGACGATGACGACCTGCAGCTCTACCAGCGCTGGCAGCAGCTGATGCAGGAGGGTGCCATGGACATGACCCTGGCCTGGCGCGCATTGATGCGGCTCGATCCGTTGGCACCGGAGGCAGCGTTGCTCGACGCCGTCTACTACGACCAGGCGCGCCAGCAGGCGGTGCAGGCGCCGTTGCAGCAGTGGCTGCAGGACTACGCGGCGCGCCTGCGCAGCGATCCACTGTCGGCCAGCGAACGCCTGGCGAAGATGACAGCGGCCAACCCGCTGTACGTGCTGCGCAACTGGCTGGCCCAGGAGGCCATCGATCGCGCCGAGCAGGGCGACCTCGGCGGTGTGCACGCACTGCAGGACGTGCTGCGCGAGCCATACACCGAGCGCGCCGGCCTGGAGCACTTTGCCGGCAAGCGGCCGGGGTGGGCCGACCACCGCGCCGGCTGCTCGATGCTGTCCTGCAGTTCCTGAGCGTTCGCCCGGGCGCCGGCCGGCGCCCGCAGAAACAACAACAGGCCTTCGACGGGCGTTCGTGATCTGTTGCGATCGCAGGCAGATTTCATCCGCGCAAGGCGCGCATCTGCTGGCCGGCACCGCAGTCGACGGCGTCGCTGCGCGGCCCGCCTACAACGATGGTCGTACCCGTTAAGTTCGATATTCGCACGCATAGTCGATTATCGCACTTGAATGGTGCAGTGCGATAAACCTAATTTCACTCCACAGTTTCGTAGCAGTCCAAGCGATCCACCCCTGGCGGGGCGAGGGCAGCAGCCGGTCCGGTGCTGAAGCCAGGTGCAGGGGAAGGCCGCCGGATGTCCCTTCACCTGTGCGGAGTGTTCGCATGTCCCGTTGTCTGTCCGTTGTTGCCCTGTCCCTGCTTGCCGTGTTGCCGACGCTGGCGCTGGCCTACCAGGCCGAGCCACCGCGCGCGCCGCTGCAGGTGCTCCGCGTGGATCGCTACGCCGACGACGCCAACGCCGGCTCGCTGCGTTGGGCGATCACCACCGCCAATGCCGATCCGGGCCGCTACCGCATCGAGATCGACGCCGTCGGCGTTGCGCCCTACGTCATCAGGCCGGCCTCGCCGCTGCCGGAGGTCAAGGGTCCGGTGCAGATCATCGGTACGTCCTGGGCGCGCGACGGCCAGTACATCGCCATCGATGGCTCGGCCTACGTCACCGGCAGCGGTACCGATGCTTGCCCTGGCGCCGAGCCAGGGCAGTCCGGCACCAATGTGCGCACAACCTCGCTGCCGGGCCTGGTCCTGCGGGATACCCAGGGCGTGGAGCTGGCAGGCCTGGAAATCCGCAATTTCTGCATTGGCGTGCTGGTCAACCGCTCCAGCCAGAACGAGATCCATGACAACCGCATCGTCGCCAACAAGGGCGGTGCCGGCATCATGCTCACCGGCGATGACGGCAAGGGCCAGTCCACCGCGACCACCACGGTGCACAACCGCATCGTGCGCAATGTGTTCCTCGACAATGGCGATGGCCTGGAGCTGACCCGTGGCGCGGCCTGGAACCTGGTGGCCGACAACCTGTTCCAGTCCACTGCGGCCAACCCGGAACCCTCGCAGGGCATCGAGATCCTGTGGGGCAACGACAACACCGTGGTTCACAACCGCTTCGTGGACTACTCCGACGGCCTGCAGATCAACTGGGGAAACCGCAACTACATCGCGGCCAATACCTTCACCGGGAACTCGCTGGGCCTGAGCATCACCGGCAGCGGCAACGTGGTTGACGGCAACACCATCACCGGCAACGGCATTGGAATCGGCGTGCGCCCACAACCGGTCAGTGCGCCGAACCGCTTCACCGCCAACCGCATCTACGGCAACGGCCTGCCGATCGAGCGCTGCGAAGCGGGCGGTGCCTGCGTGAAGGGCCAGCCGCGGGGGGCCATCGTGTTCGGCGTGCCGGGGCTGGAACATGCCAGCTTCGTCGGTTCACGCGGTCGCGGCGTCGACAGCGATCCCGCCCGGCGCGCGCGCATCTGCACGGCTGCCGGCCAGGCCGACTGCCAGCCCTTGCCGAACCTGGGACAGGCCGCGCCGACGTGGGTCGACGTGCGCGGCGAGGGCGCGCAGCGCCAGTTGAGCGGTCGTTTCCACGGCGTGCCCGACACCCGCTACCAGGTGGAAGTGTTCGGCAACCGCGCTGCCGGCGGCAGCGAGGCCGAATGGATGCTGGGCAGCGTGGAAGCGCGTACCGACGCGCAGGGGCAGGGCCGCTTCACCTTCCCGCTCGCTGCAGCCGTGGATGCTGCCGTGGCCGGCAGCGTGACCGCCACGGTCACCTCGGCGCAGGGCGCCACCTCCCCCCTGAGCGCGCCGCTGTCGCTGCGCTGATCCCCTCTACGAGACTGCGATCATGACACGTCCCACATCCGTTGCCCTGGGTATCCTGGCCACTGCGCTGCTGCCGGCGCTGGCCTGCGCGCAATCGAGCAACCGCTACGAAGGCAGCACCCTGACCGGCGATTGGGGTGGCACCCGCACCGACCTGTTCGAGCGTGGCGTCGCCTTCCGCGGCGACTACGTGGGCGAAGCCATGGGTGTGGTCGATGGCGGCTATGGCGAAACCGGCGCGCGCTACGCGCAGCAGGTGCGCGTGGGCATGGACCTGGACATGGGCCGGTTGGCCGGCTGGAGCGGTGGGGCGTTCCACTTCACCCTCAACGACCGTCGCGGCCGCAGTACGTCGGCGGACCTCGTCGGCAACCGCTTCCCGATCCAGGAAGCCTACGGTGGCCAGTACACCCGGCTGACCGAACTGAGCTACGACCAGACCTTCAACGCCGGCCAGTCGTACTACAAGCTCGGCTACTACGCGATGGGCAACCAGTTCGGCCTGCACAGCCTGCTGACCCATTTCGTCAACGCCGCGTTCTGTGCGCACCCGTTGGCGATGTCCGGCAACAGTGGCTGGTACAACTACCCGGTGGCGCGCTGGGGCGGAGAGTTTGCCCAGCAGATCAGCCCGGCAGTGAACGTTCGAGCCGGCTGGTTCCAGGTCAATCCGAACCTGGGCGGCAACATCGAACGCAATGCCTTCCGTCCGTTCGCCTCGGGCACCACCGGTTCGCTGTTCCCGGTCGAAGTGACCTGGACGCCTGCCAAGGGCAGCCGCTACGCCGGCGTCTACAAGTTCGGCGGATACTACGACACCTCGCGCGTGGCCCAGCGTGGGCTGGACACCTCGCCGACCACCGGTCGCCATGGTGCGTACCTCCTGGCCGAGCAGCGCCTTACGCAGGAGTCGGCCGACCCTTCCCGTGGCCTGACCGCGTTCGCGCAGTACATGGTGTCGGACCGGCAGACGGCGCAGATCAAGCGCTGGTATGCGCTGGGCGGCGTCTACCAGGGCATCGGTCGGCGCGCGCAGGACAGCATCGCCCTGGGCTACGTGGGCGCCGACATCAACAACCGGCTGGTCGATGCGCGACGGGCCGCGTTGGCCGACGGTGGCGTGCCCATCGATTCGCCGCTGTACCACCTCAGCCAGGCCGAGGAGCTGTTCGAACTGTCCTACAGCATCCAGGTGAATCCGTGGCTGATGATCCGCCCGGACGTGCAGTACATCGTCAACCCGGGCACGTTCAACTACAGCGGTACCGACAACGCCTGGGCCGTGGGCGTCCAGGCCAAGGTGACCTTCTGATGGTCGCGCGCTCCATTCCTGCTTGGGTATCTGCCATGAAGATTCCGTTTGCCTCGGTCGTCCTCGCCGGTGCGCTGTGCGCCGGGTCCGTACCGGCCCTGGCCGCGCCCCCGCCGGCGGTACTGCAGGTGGGTTCGCTGCGCATCGGCGAAGGCAGCCCCCGCACCATCGTGCCGATCACCGGTGCCACCGCAGACCTCGCCCTGCAGCAGGCGGCCGCCATCGCCGCCAGCAAGGCCACCGACATCGCCGAATGGCGCATCGACTACCTGGACATCGCCACCGATGGCCAGGCGCTGGTGGCGCTGGGCAAGCGGATCCAGCAGACGCTGGCGGGCAAGCCGGTCATCGTGACCTTCCGTACCAAGGCCGAGGGCGGCGCAAGGCCGATCAGCGATGCCGACTACGGCGCGCTGTACGCCACGCTGCTGCGTGCAGGCGTGGCCCAGCTGATCGACGTGGAGATGTTCCGCGACCCGGCCGTGGTAAGGGCGCTGGTAGCGCAGGCGCACAAGGCCGGGGTGAAGGTGGTGATGTCCAGCCATGACTTCCACGCCACCCCGCCGCGCGAGGAGATCGTCGCGCGGCTGCTGAAGCAGCAGGCACTGGGTGCGGACGTGCTGAAGATCGCGGTGATGCCGCGCGATGCCGGCGACGTGCTGGCCCTGCTCGACGCCACCTGGCAGGTGCGCCAGCAGAGCGACAGGCCATTGCTGACCATGTCGATGGGCGGCACCGGGGTGGTCTCGCGGCTGGCCGGCGAGACCTTCGGGCAGGCGCTGACCTTCGGCATGATCGGCACCGCCTCGGCGCCTGGCCAGGTCGAGGTTGATCGCCTGCAGGACGTTCTGCAGGTCATCCACGCCTCCAGCCAGGCCGGTCACTGAGACCTTCCCCGCCAGACGTTCCATCGCACCATGCTGTTGCAGGAAACCGCGCCATGAGCCATGCCCCCACCGCTGCACCCTCGCTCATCCTGGAACGGATGAGTCCTTTCCAGTGGACCGCCATCGCCATCTGCGTGCTGTTGAACATGCTCGATGGCTTCGATGTGATGGTCATGGCCTTCACCGCGCCACATGTGTCGGCGGACTGGGCGCTGTCGGGCAAGGTGTTGGGGCTGATGCTCAGTGCCGGACTGGTCGGCATGGCATTGGGATCGTTCCTGTTGGCGCCGCTGGCCGACCGCTGGGGCCGGCGGCCGATGATCATCTGCTGCCTGCTGATCCTGACCAGCGGAATGGCGCTGTCGGCGCTGGCGGCCAATGCGTGGCAGCTGGGCGCGCTGCGCGTGTACACCGGCATCGGCATCGGCGGCATGCTGGCCGGCGTGGGCGTGATCACCGCCGAATACGCCAACGCCAAGTGGCGCAGCACGGCGGTCGCATTGCAGGCCACCGGCTATCCGATCGGGGCCACCGCCGGTGGCCTGCTGGCGGCGTGGATGCTGGAGCACTGGTCCTGGCACAGCGTGTTCCTGATCGGTGCTGCGGCATCGCTGCTGTGCATTCCGCTGGTGCTCACGTGCCTGCCCGAATCGCTGGACTTCCTGGTTGCGCGTCGCCCGCCCAACGCGCTGCCGCGGCTGAATGCACTGCGCGCGCGCATGCGCATGCCGGAACTGCCGGCCCTGCCGCCTGCCGCCGTGCGTACGGGGCAGCGGCAGGGCTATGCGGCGCTGTTCGTGGGTGATCTGCGCCGGGTCGCGCTGCTGATCGCACTGGCCTTCTTCCTGCACATGTTCGCATTCTATTTCGTGCTGAGCTGGACCCCGAAACTGCTGGTTTCGGCCGGGGTGTCGGCACAGCAGGGCATCACCGGTGGCGTGCTGCTGAACCTGGGCGGCATCGTCGGCGGCAGCCTGTTCGGCTGGCTCGCTTCGCGCTGGTCGCTGTCGAAGTTGACCGCAGGCGCGCTGCTGCTGGCCATGGTGTCGATGCTGGGCTTCGCTGCCTTCAACACGCGGCTGGGCGTGGCCTTCCCGTTGGCCTTTGTGATCGGCGCGGCGCTGTTCGCGGCGATGGCTGGCCTGTATGCGGCCGCGCCGGTGGTGTTCGCCGCCGACGTGCGGACGACCGGCCTGGGCTGGGCGATCGGCATCGGCCGCGTCGGCGCGATTCTCTCGCCGCTGACCGTAGGCGTGCTGGTCGACCGCCACTGGCAGCCTGCGGCGCTGTATGTGCTGTGCGCGCTGCCACTGCTGCTCGCGGCCTGGGCGTGCCTGGGCCTGCGCGTAGGCGTGGGACAGAAAAGGCGCTGAACCCCATGCGCCTCGCATGTCATGCAATGTGCGATTATCGAATCACATGGCCGAATATCGCATTGACCGGGCGAGGTGACATGGCGACCATGGCCGGGTTGTGTTTTCCCTTCGCAGTGTCCCCGCAGTACGCCGGTGATGGTCGCCGGCCGCGTGGGCAAGGAGCAATGCAGTGATCGATAAGACCCTGGCCAGCGTGGAAGCAGCGGTGGCCGATATCCATGATGGCGCCACGGTGATGATCGGTGGCTTCGGTACCGCCGGCATGCCCGACGCGCTGATCGATGCGTTGATCACACAGGGCGCGCGCGAACTGACGATCATCAACAACAATGCTGGCAACGGCGATACCGGGCTGGCGGCATTGATCAAGCACAAGCGCGTGCGCCGCATCGTCTGCTCGTTCCCGCGCCAGGCGGACTCGCAGCACTTCGACGCCGCTTACCGCGCCGGCGAGATCGAACTGGAACTGGTGCCGCAGGGCAACCTGGCCGCGCGCATCCACGCCGCCGGTTCCGGCCTGGGCGCGATCTTCACCCCCACCGGCTATGGCACCGAGCTGGCCCAGGGCAAGGAGACGCGCGAGATCGATGGCCGCCAGTACGTGCTGGAATACCCGCTGCACGCTGACTTCGCGCTGATCAAGGCTGACCGCGGTGACCGCTGGGGCAACCTGGTGTATCGCAAGACGGCGCGCAACTTCGGCCCGCTGATGGCGATGGCCGCACGCTGCGCCATCGCGCAGGTGCGTGATGTGGTGGCGCTGGGCGAACTGGACCCGGAGGCGGTGGTGACCCCCGGCATCTTCGTGCAGCGCGTGGTGCAGGTTGCAGCCGAAGGAGTGCAGGCATGAACAGGCTCAGCCGCGAACAGATGGCCGCGCGCGTGGCGCGTGACATTCCCGAAGGTGCCTACGTCAACCTGGGCATCGGCCTGCCGACCACGGTGGCCAACTTCCTGCCGGCCGACAAGGAGATCTTCCTGCAGTCGGAGAATGGCCTGCTGGGCATGGGGCCGGCGCCGGCCCCGGGCCACGAAGATCCGGACCTGATCAACGCCGGCAAGCAGCCGGTCACCCTGCTGACCGGGGGCTGCTATTTCCACCATGCCGACTCGTTCGCGATGATGCGCGGTGGTCACCTGGACATCTGCGTCCTCGGTGCCTTCCAGGTGTCGGCACACGGCGATCTGGCCAACTGGAGTACCGGTGCTGCCGACGCGATCCCCGCCGTGGGCGGTGCCATGGACCTGGCCATCGGTGCCAAGCAGGTCTTCGTGATGATGGATCTGTTCACCAAGCACGGTGAAAGCAAGCTGGTGTCCGAATGCAGTTACCCGCTGACCGGGCTGCGCTGCGTGTCGCGGGTGTATACCGATGTGGCGGTGTTCGACCTCGGTACCGATGGCGCGACCGTGCTGGAAATGGTGGACGGCATGGACATCGAACAGTTGCGTGAACTGACTGGCCTGCCGCTGGCACTGGCCGAGGGAGCCTGAGATGAGCCTGCACGAAACCTACATCGTTGATGGCATCCGCACCCCGATCGGTCGTTACGGCGGCGCGCTGTCCGGCGTGCGTGCCGACGACCTCGCGGCGATGGCGCTGAAGGCACTGCTGGCACGCCATCCGCAGCTGGACCCGGCGCTGGTCGAGGATGTCTATCTGGGCTGCGCCAACCAGGCCGGTGAAGACAATCGCAACGTCGCCCGCATGAGCCTGCTGCTGGCCGGCCTGCCGGTGACGGTACCGGGCAGCACGGTCAACCGGCTGTGCGGTTCGGGGCTGGATGCGATCGGCACCGTGGCCCGTGGCATCGCCGCAGGCGAACTCGGCCTGGCCATCGCTGGCGGTGTCGAATCAATGTCGCGCGCGCCGTTCGTGATGGGCAAGGCGACCTCCCCATTCGCCCGTGACCAGCAGATGGAAGACACCACCATGGGCTGGCGTTTCATCAATCCGCGCCTGCGCGAACTGCATGGCGTGGAGACGATGGGCCAGACCGCCGAGAACGTGGCCGAGCGGCAGGGCATCAGCCGCGAGGACCAGGATGCGTTCGCCCTGCGGAGCCAGCAGCGGACAGCGGCCGCGCAGGCGCGAGGCTTCTTCGACGGCGAGATCGTGGCGGTGGACGTGCCGGGGCGCAAGCGCGGCGAAACCGTGACCGTCGACCGCGATGAGCACCCGCGCGGCGATACCACGATGGAAGCGCTGGCCAGGCTTAAACCGCTGTTCCGTCAGCCGGGCACGGTCACCGCCGGCAACGCTTCGGGCATCAACGACGGCGCCGCCGCACTGCTGCTGGCGTCCGGTGCGCAGGTGAAGGCGCTGGGCCTGTCCCCGCGCGCACGCGTCCTCGGCTTTGCCAGCGCCGGCGTGGAGCCGGCCATCATGGGCATGGGCCCGGTGCCGGCCAGCCGCAAGCTGATGGCCCGCCTGGGCCTGTCCATCACCGATTTCGATGCCATCGAACTGAACGAAGCATTTGCCTCGCAGGGCCTTGCCTGCATGCGCGAGCTGGGCCTGGCCGATGATGCCGCGCACGTGAACCCCAATGGCGGTGCCATCGCCCTGGGTCATCCGCTGGGCATGAGCGGTGCGCGCCTGGCGCTGACCCTGCTGCGCCAGCTGGAATCCAGCGGTGGACGGCGCGGCCTGGCCACGATGTGCATTGGCGTGGGGCAGGGCGTGGCCCTGGCCCTTGAACGCGTGTGAGTCACCCCGCGACCCCGTAATCTGCACGACAGCTGCGGCCTGCGGGCCGCTCGCCAACAGGAGCACGCCATGAGCGATCCCACCGAACTGCGCGGCTACCGCAAGCCGTATCCCGGCAGCCAGCCGCCGCGCATCCATCTGCCCTATGCCTCTACTGCGCTGCGCGGGCCGGGCACCGACCCGATCGCCATCCCGGTGACGCTCTCGGAAGTGACCGGCCCGCGCCTGGACCGGATCACCCTCGGGGCGCATGCCGCCGACCTGACCGCAGGCTTCGCCGGCCAGCCCCAGGGCGAACGCATCATCGTCAGTGGCCGCGTGCTGGACGAGAACGGCCGTCCAGTGCGCAATACCGTGGTCGAGGTGTGGCAGTGCAACGCCGCCGGCCGCTACCTGCACAAGGGCGACCAGCATGACGCGCCGCTGGACCCGAACTTCAAGGGCACCGGCCAGGTCCTGACCGACAGCGAAGGCCGCTACCGGTTCACCACCATCAAGCCGGGTGCGTACCCGTGGCGCAACCACTACAACGCCTGGCGGCCGGCGCACATCCATTTCTCCCTGCATGGCGATGGCATCGGCCAGCGCCTGGTCACGCAGATGTATTTCCCCAACGACCCGTTGCTGGCGTTCGATCCGATCTACAACTGCGTGGACGATGCCAATGCGCGCGAGCGCATGGTGTCCTCGTTCGATTGGGAAAACACCGCCAACGAATTCGCGCTGGGCTACCGCTTCGACATCGTGTTGCGCGGTCGCAAGATGACCGTCTGGGAGTAAGACCATGAGTTTCCAATCCACTCCGTGGCAGACCGTGGGCCCGTACTACCGCCTGGGCCTGGAGCCGCTGTACCGCACCGACATCGCCTCGGCTGCCGCGCGCGGTGAGCGCGTGGAAGTGCAGGGCCAGGTGTTCGATGGCAATGGCGTGCCCGTGTCCGATGCAGTACTGGAAATCTGGCAGGCGGATGCGCAGGGCATCTATGCCCATGCCGAGGACCCGCGTAGTGACGACCACGACCCGGCGTTCGATGGCTGGGGCCGGGTGCCCACCGACGAGCAGGGCCGCTTCGCCTTCAGTACCGTCAAGCCGGGGCGCGTGCCGGGCCTGCGCGGCGCGCCGCAGGCGCCGCATCTGATCGTGCTGGTGTTCATGCGCGGCCTGCTGCAGGCCGCCCGTGGCCGTATCTACTTCAGTGACGAGGCCAGCAACGGCGAGGACGGCATCCTGGCGCTGGTGCCTGCAGAGCGCCGCCACACCCTGGTCGCGCAGGCGCAGGGCGGCGGCCTGTACCGCTGGGACGTGCACATGCAGGGCCCGCACGAGACGGTGTTCTTTTCCTATTGATCACGGCGCCCTCGACGCGCCTTCCGGCCCACTCCACGCCCGCGTTCGGCGGGCGCGGGTAAGCTGTGGCCACCCATGATGGACTGCACCGATGAGTCACTCCCCAACGCTGCTGGGCGGTCTGTTCGGCGACCCCGCCGTCGACGCTGCGTTCACCGACGAGGCGCGCCTGCAGGCGATGCTGGATGTTGAACGCGCGCTGGCCCGTGCGCAGGTGCGATGCGGGGTGATTCCCGCTGCGGCGCTCGCCCCGATCGAAGCAGCCTGCAGCGCGGGCCTGTACCCGCTGCCGGCGCTGTCGGCAGCAACGGCCCTGGCCGGCAACCCGGCCATTCCCCTGGTGAAGGCGCTCACCGCGCAGGTCGCGGCGCGCGACGCCGAAGCCGCGCGCTGGGTGCACTGGGGCGCCACCAGCCAGGACATCATCGATACCGGCGCGATGCTGCAGCTGCGCGCGGCCGTCGGCCACGTGCGGGCGCGCCTGCAGGTCCTGTGCACCGCGCTGGCGCGGCTGGCCCAGGCCGAGCGCGGTACCGGGCTGCCCGGGCGTACGCTGCTGCAGCAGGCGGTGCCGGTGACGTTCGGGCTGAAGGCGGCGGGTTGGCTGGATGCCCTGCAACGCAGCCAGCGTCGCCTGGAGGGACTTGCCAACGATACCCTGGTGCTGCAGTTCGGTGGTGCAGCCGGCACGCTGGCCTCGCTGCAATCACGAGGACTGGACGTGGCCGAGGCGCTGGCCGATGAGCTGCAGTTGCCGCTGCCGGCGCTGCCCTGGCACACCTCGCGCGATCGCCTGGCCGAGCTTGGCAGCGTGTTCGCGCTGCTGGCCGGCAGCCTCGGCAAGATCGCCACCGACATCGTACTGCTGATGCAGTCCGAGGTGGCCGAAGCGTTTGAGCCGGCGGGCGAGGGCAAGGGCGGATCGTCGGCGATGCCGCACAAGCGCAATCCTGTCGGCTGCGTGGCGGCCATCGCCGCCGCCACGCGCGTGCCGGGCCTGCTGTCCACGCTGTTCAGCGCGATGCCACAGCCGCACGAGCGCGCGGCGGGGCAATGGCACGCGGAGTGGGACACCGTGCCGGAAATCGTGCGGCTGTGTGCCGGCAGCCTGGCCCAGGTGTCCGTGGTGGTACAGGGCCTGCAGCTGGACCGCGTGCGCATGCGCCAGCACCTGGACAGCCATGGCGGACTGCTCTATGCCGAGGCGGTGGCGGTCACCCTGGGCGAGCGCATTGGCAAGCAGGCCGCGCACGCCCTGGTGGAACGCGCGGCCAAGCAGGCGCTGGCACAATCGCAGCATCTGCGCGAGGTGCTGGGGCAGATGCCGGACGTGTCCGCGCAGCTGTCTGCTGCGCAACTGGATGCCCTGTTCGCTGCCGACAGCTGGCGTGGCATGGCCGATACCTGGATCGACCGCGTGCTCGCGCGCGGCTGACCGTGACGTTGACCGCTGGAGTACCCATGCCCTTCCTC
The DNA here is from genome assembly GCF_027854495.1 of Stenotrophomonas sp. PI_27. Classification (NCBI taxonomy): domain Bacteria; kingdom Pseudomonadati; phylum Pseudomonadota; class Gammaproteobacteria; order Lysobacterales; family Lysobacteraceae; genus Stenotrophomonas; species Stenotrophomonas sp. PI_27. Next base: position 126,895 of record NZ_JAJNOF010000004.1, read on the forward strand.
GATCTCCCCCAGCATCGCCTGCACTACCGGACCGAAGGCCGAGCCGACGGGCCATGGCTGACGTTCTGCAACTCGCTGGGCACCGACCTGGGCATGTGGCAGCCGCAGGTCGAGGCATTGGCCGCCCACTACCGCATCCTGCGCTACGACCGCCGCGGCCACGGGCAGTCCAGTGCACCGCCGGGCCTGTACACGGTGGCCGAACTGGGCGCGGACGTGCTGGCCCTGTGGGATCACCTGGGCATCGAGCGCAGCCACTTCTGCGGGCTGTCGATCGGTGGCCTGACCGGGCAGTGGCTGGGCGTGCACGCCGGCAACCGGCTGCGCACGCTCACCGTCGCGGCCACCGCGGCGAAGATCGGCACGCTGGACGGCTGGCAGGCCCGTATCGCCCAGGTCCAGCACGATGGACTGCTGCCGCTGGTCGATGGCACCCGCGAGCGTTGGTTCACGGCTGCCTTTGCACAGACCCACGCCAGCCAGGTTGAAGACATTCTGCAGCGCTTCCTGGCTACCCGCGTCGCCGGCTATGTGGGCTGCTGCAACGCGGTCGGCACGGCCGACTTCCGGGAGGCGCTGGGGCGCATCAGCGTGCCGCTGCTGGCCATTGCCGGCGACGAGGATTCGGTGTGCGTCCCCGCCGAGCTGCAGGCGATCGCCCACGGCGTGGCCCATGGCCACTATGCGCAGGTGCCTGGCCGCCACCTCTGCAACGTGGAATCGCCGCGGGCCTTCACCGATGCACTGGCCGCGCATCTTTCCGTGCAGCACTGACCTTCGCACAACAGGTAGACCCCGATGGACGAACAGGAACGTTACGAAGCTGGCCTTGCGGTGCGCCGCCAGGTGCTGGGCGAGGCCCATGTGGAGCGCTCGCTGGAAGCCCGCACCGACTTCACCGCCGAATTCCAGGAATTCATCACCCGCACCGCATGGGGCACGGTATGGACGCGCGAGGGCCTGCCGCGGCACACGCGCTCGTTGCTGACCATCGTGATGATGGTGGCGCTGGGCCATGACGAGGAGTTCAAGCTGCACATCCGCGCGGCCCGCAACAACGGCGTGACGCCGGAGCAGATCAAGGAAGCGCTGTTGCAGGCTGCGATCTACTGCGGTGTGCCTGCGGCCAACCACGCCTTCGCGCTGGCCAGGCCGATCCTGGAAGAGCAGGCTTCGGAACGGTAGTGCCGGCCGCTGGCCGGCAACCTCCTGCACATCGGCAAGGCCGGCCGGCGGCCGGCACTACCAGATTCAGTGCAGTTCAATTCAACAGCGTACCGAGGCGTTGCGCGGCTTCGCGCAGGCGGGGCAGCAGCTGGGTCTGCATCACGCCCAGGCCAATGCGGCCGGCCTGGGTGCCGATGTTCAGCGCGGCGATCACTTCGCCGCTGCGCGAACGCACCGGTACCGCGATCGAGCGCAGGCCGATCTCCAGTTCCTGGTCGACCAGCGAAACGCCTTCGCGTCGCACCTTCTCCAGCAGTTCAAGGAAGTCCTCCATGCGCGTGACTGTGCGTTCGGTGCGCGGCCGCAAGGGAGTGCGTTCCAGATAGCCTTCGAGCGTGTCGCGCGGCAGTGCGGCCAGCAGCACCCGGCCCATCGAAGTGCAATACGCGGGCAGGCGGCTGCCCGCACGCAGGCCGATGGACATGATGCGCACTGTCTCCGCGCGGGCGACATACAGGATGTCATCGCCATCGAGCACGCCCAGCGAGCACGATTCGTGCACGTCATCGCGCAGCGCATCGAGTACCGGCTGCGCCGCAGCGGTCATCGAGGACGACGCAACGTAGGCGCCCCCCATGCCCAGCACACGCGGCAGCAGCACGTAGCCACGTCCCTGCTCACCCACATAGCCGAGCTTTTCCAGCGTGTACAGGACGCGTCGCACCGCTGCGCGCGAGATGCCGGTGTCACTGCTGATCTGCGACATGGTGACTTCGCGCGGATGCTGCGAGAAAACGCTCAGCACGGCCAGGCCGCGGCCGAGCGAGGTCATGAAATCCGGGTCCCCCTGGTTTTCCTGGATCTGCTGCATCAGCTCATGGGCCAGGCCGCGATCCCGCGGTGGCGCAGGGGGGCGCTTGGTGCTACGGCTGGGAGGAACGGCAGGCATGGCAGCAGCTTTCATCAGGTTCGACCTTGAATGGTAAGCGCTGGAACCCGCAACCGGTACCCACGGGGCGCGGCCAGGCAGGCCGCGCCCCATGGCACGGGCTACGTGCGCTTCGGCAGCGCGTAGGCGATCACGTAGTCGCCACGGTCTGGCGACTGGCGCGCGCCGCCGGCGGAAATCACCACGTACTGGCGGCCCGTCTTCGGCGAGACGTAGGTCATCGGTGTGCCCTGGCTGCCCACAGGTATGCGCGCCTTCCACACTTCTTCGCCGGTTCGGCTGTCGAAGGCGCGCAGGTAGTAGTCCTGGGTGCCGGCGAAGAACAGCAGGCCCGACTGCGTAGCCAGCGACCCGCCCAGCGTCGGCATGCCGATCGGGATCGGCAGGCGCATCTTGATGCCCATCGGCCCGGTGTCCTTCACCGTGCCCACCGGCACCTGCCAGACCAGCTGCCGGGTAGCCAAGTTGATCGCCGACATCGTGCCGAACGGCGGCTTCTGGCAGGGAATGCCCAGCTTGGACAGGAAGCGGTCGCGCAGCGAGCCGTACGGCGTACCGGTCTGCGAGGCCGCGCCCATTTCCACGCCGCCGGCACCGCTGGTCATCTGCGCGCGGGGGATCAGCCGGGTCCACAGGCCCAGGCGCATGTCGTTGACGAACAGGTAGCCCGTGGTCGGGTCGACCGAAGCGCTGCCCCAGTTCATGCCTCCCAGCGAGCCCGGCCACTGCAGCGCCAGATCCTCGCCCGGCGGCGTGTACATGCCGTCGTAGCGGAACTGCTTGAACTGGATGCGGCACAGCATCTGGTCGATCGGGGTAGCCCCCCACATGTCCGACTCGGTCAGCGTTTCGGCGCCGATCTGCGGCAGGCCAACCGACAGCGGCTGGGTGGCGGCGTAGCGCTCGCCTTCGGCGTTGCCCTGCGGCGCCGGAATGTCGCGTACTTCGCTGATCGGTACGCCCGTCTGCCGGTTGAGCATGAAGATCTGGCCCGCCTTGGTGACCTGCAGCAGTGCCGGCAACGTGCCGCCCTTGCCGTCGGGCACGTCGACCAGGGTCGGCTGTGCGGGCAGATCGTAGTCCCACAGGTCGTGGTGGACGGTCTGATAGACCCAGCGCTCCTTGCCGGTGGCCACGTCCAGCGCGACCACGGCCGAGCTGTACTTGTCATCCTGCGGCGTGCGCTCGCCCGCCCACTGGTCCGGGGTGGTATTGCCGGTGGGCAGGTAGACCAGGCCCAGTTGCGGATCGTAGGCCATCGAGGTCCATACGTTGGGCGTGGCGCGCGTGTAGTGGATGGACGGATCCAGCGGCACGTCCGGGGTTTCCCGCGACAGATCCCAGACCCAGGCCAGCGCGCCGCTGCGCACGTTGTAGGCACGCACCACACCGGACGGCTCGCCCACTTCAATGTTGTCAGCCACCCGGCCGCCGACCACGATCAGCTCGCCGGCGACCAGCGGCGCAGCGGTCAATGTGTAGAAGCCCGGCTTGATCTCGCCCATGCCGGTCTTCAGGTCGACCACGCCGTTGCTGCCGAAGTCCGGGCACAGCGCCCCGGTCTTCGCATCCAGCGCGAACAGGCGCGCATCGATGGAGGTCATCAGGATGCGCTGTTCGCACAGCGCCGCGCCGGTGCCGGTCGTGGCGGGGGCCGGCAGCGGTGCCGGGGTCGCGGTAACGGCTGGCGCGGTGGTCGCATCGAAATAGCCCAGGCCGCGGCAGCGCTGCCAGTTCGGTGCAGTGGCCTTGGGGTCGAAGGCCCAGCGCTGCTTGCCGGAGTCGGCATCGATGGCGATCACCTGGTTGTGCGGGGTGCACAGGTACAGGGTGTCGCCGATCTGCAGCGGCGTGTTCTGGTCTTCGGCGCCGAAGCCGTTGCTTTCCGGCACGTCACCGGTGCGCGCGGTCCAGGCGATCTGCAGCTCCTTCACATTGGCCGGGGTGATCTGGTCCAGCGCGGCAAAGCGGGTACCTGCCGTGGTGTTGCCCCAGTGCATCCAGTCGCGCTGCTCGGCACCCTTGGCCACCGGTACCACCGGCGGCGTCGCACCCTGCGCAGTCTGCAGCGGTCGGGGTTGGAACGCCGACAGCGCTGTGCCCAGCAGGCCGACGAGCAGCACGGCGGCAACGCCATAGGCGCCGCGGCCGGCCACCTGGCCGCGGCTGCGACGCAGCACCGGCCACGCCAGCGCGACCAGAAGGGCCAGCACCGCCGGCATCACCAGCCGCGATACCAGCGGCCAGAAATTCCAGCCCGCATCGACCAGTGCCCACGGCAGCGTGGCCAGGAAGGCCAGGCCATACAGCAGCGCACCGCTCGGCCGGCGCAGCACCAGCAGCAGGCCGGCCACCGCCGACACCGCGCCCATCAGCAGGAAATACCAACTGCCCCCCAGCTGTACCAGGCGAACCCCGCCGACCAGCAGAGCCAGGCCGAACAGCGTCACCAGGATGCCGAGCAGGACCACCAGCACACGGCACAGGGCCGGAACCTTCGTCGTCTCGTCCACGTTGCATGAACCTCATTGCAGTAACCCGCGCGCAGGCGGGGAAAGGCCCGCGCGCGCAGAGCGTGGCGGGGACCATCGGCATCCCGGGCGGCTGCGGGCCGATGAAGGCGGGCAGGCGTCGGCCTGCTTATGGCGCAGGCTGGGTGAATGACCGGTTAGGGCGATTATCGCACGCGTGTGCGATTTTGGCGTGACGGCACGTGGCCATTGATGGAACGCATTGGCGCGCAGGTACCGGGAACGGGCAGCGCGCGAGCGAACCGGTTACCCTATGCCGCCATACACGCTGGTAGCTGCAATGACCGACGCCACCATGGCCGTCTCCGCCTGGTCCTCCCGCCTGCGCGACATCGCCGACTTCCCCAAGCCCGGCATCCTGTTCAAGGACATCATGCCGCTGCTCGCCCACGGCGAGGATTTCCGCGGCGCGATCACTGCGATGGCCGATCGCTGGCGCGATCAGAAGCTGGATGCCGTGGTGGGCATCGAATCGCGCGGTTTCATCCTCGGCGCCGCGATGGCGCTGGAACTGGGGGTGGGCTTCGTGCCGGTGCGCAAGCCGGGCAAGCTGCCCGGCCAGGTGCTGCGCGAGGAATACACGCTCGAATACCGCAGCGACTGCATCGAGGTGCATGCCGATGCGCTGCCGGCCGGCGCGCGCGTGGCGATCATCGACGATGTGCTGGCCACCGGCGGTACGCTGGTCGCCGCACTGTCGCTGGTGCGCCGCCTGGGTGTGGATGTGGTTGGTGCCGGCGTGCTGGTCGAGCTGGACGGCCTGGGTGGCCGCGCGCGCTGGGAAGCTGGCCTGCCGCTGCACACCGAACTGGTGTTCTGATTAGGGGCTGGGTGCCAACCCGGGTTGGCATCCACACTGGCGAATGGCCGGGAGCCGGTCGTTGCCAACCGTGGTTGGCAACGCGGCCTCAATCACATCATCCGCACGCGGAAGCGACGGCCCTTGATCTTGCCGGCCTCCAGCCGGGCCACGGCCTTGTTGGCCTGCTCGCGCGCGATCGCCACATAGGAACGGGTCGGGAAGATCGCGATCTTGCCGATGAACTTGGCTGACAGGCCGGCGTCGCCGGTCAGCGCGCCGAGGATGTCACCCGGGCGCAGCTTGTCGGTCTTGCCGCCGTCGATCCGCAGGGTGCGCATCGCGGCCTGCGGCAGTTCGGCCGGGCGCGAGGTCGCCAGCGGCGTCTTCTGCCAGTCCAGCGGCTGCCCCATCTGCGCTTCAATCGCTTCGGCGCGGGTCTTCTCGCGTCCGGCCACCAGGCTGATCGCCAGGCCGCTGGCACCGGCACGGCCGGTACGGCCCACGCGGTGCTGGTAGCTCTCCACGTCGGTCGGCAGTTCGTAGTTGATCACTGCGGCCAGCGCTTCCACGTCCAGGCCGCGTGCGGCCACGTCGCTGGCCACCAGCACGTTGCAGCTGCGGTTGGCCAGCAGCAGCAGCACCTCCTCGCGGTCGCGCTGTTCCATGTCACCGTGCAGGGCCAGTGCGGAGAAGCCGAACTGCTGCAGCGAGTTGGCCACTTCGTCCACGTCCTTGCGGGTGTTGCAGAACACCACCGCCGATTCCGGCGCGTACTTCAGCAGCAGGCCGGCCAGCGCCTTCTGGCGGTGCGCCGGCTCAACCTCGCAGAACAGATGGCGGATGGCGGGGGCCTGGTCGGCGCCTTCCACAGTCACTTCCACCGCCTCGCGCAGCAGGTCACGGGCCATGGCGCGGATGCTGTCGGGGAAGGTGGCGGAGAACAGCAGGCTCTGGCGATCCCTGTGGGTGCGGCCGGCGATCTCGCGGATGGGCTCCTCGAAGCCCATGTCGAGCATGCGGTCGGCCTCGTCCAGCACCAGCGTGCGCACCGCGCCCAGATTCAGCGCGCGCTTGCGCGCCAGTTCCTGCACCCGGCCGGGCGTGCCGACCACCACGTGCGGGTCGTGGCCCTCCAGCGAAGCCAGCTGCGGACCCAGCGGCACGCCACCGACCAGCAGCAACAGCTTCAGATTCGGAATGCCGGTGGCCAGCTTGCGGATCTGCTTGCCGACCTGGTCGGCCAGTTCGCGGGTCGGGCAAAGGACCAGTGCCTGCACGCGGATCACGCTGGGGTCGATGGCCTGCAGCAGGCCCAGGCCGAAGGCGGCGGTCTTGCCGCTGCCGGTCGGCGCCTGCGCGATTACATCGCGGCCGTCCAGGATGGCCGGCAGGCTCTGCGCCTGCACGGGGGTGAGAGTGGTGTAGCCGAGGGCGTCCAGGCCAGGCTGCAGGGCCGGGCTCAGCGGCAGGGTCGAAAAGTCAGTCATGGCGCATTGTACCTGCCTGCGTGGCCGGTCCCGCCTGATGGGGTGGGGGGCGGCATCCACGCATGGCGTGGATCTCCGGCGGTATGCCGGCCCGGGTCGGCACGCGCCCGCTCAGCCCAGCACCGCCAGCACACCCTGGTGGATCGCCAGGCCACCGAACAGCAGCCAGGCGAACAGGATCAGCGCCAGCAGCAGCGGCTTCAGGCCCGCCTGGCGCAGCGCCGAGACGTGGGTGGTCAGGCCCAGCGCGGCCATCGCCATCGCCAGCAGCACGGTATCCAGCTGCACCAGCCCGGCCTGCAGGCCGGCCGGCAGCAGATGCAGCGAGTTGAGACCGGCCACCGCCACGAAACCGAACGCGAACCACGGCACCACGATGCGCGCTTTGCTGCCGTCGGCGCTGGCCTTGCCGCCACGCGCCAGCCACAGCGACAGCGCGACCAGGAACGGCGCCAGCAGCATCACCCGCACCATCTTGGTGATCACCGCGGTGTCGGCCGCTGCTTCGTTGACCGCGCGGCCGGCCGCCACCACCTGTGCCACTTCATGCACCGTCGCGCCGGTGAACAGGCCGTACTGCCGTGCGTCCATTGCCAGCCAGCCGTGCGACTGCACCAGCGCATACAACGCCGGGTACAGGAACATCGCCAGCGTGCCGAACACCACCACCGTAGAGACCGCGACGGTGACCTGCGCAGCGCGGCCGCGCACCACCGGCTCGGCGGCCATTACCGCCGCCGCGCCGCAGATCGCGCTGCCGGCGCCGATCAGCATGGCGGCCTCGCGCTCCATCCTGAACACACGCATCCCGAGCCAGCAGGCCAGCCCGAAGGTGCTGGCGACCACCAGCACGTCCATCAGCACGCCGGCCACGCCGACGTGGCCGATGTCCTGGAAGGTCAGGCGCAGGCCATACAGCACGATGCCGGCGCGCAGCAGCCAGTGCTTGGAGAAACCGACACCGGCCGCACTGCCCGGTGCCAACCGCGGGTAGACGGTGTTGCCGACCACGATGCCGGCGACGATGGCCACGGTCAGCGCGCTCAGGCCATGCGCCTGGAGCCAGGGAAGCTCGGCCAGGTACAGCGACGCCGCCGCGACCAGGCCCACCAGCAGCAGGCCGGGCAGGCGAGGCTGCCAGCGTTGGCGCAGGGCGGGCAGGGACCAGGAGGAGAGAGCGGGGGCGTTCATGGCAGTGCAGGGCTGGAGTGATGGGGCAAGCGTGCGCCCCAGCCGTTGACCTGTAAAACGAATAATATGAGTGAAATCTACCTGTCCAGAAGGTAACGGCCATGCGCCTGACGTTGCGCCAGCTCCAAGTCTTCGTGGCCATCGCCGATCACGGCAGTACCACGGCTGCGGGCCAGGCCATCGCGCTCTCGCAATCGGCCAGCAGTGCCGCCCTGCAGGAACTGGAGGCGCATTTCGGTACTCCGCTGTTTGACCGCATCGGTCGTCGCCTGGCCCTGAACGGCCATGGCCGCGCACTGCTGGAGCCGGCGCGCAGCCTGCTGGTCAATGCCGCCGATCTGGAGCGGCAGCTGGCCGCCGGTGGCGACCCGTCGCAGGGGGCACCGCTGCGGCTGGTACTGGCCGCCAGCACCACCATCGGCAATTACCTGCTGCCGCCGCGCATCGCCGAGCTGCTGCGGCACGCCCCGCAGGCAGAGGTCGACCTGCGCATCGACAACAGTGCCGGGGTGGTCGCCGCCGTGCAGCGCCTGGATGTGGACGCGGGCCTGATCGAAGGCCCCTGCCACGAGCGTGGCCTGCAGGTGACCGCCTGGCAGCAGGACCCGCTGGTGATCGTGGCCGCCGCCGATGCCCGCGCACGCTGGTCGCTGGATGAACTGCGGCGCGCACGCTGGCTGCTGCGCGAACCGGGCTCCGGCACCCGCGAAGCGGTCGAACAGGCGTTGCTGCCGCACCTGCGCGGCTTCGCGCAGACCCTGCAGCTGGGCAACACCGAAGCGATCAAGCAGGCCGCCATCGCCGGCCTCGGCCTGGCCTGTCTCTCGCGCCATGCGCTGGAAGAGCCGCTGGCCCTCGGCCGCTTGCGCGTACTCGAGACTCCGCTGCCGCCCCTGCAGCGCACGCTCTGGCTGGTACGCCACCCGGGCAAGCACTGGCTGCCGGGGTTGCAGGCGTTGCTGGGGGAGGTGGGATAGCCGGGATCGGTCTTACACTGCGCGCATTCCATGACGGGGTCAGAGCCCGTTGCGCAGCAACGGGATCCGACCCCGCCGTCCCACAGGAAACCAGCGTTTGACGTTGCCGCTGAGGTTGCCGGCCAGCGGCCGGCACTACCGCGGGTGATGGGTGCAACCCGGCCGGGGCCCCAACCCGTACAATGTCCGGATGCCTCTGATTACTCTGCAGAACGTCGACTTCAGCGTCGGCGGCCCGTTGTTGCTGGAAAAGGCCGAACTGTCGATCGAGCCGGGCGAACGCATCGCCCTGATCGGCCGCAACGGCGCCGGCAAATCCACCCTGCTCAAGCTGCTCTCAGGCGACCACAAGCCCGATGACGGCGAAGTGCGCGTGCAGCAGGGCGTGCGCGTCACTCGCCTCGAGCAGGAAGTGCCACACGGCGCGGCCGGCTCGGTGTTCGACGTCGTTGCCGATGGCCTGGGCGAACTGGGCCAGTGGCTGGCCGAGTTCCACCACCTCAGCCATGCCGAGGTGTTCGATGGCGAAGCCCTGGGCAACGTGCAGGCCAAGATCGACGCCGCCAACGGCTGGGGCCTGGACCAGCGCGTCAGCGAAACGCTGACCAAGCTCGACCTGGACGGCGAGGCCGAGTTCGGCCGCCTGTCCGGCGGCATGAAGCGCCGCGTGCTGCTGGCCCGCGCGCTGGTCTCCAGCCCGGACGTGCTGCTGCTGGACGAACCGACCAACCACCTGGACATCGAAGCCATCGACTGGCTCGAAGCGTTCCTGAAGGGCTGGAGTGGCAGCGTGGTGTTCGTCACCCACGACCGCCGCTTCCTGCGTGCACTGGCCACCCGCATCGTCGAGATCGATCGCGGGCAGGTCACCAGCTGGCCCGGCGACTGGGCCAACTACGAGCGCCGCCGCGAGGAACGGCTCAATGCGCAGGCGCAGGAAAACGCGCGCTTCGACAAGCTGCTGGCGCAGGAAGAAGTCTGGATCCGGCAGGGCATCAAGGCGCGCCGCACCCGCGACGAGGGCCGCGTGCGCCGCCTGAAGGCGATGCGCGTGGAGCGTTCGCAGCGCCGCGATCTCAGCGGCAACGTCAAGATGGAAGCCGCGCAGGGCATCAGCTCCGGCAAGAAGGTCATCGACGTCAAGGACATTTCGTTCGCCTTCGGCGAGCGCACCATGGTCCGCGACTTCACCACCACCATCATGCGCGGCGACCGCATCGGCCTGATCGGCCCCAATGGCAGCGGCAAGACCACGCTGCTGAAGCTGCTGCTGGGCGAACTGCAGCCGGCCAAGGGCGAAGTCAACGCCGGCACCAACCTGCAGATCGCCTATTTCGACCAGTACCGCGCGGTGCTGCGCGAAGACTGGAGCGCGATCGAGAACGTGGCCGAAGGCCGCGATTTCCTCGAGTTCAACGGCAAGCGCAAGCATGTGCATGCCTACCTGCAGGACTTCATGTTCACCCCCGAGCGCGCGCGTGCGCCGATCACCCGCCTGTCCGGTGGCGAGCGCAACCGCCTGCTGCTGGCCAAGCTGTTCGCGCAGCCGTCCAACCTGCTGGTGATGGACGAACCGACCAACGACCTGGACGTGGAAACCCTGGAGCTGCTGGAAGAGCTGCTGGGCGAGTACACCGGTACGCTGCTGCTGGTCAGCCACGACCGTGACTTCATCGACAACGTGGTGACCTCCACGCTGGTGATGGAAGGCGATGGCGTGATCGGCGAGTACGTCGGTGGCTACAGCGACTGGCAGCGTTATGCGGCCAGCGTGGCGGCGCCCGCGGCGGCTACGGCCGCCAAGCCGGCGGCCGCTGCACCGGCTGCGGCGGCGGCTGCGACTCCCGCCGCGCCCAAGCGCAAGCTGGCCTACAAGGAAGCGCGCGAACTGGAACAGTTGCCGAAGACCATCGAGAAGCTGGAAAGCGACGTCGAAGGGCTGACCTCGGCGATGAACGATCCGGCGTTCTATACCCGCAGCAGCGCCGAAGTGACGGCGCACACCCAGCAGCTGGCCAAGGTGCAGGCCGAGCTGGATGCCGCCTACGCGCGCTGGGAAGAGCTGGACGGCTGAGCGTTGACCGGCGCCAGCGGCTGCGCCGATTGATCGGATGGAGAATCAGTAGATCCACGCCATGCGTGGATATCCGGATCTGTGCGGAGCAACGGTCCGCACCCACCAATCAACGGTCCGTGCGGACCAAGGTCCGCCCCCACTGGGGGGCCGGCCGTCATTTGACCCCGTGCAGATCCCGCAGCTGGCTCGGCCGGCTGCCGAAGTACGCCGCCAGATCGGCGATGTCCTGATCACTCAGGTCCTTCGCCTGCGGCGTCATCAGCGCATGCTGGCGATCACCGGCGCGGTAGGCCTGCAGCGCGTGTGCCAGGTAGTCACCGTACTGCCCACCCAGCTTGGGGTAGGTCGGGTCGATCGGTGCGTTGCCGTCGGCGCCATGGCAGTCGATGCAGCTCTGGTTGGTGGCCTTGCCCTTCACCTTGGCGCGGGCTTCGCCGGCGGCCTCGCGGCCGGTCGGCAGGCCGGCCGAGGACGAAGAACCGTGCTCGCCGCTGGCATGACCCGGGTCGGCGGCGGAGGTCTCGCTGTTTTCCACCTGCGACTGTGAACAGGCCGCCAGCAGCAGGGCAACGGACAGGGCGATGGCGTGACGCATCGGATGCGCGGCTTTCGACATGGGCGGGCCTTACTTGACGGTGGACAGGTAAACAGAGAGATCGGCGATCTCCTGTTCGCTGAAACTCATCGACTGCGCCTGCATCGTCGGATGCCGGCGCTTGCCCTGGCGGTACTCGGTCAGGGCCTGGGCCAGGTACTGCTGGGTCTGGCCGCCGATCTTCGGCACCCGGTAACTGGGATAGGCGTTCTTGTAGCCGGTAATGCCATGGCAGCCCTGGCACGTGTAGGCCAGGACGCGCCCATTGTCGAAGTTGCCGGTGGGCGCGGCAGGCGCAGGCGCCGCAGCGGGAGCCGGGGCCGGGGCAGGCGTGGAGGGAGCAGGAGCGGGAGCAGGAGCAGGAGCAGGAGCAGGAGCAGGAGCAGGAGCAGGAGCGGGCTGTGCGGCGGCCCCAAGGGGCAGGAGGACGGCCAGAGCGAGACAAGCGGCGAGCGGCTGCGGGCGCATGGTGTCGTTTCCGGGGATTCGGGTCTGGTCGTTCCGGCGTGGGGTACGGAACGACCCGAGTATAGCCTCAGGTTTCATCTAGCTGAAACGGGGTCGGGCCGACCGGCGGCGTGAAGGCACCATGACCTTTGGGATATGGTGTTGCCGTGAAGTGGTGCATTACTTTGCTACCACACCTGTCCACGCATCCTCCAGGGACCTGACGATGTCGCACCCAACCTTCCTGTCCGGCCGTCGCAGCGGAATCTGCGCTGCCGCACTGCTGATCTCCACCTCCCTGCTGCTGGGCGGTTGCGCCGCAGGGCCCAATTCCGAAGCCAAGGCCGCCGAGACCAAGGAGGAAAAGAAGGTCGATGCGGTCCCGGTCGAGGTGGCGGTGGCCAGCCATCGCGCGGTCGCGGCCAGCTACACCGGTACCGCCGCACTGGAGCCACGCGCCGAATCGCAGGTGGTCGCCAAGACCTCCGGCGTGGCGCTGGCGGTGCTGGTCGAGGAAGGTCAGCGGGTCACCGCCGGCCAGCCGCTGGTGCGGCTGGACCCGGACCGCGCGCGCCTGGCGGTGGCACAGAGCGAAGCGCAGATGCGCAAGCTGGAAAACAACTACCAGCGCGCACAGAAGCTGGTCGGCCAGCAGATGGTCAGCGCCGCCGATGTCGACCAGCTGCGTTTCGATCTGGAAAACGTCCGCGCGCAGTACCGCCTGGCGACGCTGGAACTGTCCTATACCACCGTGGTCGCACCGATTTCCGGCGTGATCGCCTCGCGCTCGATCAAGACCGGCAACTTCGTGCAGATCAATACGCCGATCTTCCGCATCGTCGACAACTCGCGACTGGAGGCGACGCTCAACGTGCCCGAACGCGAGCTGGCCACCCTGCGCGCCGGCCAGCCGGTGACCCTGGCGGCCGACGCGCTGCCGGGGCAGAGCTTCACCGGCACCGTTGACCGCATTGCGCCGGTGGTGGACTCGGGCAGTGGCACGTTTCGCGTGGTCAGCGCCTTCGACGGCGCAGCACACGCGCTGCAGCCCGGCATGTTCGGGCGCATCCGCATCGATTACGACCAGCGTGCCGATGCGCTGGTGGTGCCGCGCCTGGCGTTGCTCGACGACGGTGAGCCGGCGGTGTTCCGCGTGCGCGAAGGCAAGGTCGCACGCGTTCCGGTCAAACTGGGTTACGCCGAGGGCCCGTGGGTGGAGATCCGTGATGGCCTGGCGGCCGGTGATCAGGTGGTCACCGCCGGCAAGGTCGCCCTGCGCGACGGCACCGCGGTGCAGGTGATTGCCGACCCGAAGGCGAAGACGGTCGCAACGGCCGCCAAGCCGGCAGCCAAGGCCGGGAGCACGCAATGACTGCCCCGGGCCACGACCACGGTGCCTCGCCGGCGAGCGACGGCGCCGCCGCCGGCATGCGCGGCGGCCTGGTGGAATTTGCCACCCGCCGCCGCGTGACCATCGCCATGTGCACGGTCACCCTGCTGCTGTTCGGCCTGATCGCGCTGGGCAACCTCAAGGTCAACCTGCTGCCGGACCTGAGCTACCCGACGCTGACCGTGCGCACCGAATACACCGGTGCGGCGCCGACTGAAATCGAAACCCTGATCACTCAGCCGGTCGAGGAAGCGGTCGGCGTGGTCAAGAACCTGCGCAAGCTGAAGTCGGTCTCGCGCACCGGCCAGAGCGACGTGGTGCTGGAATTCGCCTGGGGCACCAACATGGACCAGGCCAGCCTGGAGGTGCGCGACAAGATGGAAGCGCTGAACCTGCCACTGGAGGCCAAGGCCCCGGTGCTGCTGCGCTTCAATCCGTCCACCGAGCCGATCATGCGCCTGGTGCTGTCCAACAAGGTCGCGCCGGCCAGCGATGCCGACGCGGTCCGCGAGCTGACCGGCCTGCGCCGCTATGCCGATGAAGACCTGAAGAAGAAGCTCGAGCCGGTCACCGGCGTGGCGGCAGTGAAGGTCGGCGGTGGACTGGAGGACGAGATCCAGGTCGACATCGACCAGCAGAAGCTGGCGCAGCTGAACCTGCCGATCGACACCGTCATCAAGCGCCTGAAAGACGAGAACATCAACATCTCCGGCGGCCGCCTGGAGGAAGGATCGCAGCGCTTCCTGGTGCGTACCGTCAACCAGTTCGCCGACCTGGAGGAGATCCGCAACCTGCTGGTGACCACCCAGGGCTCGAACGGCAGCGCGGCCGACTCGGCATTGCAGCAGATGTTCAACATCGCCGCGTCGACCGGTTCGGCAGCGGCCATCGCCGCGGCGTCGGCGGCGCAGAGCGCATCGTCAGGTGCGGGCTCCAGCGTCGTCGCCAACGGCGTGCCGGTGCGCCTGAAGGACGTCGCCACCGTGCGCCAGGGCTACAAGGAGCGCGAAGCGATCATCCGCCTGGGCGGCAAGGAGGCGGTCGAGCTGGCCATCTACAAGGAAGGTGACGCCAACACCGTGTCCACCGCCGAAGCGCTGCGCAAGCGGCTGGAGCAGATCAAGGGCACGTTCCCGTCGGACGTCGAGCTGACCACCATCGAGGACCAGTCGCGCTTCATCGAGCACGCCATCGCCGACGTCAAGAAGGATGCCGTGATCGGTGGCCTGCTGGCGATCCTGATCATCTTCCTGTTCCTGCGCGATGGCTGGAGCACGTTCGTGATCAGCCTGTCGTTGCCGGTCTCGATCATCGCCACGTTCTTCTTCATGGGCCAGCTCGGGCTGAGCCTGAACGTGATGTCGCTGGGCGGCCTGGCATTGGCCACCGGCCTGGTGGTGGATGATTCGATCGTGGTGCTGGAGAGCATCGCCAAGGCCCGTGAGCGTGGCCTGGGCATCCTGCAGGCGGCGATCGCCGGCACCCGTGAAGTGAGCATGGCGGTGGTCGCCTCGACCCTGACCACCATCGCGGTGTTCCTGCCGCTGGTGTTCGTCGATGGCATCGCCGGGCAGCTGTTCCGCGACCAGGCGCTGACCGTGGCGATCGCCATCGCGATCTCGCTGCTGGTGTCGATGACCCTGATCCCGATGCTGAGCTCGCTGAAGGGACGGCCGCCGCTGGCGTTCCCGGAAGAGGCACCGAACGCAGCGTGGCAGCCGCAGAAACGCTGGCAGAAGCCGGTCGCGCTGGGTCGCCGTGGCGTGGTCGCCAGCGTGCGCTGGGGCTTCTATGCGCTGGCCTGGCTGGTGGTGCGCCTGTGGCGTGGCGTGGTGGCGGTGGTCGGGCCGGTGATGCGCAAGGCCAGTGATCTGGCGATGAAGCCCTACGCCGGTGCCGAGCGCGGCTATCTGCGCCTGTTGCCGAGCGCATTGGCACATCCGGGCAAGGTGCTGGGCGTGGCCACGATCATCTTCGTGGCGACCATGGCGCTGGTCCCGATGCTCGGCGCCGACCTGATCCCGCAGCTGGCGCAGGACCGGTTCGAGATGACCGTGAAGCTGCCGGCCGGCACGCCGCTGAAGCAGACCGACGCGCTGGTGCGTGAGCTGCAACTGGCGCATGGCAAGGGGGAGGGCGTGGCTTCGCTGTACGGTGTCAGCGGCAGCGGCACCCGCCTGGACGCCAGCCCCACCGAGAGCGGCGAGAACATCGGCAAGCTGACCGTGGTGATGGCCGGTGGTGGCAATGCCCAGACCGAGGCGGCAATCACCGAGCGCCTGCGCGGCACCATGAGCCAGCATCCGGGCGCGCAGGTCGACTTCGCGCGGCCGGCGTTGTTCAGCTTCTCCACGCCGCTGGAAATCGAGTTGCGCGGGCAGGACATGGCGACCCTGGAAGTGGCCGGCCAGCGCCTGGCGGCGATGCTGCGCGGCAACGCCCACTACGCCGACGTGAAGTCGACGGTGGAGGAGGGCTTCCCGGAAATCCAGATCCGCTTCGACCAGGAGCGCGCCGGTGCGCTGGGCCTGACCACCCGCCAGATCGCCGACGTGGTGGTGAAGAAGGTGCGTGGCGACGTCGCCACCCGCTACAGCTTCCGTGACCGCAAGATCGACGTGCTGGTGCGTGCGCAGGAAGGTGACCGCGCCAGCGTGGAGAGCATCCGCCGGCTGATCGTCAACCCGGGCAGCACCCGCCCGGTGACCCTGGACGCGGTGGCCGACGTGGTCGCCACCACCGGCCCCAGCGAGATCCATCGTGCCGACCAGACGCGGGTTGCGGTGGTGTCGGCCAACCTGCGCGACATCGACCTCGGCGCGGCCATGCGCGAAGTGCAGCAGATGGTGTCCGAGCAGCCGCTGGGCGCGGGCGTGGGCCTGCACATCGGTGGCCAGGGCGAGGAGCTGGCGCAGGCGGCGAAGTCGCTGATCTTCGCCTTCGGCCTGGCGATCTTCCTGGTCTACCTGGTGATGGCCTCGCAGTTCGAGTCGCTGCTGCATCCGTTCGTGATCCTGTTCACCATCCCGCTGGCGCTGGTCGGTGCGATCCTGGCGCTGATGCTGACCGGAAAGCCCATCTCGGTGGTGGTGTTCATCGGCCTGATCCTGCTGGTCGGCCTGGTCACCAAGAACGCGATCATCCTGATCGACAAGGTCAACCAGCTGCGCGAGGCCGGTGTGGCCAAGCAAGAGGCGCTGGTGGAAGGTGCGCGCTCGCGCCTGCGGCCGATCATCATGACCACGCTGTGCACGCTGTTCGGCTTCCTGCCGCTGGCGGTGGCGATGGGCGAGGGTGCTGAGGTGCGCGCGCCGATGGCGATCACCGTGATCGGCGGCCTGCTGGTGTCGACCCTGTTGACCCTGCTGGTGATCCCGGTGGTGTACGACCTGATGGATCGTCGTGGCGATGCCTACTACCGCGAGCGCGGCCGCAAGCATGCCGGCGCAGGGCTGCACGGCGCTGAGGGCGGCGCGGCAGGCGTGGAGGAGCCGGCATGAGTGTTGCCGAGTTCTCCATCCGCCGCCCGGTCACCACCATCATGTGCTTCGTGTCGCTGGTGGTGATCGGCCTGATCGCTTCGTTCCGGCTGCCGCTGGAGGCGCTGCCGGACATCTCCGCGCCCTTCCTGTTCGTGCAGATTCCGTATACCGGCTCGACCCCGGAGGAAGTGGAACGGACCATCATCCGTCCGGTCGAGGAGTCACTGGCGACGATGACCGGCATCAAGCGGATGCGTTCGTCGGCGACGTCCGAGGCGGCACTGATCTACATCGAGTTCAGCGACTGGGACCGCGACATCGCCATTGCCGCGTCCGACGCGCGCGAGCGTATCGACGCGATCCGCAGTGACCTGCCCGACGACCTGCAGCGCTACAACGTGTTCAAGTGGTCCAGCAGCGACCAGCCCGTGCTGAAGGTGCGGCTGGCCAGCACCACCGATCTCACCACTGCCTATGACATGCTCGACCGTGAGTTCAAGCGGCGCATCGAGCGCATCCCGGGCGTGGCCCGCGTCGATATCACCGGTGCGCCGCCGAACGAGGTGGAGATCGCCATCGACCCGAACCGGCTCAACGCGCATGGGTTGAGCATCAACGAGCTGAGCGAGCGCCTGCGCACGCTGAACTTCTCGATCTCGGCCGGGCAGATCGACGACAACGGCCAGCGCGTGCGCGTGCAGCCGGTGGGCGAGATCACCGACCTGCAGGAAATGCGCGACCTGGTGATCAACGCCAAGGGCCTGCGCCTGGGTGATATCGCCGACGTCCGCCTGAAGCCGGCGCGGATGAACTACGGGCGCCGCCTGGACGGCAACCCGGCCGTCGGCCTGGACATCTTCAAGGAGCGCAGCGCCAACCTGGTGGACGTCTCGCGTGCGGCGTTGGCCGAGGTCGAGGCGATCCGCGCGCAGCCGTCGATGCGTGACGTGCAGATCAAGGTGATCGACAACCAGGGCAAGGCGGTAACCTCCTCGCTGCTGGAACTGGCCGAAGCCGGTGCGGTCGGCCTGATCCTGTCGGTCACCGTGCTGTTCTTCTTCCTGCGCCACTGGCCGTCGACGCTGATGGTGACCCTGGCCATTCCGATCTGCTTCACCATCACCCTGGGCTTCATGTACTTCGTCGGGGTGACACTCAACATCCTGACCATGATGGGCCTGCTGCTGGCCGTCGGCATGCTGGTCGACAATGCGGTGGTGGTGGTCGAGAGCATCTACCAGGAGCGCGAGCGCATGCCGGGGCAGCCGCGGCTGGCCTCGATCATCGGCACCCGCAACGTGGCCATCGCGCTCAGCGCCGGCACGCTGTGCCACTGCATCGTGTTCGTGCCGAACCTGTTCGGCGAGACCAACAACATCAGCATCTTCATGGCACAGATCGCGATCACCATCTCGGTCTCGCTGCTGGCCTCGTGGCTGGTCGCGGTCAGCCTGATCCCGATGCTGTCCGCGCGCATGGCCACGCCCAAGCTGGTGCACTCGCAGACCGGCCTGATCGCGCGGCTGCAGCGCCGCTACGCGCAGCTGCTGGACTGGTCGCTGCACCACCGCGGCTGGAGCCTGCTCGGCATCCTGCTGGTGGTACTGGTCAGCCTGGTGCCGATGAAGCTGACCAAGGTCGACATGTTCGGGGGCGAGGGCGGCAAGGACATCTTCATCGGCTACATGTGGAAGGGCGCCTATACCTACCGGCAGATGTCCGAGGAAGTGGCGCGGGTGGAGAACTGGATCGACCAGAACCGCGAGCGCCTGCACGTGAAACAGGTGTACTCCTGGTACAGCGAGCAGGAGGGCAGCTCCACGGTGGTCACCCTGGACGAGAAGTACGCCAAGGACATCAAGGCGCTGCAGGAAGAGCTGCGCAAGGGCCTGCCGAAGTCCGCCCGCACCGACTATTTCGTCGGCAACCAGGGGGGCGATGGCGGTGGTGGCGGCAACCAGGGCGTGCAGGTGCAGCTGGTGGGCGACTCCAGTTCGATGCTGCAGGAGATCGGCCAGGAAGTGGTGCCGTTGCTGGCGCAGCGTGCCGAGCTGCGTGACGTGCGCATCGACAACGGCGAGAAGGGCGGCGAGCTGAAGGTGCGCGTCGACCGTGAGCGTGCCGCAGCGTTCGGCTTCAACGCCGAACAGGTGGCCAGCTTCGTCGGCCTGGCGCTGCGCGGTGCCCCAATGCGCGAGTTCCGCCGCGGTGACAATGAAGTGCCGGTGTGGGTGCGCTTTGCCGGCGCTGAGCAGAGCAGCCCGGAAGACCTGGCCGGTTTCAGCGTGCGCACCGGCGATGGCCGCAGTGTGCCGCTGCTGAGCCTGGTCACCGTGGACGTTGGTTCATCGGCCACCCAGATCGGCCGTACCAACCGTCAGACGACGTTGACCATCAAGGCCAACCTGGCCGAGAAGGTCACCGCGCCGGACGGGCGCAAGGCGATCGAAGCCGTGCTCAAGCCGATGAACTTCCCGGCCGGCTATGGCTTCACCTTCGACGGCGGCGACTACGGCAACGACGACGAAGCCATGCAGCAGATGGTGTTCAACCTGCTGATCGCACTGGTGATGATCTACGTGGTGATGGCGGCGGTGTTCGAGTCGCTGCTGTTCCCGGCGGCGATCATGAGTGGCGTGCTGTTCTCGATCTTCGGCGTGTTCTGGCTGTTCTGGATCACCGGCACCTCGTTCGGGATCATGTCCTTCATCGGCATCCTGGTGCTGATGGGTGTGGTAGTGAACAACGGCATCGTGATGATCGAGCACATCAACAACCTGCGGCGCAGCGGCATGGGCCGCACCCAGGCGCTGGTGGAAGGCTCACGCGAACGCCTGCGCCCGATCATGATGACGATGGGCACGGCGATCCTGGCGATGATCCCGATCTCGCTGACCGATACGCAGATGTTTGGCAACGGCCCGGAGTATTCGCCGATGGCGCGCGCGATTGCCGGCGGCCTGGCGTTCTCGACGGTGGTCAGCCTGCTGTTCCTGCCGACGATCTACGCGGTGCTCGATGACCTGCGCACTGCCGTGACGCGGCTGATCCGCCGTGCGCGTGGCCTGGAGAGGGTAGAGCCGGGCGCTGCCCGGCTGTAGTGCGCGACAACGCGTTGTGGTGTGGGGGAGGCCGGTCGTAGTGGGGCGGCCTCCCCCATTTTTTTGGCTTGAGTCAGGCTTTGCGCAGGAACCAGGTCCGGCGCGTGTACTCGTGACCGAAATCCACCTGCCCGAATCGCGCGATCTCACGCTGCCCACGCCGGTAATAGCGCCAGGGCGCTTTGGCCAGCGGAGGGGTTTGCCCGTAGAAAACATCCATGTGACCCACGGGCATCGACTTCGGGGTCACGTGCATGACCACGCTGCGGCGGGTTCCGGCAGAGGGATGCGGCGCGCCGCCATGGAACAGCTGCGGGTGCCAGACGATCACATCGCCTGGCTGCACGTGCACCGACTGCGGCTTCAGGCCAGCGTCTTCGCACTGGCGCGCCACCGCATCCTGATAGGCGGCCCAGCCCTCCGGCGACATGGCGCTGATCGGGCCGTCGCCGAAGACTTCGCGTCGCAGTGCCTGCACATCGATGGGCGGCAACAGGTGGCTGCCCGGAACCACGCGCAGGGGGCCATTGCTTTCGTCAACCGCATCCAGCGCGGTCCATACCCCCATGTAGCGCTCGCCCGGGGACGTGCAGAACACTGGCGTATCGCGATGCAATGACTGCTCCGATCCGCGCTCGTAGTAGAGGCTGGTGTAGAGCGTGGTCGGTTCGCCGAGGAAGCGATCGCAGACGTCGATGGCCGGGTTGTCAGTGAGCAGGCGCGTCATCGCATCCACTGCCAGGTGCAGGTTGACGACCCGATACATGCGCTTGTGACCGTCCAGGTTTCGCGACACCGCCTTTGGATTGCGCTGCTTGAAGCGCGCGATGCGCTCGTTGATGTCCTGGACCAGTGCGGGTGCAATCGCCTGGCGCACCACCACGAAACCATCGCGCATCAGCGCATCGTATGCATCCATTGGAGTGTTCCTTCCTTAAACGCCGAGTATAGCC
This sequence comes from Stenotrophomonas sp. PI_27, assembly GCF_027854495.1. Classification (NCBI taxonomy): domain Bacteria; kingdom Pseudomonadati; phylum Pseudomonadota; class Gammaproteobacteria; order Lysobacterales; family Lysobacteraceae; genus Stenotrophomonas; species Stenotrophomonas sp. PI_27. Next base: position 148,044 of record NZ_JAJNOF010000004.1, read on the forward strand.
ACGAGTGTTGGGGGGTTATCCCGCCACCTTGCCCCACACCTTGAACGTGGTCAGCCACAGGCCGAGCATGCTGCCGATGTTGGTCAGCATGAAGGTCAGCACCACGCGGGTGACGCGGTTGCGGTACCAGCCCTTCAGGCTCTGCGCATCGTCGCGCAGCTTCAGGAAGTCCTCGTAGGCCGGCTTGCGCAGCCGTGCTTCCACCAGCGCCGAGAAGGCGCCGGTCGGGATGCTCAGGCGGAACGGCTTGAACGGGGCCACCGCGATCGCGGTGAGGATACTCAGCGGATGGCCGCCGGCCAGCAGGCAGCCCAGGCCCGCCAGGCCGCCGGTGTACATCGCCCAGGTCGCCAGCAGTTCGGTGCCCACGCCCAGGCCGCCGCGGTAGAAGCCCACGCCGATGCCGGTGGCCACGATGGCCAGGATGCCGAGCGTGAACCACGGAATGTTGCGCTTCTTCGGCACCGCCTCCAGCTCGGCGCGCAGCGGTGCCGGGGCCTCGGTGTCGGTTTCCAGGTAGCGCGCGAGACCCGCAAGATGGCCGGCACCGACCACCGCCAGCACTTCACGCTGCTGCGGGGTGTGTTCCTCGCGCAGGCGCGTGGCCATGTAGCGGTCGCGCTCGCCGATGATGGTTTCGTACAGCGCCGGGCTCTCGCTGGCGAACTCACCAAAGCTCGACTCCAGCATGTCGCCCTGCTTGAGCTTCTCGATCTCGTTCTCGCCCACTTCTTCCGACGAGAACAGGCCGGCGCCCAGCCCGGCAACCAGCTTCAGCTTGCCGAAGAAGCCCAGCCGTTGCGACGCACGACGGAAGGTCAGGCCGACCTCGCGGTCGATCAGGTGCACCGGCAGGTTGCGCTCGCGGGCCAGCTCCACCGCACGCTTCAGCTCGGCACCGGGTTCGATGTCGAGCTGTTCGGCCAGGCGGCGCTGGTAGGCGGACAGCGCCAGGTTGGCCGCAAACAGAGCCACGCGGCCCTTGCGGATCACTTCGACCAGATCAAGCTTGGCCAGCGTGTCCGGGTCGCTCAGCGCCTGCAGGCGCTGCGGGTCCAGCTCGACAGCCACTGCATCGAAGCGGCCGCTGTCGATGGCTTTTTCCACGGCCTCGACGCTGGCGCGTGAAACGTGGGCGGTGCCCAGCAGGGTGTAACGCACGCCGTCGCGTTCGACAACGCGCACCGGCTGGCCGGCGAACAGGTCGTCACCGGTCTCGGGAAGGGTTTCGGTCATGGGTTCATTCATTGGAGGGTGCGGTGTCGGCGCCGTCGCCGAGCGCGCGCTGCATCTGCACGGTATCCAGCCAGCGGCCATGCTTGCGGCCGAGGCCACGGAACACGCCTACAAGCTCGAAGCCGAAGCGTTCGTGCAGCTTGATTGAAGCGGTGTTGGTCGGTTCGCCGATCACCGCCACCATCTGCCGGTAGCCACGCGCCACGCAGGCATCGATCAGCGCCTGCAGCAGGCCGGTGCCGACGCCCTTGCCCTGGAACGCAGCATCGACGTAGACCGAGTTCTCCACGGTCCACTGGTAGGCCACGCGGGTGCGGTAGGTGTTGGCGTAGGCATAGCCGGCCACCTGGCCATCGATCTCGGCGACCAGGTAGGGGAAGCCGCGATCGACGATGTCGCGCATGCGGCGCAGCATCTCGGTCGCGTCGGGGATCTCGTACTCGTAGGTGTTGACGAAGTCGGTCACTTCCACCGCGTAGATCGCGGTGATCGCATTGATGTCGGCAGGGCCGGCATCACGGATGAGGACGGCCATGCGCGGGCTCCGGCTCAGTCGATGTAGCGCTTGAGCAGGTCGCCGTAGGCATCGATGCGGCGATCACGCAGGAACGGCCAGATGCGGCGCACGTGCTCGCTGCGCTGCAGGTCGACGTCGCACAGCAGTACGGTGGCCTCGGTACCGGCCTCGGCCAGGAATTCGCCCTGCGGGCCCAGCACGTGGCTGTTGCCCCAGAACTGGATGCCCGAAGCACCCAGCGGCGAAGCCTCATGGCCGACGCGGTTGCAGCTCAGCACCGGCAGGCCATTGGCCACGGCATGGCCGCGGTGGCTCAGTACCCAGGCGTCGCGCTGGCGGGTCTTCTCGTCCTGCACATCGTCCGGGTCCCAGCCGATCGCGGTCGGGTACAGCAGCAGTTCTGCGCCGGCCAGCGCCATCAGCCGCGCTGCTTCCGGGTACCACTGGTCCCAGCACACCAGCACGCCCAGGCGGCCCACCGAGGTGTCGATCGGCGTGAAACCGATGTCGCCCGGGGTGAAGTAGAACTTCTCGTAGAAGCCAGGGTCGTCCGGGATATGCATCTTGCGGTACTTGCCGAGCAGCGTACCGTCCTTCTCGAACACCACGGCGGTGTTGTGGTACAGGCCGGCAGCGCGGCGCTCGAACAGCGAGCCGACCAGCACCACGCCATGCTTCTTCGCCAGCGCGCCCAGGCGCTCGGTGCTCGGGCCCGGAATCGGCTCGGCCAGGTCGAACTCATCCACCGACTCGTGCTGGCAGAAGTACGGGCCGTTGTGCAGTTCCTGCAGCAGCACCAGCTTGGCACCCTGCGCAGCCGCCTCGGCCACGCGTGCTTCGATCACCGCCAGGTTGGCGGCGGCGTCACCGTGGTTGCGCTCCTGGATCAGGGCGACGGTAAGGGGGCTGCGCGAGTTCATGCGGGGCGTTCCTGCGGGGGAAAACCTGCATGTTAGCGCGGATGGACGGCGGCGGCGTGTCGCGCGCTGAATGGGTGATGGTCGTGCCGGCCGCTGGCCGGCATCCCCGTCAATCCATCAGGCATTGCCTGGTTGCCGGCCAGCGGCCGGCACGACCTTTTCTCAGGCCTTCAACAGCCCTTCCGGCAGCTGCATGGTGATGCAGTGCAGGCTGCCGTTCTGCCAGATCAGCGAGCGGCAGGGCACCTGCACGATCTCGCGGCCCGGGTGGGCCTGCGCCAGCACGTCGCGGGCCAGGTCGTCGGCCGGGTCGCCATAGGCCGGCATCAGTACGGCGCCGTTGACGATCAGGTAGTTGGCGTACGACGCGGCCAGGCGACGGCCTTCGTCGATCACCGGCCGGGCCCACGGCAGCGGGAACAGGCGGTACGGCTGGCCATCCTTGGTGCGCAGTGCAGCCAGCTCGTTGCCCATCGCCTGCAGTTCGGCGTAGTGCGAGTCGCTCTCGTCGTCGCAGGCCTGGTAGACGATGCTGTCGGTCGAGGCGAAGCGGGCGAGGGTGTCGATGTGCGCGTCGGTGTCGTCGCCTTCCAGGTAGCCGTGGTCCAGCCACAGCACGCGGTCCTGCTGCAGCCAGTCGGCGAGGTCGGCGCTCAGGCTGGCGCGGTCACGGTCCGGGTGGCGTTCGTGCAGGCACTTCCAGGTGGTCAGCAAGGTGCCTTCGCCGTCGGTCTCGATGCCGCCGCCTTCCAGCGCGAACGGAATGCTGCGCACCGGCGCATCGTTGAACACGCCGGCCTGGTCGAGTACGCCCACCAGCTGGTCATCCAGGGTGGCGTCGAACTTGCCGCCCCAGCCGGTGAAGCGGAAGTCCAGCAGCTGGAAACCGCCGTCGGCGCGGCGCAGGGTGATCGGGCCGGAGTCGCGCAGCCAGGTATCGTCGTAGGCGGCCGTGGTGAAGTGGACCTTGTCCATGTCGATGCGGTTGGAACGCAGCCGCATTTCGGCATAGGTCTCCACATCGTCGTCGGCCACGCAGATCAGCACCGGCTGGAAGCGGGTGATGGCCGCGACCAGGGCGATGTAGGTCTCTTCCACCTGGCCCAGGCGGTCGGCCCAGTCGGTGTCGGCGGTGGGCCAGGCAATGAGGACGCCGCTCTGGGCTTCCCACTCGGCAGGAAAACGAAGGGTCTGGTTCATGGTCTCGCTACACAGGCCCGCCCACGGCGGGTAAGGGGATCAACGGATCGGCGGTTTCGGGCCGATTTCGTTCGGGTCCGCCTGGTTGGCCACCACGTCGATCACCTTCTGCTTCTCGAAGTAGACGGTGAACTGCGGGTACACCCAGCGGTTGATGGTCGGCCATTGCCGCTTCTGCCCGCCGCGCGGCTGCAGCTGCTCGCTGGGCGCGCCGAACTGCGCCTGCACCTGCTGCATGCTCTGGCCGCGCACGGGCAGGGCGCCGGCCGGCTTCTCGCGGGCACGGTCGACAAGCAGGGTATCGGCCAGTGCCGGTGTGGCGGCGGCCAGGGTGGCCATCACGGCCAGGGCGGACAGGTAACGCTTCATCTCGATCTACTCCCCAGTGGTCAAGAAAGGCGATTACAGCAAAAACGGCAGGAAAAAGCCGCATAAACAAAAAACCGCCCGAAGGCGGTTTCTTGCATCGGGTCGGCCCCGCGTAGGGCCCGCCGCAGCCAGGAGGCTGTGAGGCTTAGCGCTGACGCGCCTTGAAACGCGGGTTCGACTTGCAGATGACGAAGATCTTGCCACGACGACGCACGACCTTGCAGTCACGGTGACGGGCCTTCGCCGACTTCAGGGAGGACAGGACTTTCATGGCATACCTCGGCGTAAACAGTAGTTGTTCGGGTGGAGCGTGGCCGCGATATGCGAAAGACAATCGGCAGTTGACGCTCGTTCAAGCCCGCCATTCTACCGGGCTTTTCCTCATGGTTTCAAGTGGTTGCACAAAAGATCCCGCTCGGGGCGTCTGGCAGGGGCTAGAATGGCCTCTTCACACGCTATGGGACCCCCATGAATCCACTCGCTCCCGTCCTGACCATCGACGGCCCATCCGGGGCCGGCAAGGGTACCATCAGCCGCATCATCGCGCGCAGGATGGGCTGGCATTACCTGGATTCGGGCGCGCTGTACCGGGCGGTGGGCGTGGCCGCGAGCTGGGCCGACATCGACACCTCCGATGCCTCGGCGCTGGTCCGCTGCACCTTCGACACCCACGTCCAGTTTGTCGAGCAGGGCGATGCCATGCGGGTCATGGTCAATGGCACCGACGCCACCGACGAGCTGCGCCTGGAGACCACCGGCGCGCTGGCCTCGGCGATTGCGGCCATCCCGGAGGTCCGGGCCGCCCTGAAGGAGCGCCAGCGCGCATTCAGGGAGCTGCCCGGCCTGGTCGCCGACGGCCGTGACATGGGCACGGTGATCTTCCCGGACGCCTCCTACAAGGTCTTCCTGACCGCCAGTGCCGAGGAGCGCGCCGAGCGCCGGCATAAGCAGTTGAAAGACAAGGGGGTTTCTGTTAACTTTGATGACCTCCTGCGCGAGATCATGGCCCGCGACGCCCGTGATGCCCAGCGTACCGTGGCGCCCCTGAAGCCGGCAGACGATGCTGTCCTCATCGACACCACAGGCATCGGCATCGATGATGTCGTTGCCCGAGTGATGGATCTGCTTCCGGTTCCGGCTGCCTGATCCGTTCGCGTGGGAGCACTGCCAGCAGCATCGGCGGTGGTCGCGCATAGCAGTGCTGTACCCGCTCCGTCGCGCAATGATGCGTGGCGGTTTTCCTACTACACACGACCTGCGTTTCCGGGGTCGACCAACAGGCGGGCGGTCGCCATTCCCCTGAAGGGGACGCCACCGACCCATGTGTCCAACAGAGTAAATCTAATGACCGAATCATTTGCCGAACTGTTTGAAGCCAGCCAGGCCAACCTGGCCAAGCTGAAGCCGGGCGCCATCGTCAGCGGTACCGTTGTTGAAGTCCGCGGCGACGTCGTGGTGATCAACGCTGGCCTGAAGTCCGAAGGCATCGTGCCGATCGAACAGTTCCGTAACGACGCTGGCGAAATCGACGTCGCCGAAGGCGACATCGTCAAGGTCGCCCTCGACTCGATCGAGAACGGCTTCGGCGAAACCGTCCTGTCGCGCGAGAAGGCCAAGCGCGCGATGGTGTGGGACGAGCTGGAAGAAGCGTTGGAAAAGAACGAAACCATCACCGGCCGCATCAGCGGCAAGGTCAAGGGTGGTTTCACCGTGGACATCAAGGATGTCCGCGCCTTCCTGCCGGGTTCCCTGGTCGATGTGCGCCCGGTGCGCGATCCGGCCTACCTGGAAGGCAAGGAACTCGAGTTCAAGCTCATCAAGCTGGACCGCAAGCGTAACAACGTCGTGGTCTCGCGCCGCGCTGTCGTCGAAAGCGAGCACTCGGAAGAGCGCGAGCAGCTGATGGACAAGCTGCAGGAAGGCGCGATCCTGAAGGGTGTCGTCAAGAACCTGACCGATTACGGCGCGTTCGTGGACCTGGGCGGTATCGACGGCCTGCTGCACATCACCGACATGGCGTGGAAGCGCGTGCGTCACCCGTCGGAAGTCGTGAACGTCGGCGACGAGCTGGACGTCCGCGTGCTGAAGTTCGACCGCGAGCGCAACCGCGTTTCGCTGGGCCTGAAGCAGCTGGGCGAGGATCCGTGGGACAACATCGGCCGTCGTTACCCGGCCAACAGCCGCGTCTTCGGCAAGGTCTCCAACGTCACCGATTACGGTGCGTTCGTTGAGATCGAGCCGGGCGTCGAAGGCCTGGTGCACGTCTCCGAGATGGACTGGACCAACAAGAACGTCAACCCGTCCAAGGTTGTGCAGGTGGGTGACGAAGTCGAAGTGATGGTGCTGGACGTCGATGAAGAGCGTCGCCGTATCTCGCTGGGCATGAAGCAGGTTGCCGCCAATCCGTGGGAAACCTTCGCTGCCACCCACAAGAAGGGTGACAAGGTGTCGGGCCAGATCAAGTCGATCACCGACTTCGGCATCTTCATCGGCCTGGACGGCGGCATCGACGGCCTGGTCCACCTGTCCGACATCAGCTGGAACACCACCGGCGAAGACGTCGTTCGCAACTTCAAGAAGGGCGATACCCTGGACGCCGTCGTCCTGGCTGTCGATCCGGAGCGCGAGCGCATCTCCCTGGGCGTGAAGCAGCTGGAGCAGGATCCGTTCGGCCAGTACATGGCCGCCAATCCGAAGGGCTCCAAGGTCGAAGGCGTGGTGAAGGAAGTCGACGCCAAGGGCGCGATCATCGAGCTGGCTGACGGCATCGAAGGTTACGTCTCGGCCCGCGACATCGCCAACGAGCGCGTTGACGACGCCACCCAGCACCTGAAGGTCGGCGACAAGATCGAAGCCAAGTTCGTGGGCATGGACCGCAAGGGCCGTACCCTGCAGCTGTCGATCAAGGCCAAGGACGACGCGGAAATGCGCGAAGTGCTGGAGGAATACCAGTCCTCTTCGGCTTCCAGCGGCACCACCCAGCTGGGCGCGCTGCTGCGTGCGCAGCTGAACGGCAACAAGTCCGAGTAATCGGCCTTAGGCTGTTTGTTGTTTCCTGGACGGCCCGGGCTTCTGCCCGGGCCGTTTCAGGCTGAGATGCCCCTGATGTGAGCCGGTGATGACCAAATCCGAACTGATCGAAATCCTTGCGCGCCGGCAGGCGCACCTGAAGGCCGATGATGTCGATCTGGCGGTGAAGTCGTTGCTGGAAATGATGGGCGGATCGCTGTCCGCCGGGGATCGCATCGAAATCCGTGGTTTTGGCAGCTTCTCGCTGCACTATCGTCCGCCGCGCCTGGGCCGCAACCCGAAGACCGGCGAATCGGTTGCCCTGCCGGGCAAGCATGTCCCCCATTTCAAGCCGGGCAAGGAACTGCGCGAGCGGGTCAGCAGCGTGCTGCCGCTGGACGCCGATCCGGCCTGAGCCTGCCGTCGCGCCACCGCGTGCGAATCCAGCCGCGAGTCGGATAAGCTACGGACTCCTGCCACTGGAGCTGTCGCATGAAGGTTTTTCGTCTGCTGGTCCTGCTGGCGGTGCTGATCCTTGGGTTGATCATTGGTGCGGTCAACATGACCGCGATGTCGATCAACCTGCTGTTTACCCAACTGCACACCTCGGTGGGCGTGGCCCTGATCGCCGCGCTGCTGGTCGGTGTGGTGGTCGGTGCCGGGCTGGTGCTGGTGAGCGTGGTCATTCCGCTCTACGGCCAGCTGCGCCGCGCCAACAAGTCCGCTGTCGCTTCGCCGGCACCGGTCGCTTCCAACCAATCTTTTGATGGACGTTGATCGAAGATGGATTTCGTCACCGAGTGGTTCTGGTTCTTCCTGTTCGTTCCGCTGGCCGCACTGGCCGGGTGGGTGATCGGACGTCGCGGCGGCCAACGCCACGGTGACAGCCAGGTCAGCCGCCTGTCGAGCACCTATTTCCGGGGCCTGAACTACCTGCTCAACGAGCAGCCGGACAAGGCCATCGAGCTGTTCCTGCACATTGCCGAGCTGGACAAGGAAACCTTCGAGACCCAGGTCGCGCTGGGCCACCTGTTCCGCCGCCGCGGCGAAGTCGACCGTGCCATCCGCCTGCACCAGGGCCTGGTCAACCGTCACGACCTCAGTGATGCACAGCGCGTGCAGGCTCTGCTGGCGCTGGGCGAGGACTACATGAAGTCCGGCCTGCTGGATCGCGCAGAGACCGTGTTCACCGAGCTGGCGCAGCTGGACCAGCGCGCCCCGCAGGCGCTCAAGCACCTGATCGGCATCTACCAGGCCGAGCGCGACTGGGAAAAGGCGATCGACAACGCCACCCGTTTCGAGGATGTCACCGGCGAGCCGATGGGCAAGCTGATCGGGCAGTTCGAATGCGAACTGGCCGAGCGGTTCCGTGGCGCCGGCAAGCTGGAAGAGGCGAGGGCAGCGATTGCGCGGGCCTACCAGGCCGACGCGATGTCGGTGCGCGCCGGCATCATCGAGGGCCGCCTGGAGACCGACGCCGGCAACCCGGAGGCGGCCGTACGCGCCTTCGAGCGCGCCGCGCGCAACGATCCCGAATACCTGCCGGAACTGCTGCCGGCCTTGATGCAGAACTACCGCAAGGTTGGCGACCTGGCAGGCGCGCGCGCGTTCCTGTCGGAGATGACCGAGCATTACCGCGGCATCGCCCCGGTACTGGCGCTGACCCGGCTGATGGAAGAGCAGGAGGGCGTGGCGCCGGCGCGTGCCTACCTGGGCCGCCAGCTCAAGGATCGTCCGTCGGTGCGTGGCGAGTCCGCGCTGATCGACCTGACCCTGGCCGAGGGCGCCGATTCCACGGCCACCCTGCACGACCTCAAGCACATCACCGACCAGCTGCTGGTGCGCAACCCGGCCTATCGCTGCACCCGCTGCGGCTTCGGCGCGCGTACCCACCACTGGCAGTGCCCGAGCTGCAAGGAGTGGGGGACGGTCAAGCCGCTGCTGAATTACGCGGTGCTCTGATCCATGCCCTGGCTTGTGATGGGCGCGCTGCTGGCGCTCGCCCTGCTGAGCGCGCTGCTGACGTGGGCGGCACGCGGCTATGCATTGCGCCGGCAGTTGATGGACCAGCCCGGCGAACGCCGCAGCCATAGCGTTGCCACCCCGCGCGGTGGCGGCATCGCCATCGTCATCAGCCTGCTGGTGACTGCTGGCGTGGCCATGTGGGCCTGGCCCGAAGCGACTCCCAGTTTGCTGGTGGCCAGCCTTGGGCTGGTGCTGGTGGCCGGCATCGGCTGGTGGGACGACCACAAGCCCCTGCCGGCGATGCGTCGCCTGCTGGTGCACTTCATCGCTGCGGCGCTGCTGGCCGGCCTGGTCAAGGCGAACGGCGGAAGCTGGCTGTTGGCCGCGCTGGTGCTGCTGTTCACTGCCTCGCTGATCAACATCTGGAATTTCATGGACGGCATCAACGGCATCGCCGCCAGCCAGGCAGTCGTAGCGATGCTGGGGCTGGCGCCGGTGCTGCCGTGGCCGTACTCGCTGGCTGCGGTGGCGCTGGGCCTGGCCTGCCTGGGATTCCTGCCGTTCAACTTCCCGCGGGCCCGGATCTTCATGGGCGATGTCGGAAGTGGAGCGCTCGGCTATGCGGTCGCGGCCGTGCTGGCGCTCGCCAGCGTGCGTACCGATATCAACTGGATCCTGTTGCTGGTACCGGTTTCGCCGTTCCTCGTGGACGCGGGCTTCACACTGCTGGCGCGCATCATTTCAGGACAACGCTGGATGGAACCCCATACCCAGCACGTCTACCAGCGCGCGGTGCAGGCAGGAGCCAGTCACCCCCAGGTGACAGGGATGTACTTTGCTTTGGGCCTGTTCAGCATTACAGTGTTCAATGTCTGCTCCAATCTGCAGCCGAGGTGGGAGGCTGCCGTGGCGATCGCGTGGTTCACCGCGCTGAGCGTCCTCTGGCTCCTCCTGCGCAATGGAATGCGCTACCGACAAGGAAATACCTGACTTATGGCTTCACCCTGGCGGGACAGAATCCTCGGCCTGATGCCGCGTTCGGCCATCGTCTGCCACGACCTTTTCATGGTCTGGGCATGCTGGCAGCTGCTCCACGCGGGGCGCTACTCGATCCTCCCCAACGCCCCGGCGCTGCCCCTGTGGAACGTCGATACCACCCTGGTGCTGCTGCTGCAGGGCCTGGTGTTCTGGCGCGTGGGCCTGTATCGCGGCCTGTGGCGGTTCGCCAGCGTCAGCGACCTGCTGAACATCTTCAAGGCCAGCTTCATCGGCATGGTGGCCATCGTGCTGGTGCTGATGTGGAAGCGCTTCGACGGCGTGCCGATGTCGGTGCTGGTGATCTATCCGTTCGCGCTGTCGGCCCTGCTGGGCGCGCCGCGCCTGCTGTACCGGGCCTGGAAGGACTACCAGGCGCTGCAGTCCGATTCCAGCGCCCGCCGCGTGCTGATCCTGGGTGCCGGCCAGGCGGCCGAGACCCTGGTGCGCGACCTGCGCCGTTCCGGCAACTTCGAGCCGGTCGGCCTGCTCGACGATGCACCGCACCTGCGTGGCGCCAAGCTGCAGGGCCTGCCGATCCTCGGCACCCTGGACGACGCACCGACGGTGGTCCGCGAGACTGCCGCCAAGCTGCTGGTCATCGCCATGCCCTCGTTGGATGCTGCGGGCATGCAGCGCGTGGTGGCGATCTGCGAAAGCACCGGCGTGCCGTTCCGTACCGTGCCCAAGCTGAGTGACATCCTGCAGGGCCAGTCGCTGCCGGGCCAGCTGAAGGAAGTGGCGATCGAGGACCTGCTGGGGCGCAAGCCGATCATGCCGGACTGGAACCTGATCCGCGGCTGGTTGGGTGGGCGCACCGTGATGGTGACCGGCGCCGGTGGTTCGATCGGCTCGGAGCTGTGCCGCCAGTGCGCGCGGCATGGTGCCGGTCGCATCATCCTGCTGGAGATCAGCGAGCTGCTGCTGCTGACCATCGAGGGCGAGCTGCGTCGCAGCTTCCCCGATGTCGAGATCGAGGCGGTGCTGGGTGACTGCGGTGACCCGGCGGTGATCCGCCACGCGCTCTCGCTGCATCCGGTCGATACCGCCTTCCATGCCGCCGCCTACAAGCACGTCCCGGTGCTGGAGCGCCAGCTGCGCGAAGCGGTGCGCAACAACATCCTCGCGACCGAGAACGTGGCCCGCGCCTGCCTGGAAGCCCGCGTGGAGCATTTCGTGTTCATCTCCACCGACAAGGCGGTCGACCCGGTCAATGCGCTGGGCGCGAGCAAGCGCTACGCCGAGATGATCTGCCAGAGCCTGGACCAGAAGTCCACGCATACCCGTTTTGTCACGGTGCGATTCGGCAACGTGCTGGCATCGGCCGGCAGCGTGGTGCCGCTGTTCCGCGAGCAGATCCTGCGCGGTGGCCCGGTCACGGTCACCGATCCGGAAGTCAGCCGTTACTTCATGACCATTCCCGAGGCCTGCCAGCTGATCCTGCAGGCGGCCGCCTCCGCGTCGCATGGCGCGATCTACACGCTCGACATGGGCGAGCCGGTGCCGATCCGCGTGCTGGCCGAACAGATGATCCGCCTGACCGGCAAGCAGCCGTACAAGGACATCCCGATCATCTATACCGGCCTGCGTCCGGGCGAGAAACTGCACGAGACGCTGTTCTATTCGGACGAGGACTACCGTTCGACCGCGCACCCCAAGATTCTCGAGGCTGGCGTGCGTGCGTTCTCGCGCGACCTGGTGCTGGGCAACGTGCCGCGCCTGCGTGAGGCGATTGCCAGCTACGACACGGCCAGCATCCAGGAAATCCTGTTTGCGACGATGCCGGAATTCTCGCCAATCGAACAGGATGCTTACATTTCATCCGCTAAAGTCGTGCCCTTTCCGGCACGTGAGGCGAACAGGCACCAATGAGCAAGCGAATTCGCAAGGCAGTATTCCCGGTGGCAGGCCTGGGGACGCGTTTTCTGCCAGCAACCAAGACTGTGCCGAAGGAGATGCTGCCGATCATTGATCGGCCGCTGATCCAGTACGCCGTGGATGAAGCCATCGAGGCCGGCTGCGACACCCTGGTGTTCATCACCAACCGCTACAAGCACGCGGTGGCCGACTATTTCGACAAGGCCTACGAGCTGGAGCAGAAGCTCGAGCGTGCCGGCAAGCAGGAGCAACTGGAGCTGATCCGGCACGTGCTGCCCAATGGCGTGCGCGCGATTTTCGTGACCCAGGCCGAGGCGCTGGGCCTGGGGCATGCGGTGCTGTGTGCCAAGGCCGTGATCGGCGACGAGCCGTTCGCGGTGCTGCTGCCCGACGATCTGATCTGGAACCGCGGCGCCGGTGCGCTGAAGCAGATGGCCGACCTCAATGAGGCCAGCGGTGCCAGCGTGATTGCGGTGGAAGACGTGCCGCACGAGAAGACCGCCAGCTACGGCATCGTCGCCACCGAGGCGTTCGATGGCCGCAAGGGCCGCATTTCGCAGATCGTCGAGAAGCCGAAGCCGGAGGACGCGCCGAGCGACCTGGCGGTGGTCGGCCGTTATGTACTGAGCCCGAAGATCTTCGAGCTGCTGGAACAGACCCAGACCGGTGCCGGCGGCGAGATCCAGCTGACCGATGCGATTGCCGAGCTGTTGAAGACCGAAGAGGTCGACGCCTATCGTTTCGAGGGCACCCGCTTCGACTGCGGCACGCATCTGGGCCTGGTGGAGGCGACGATCCGCTTCGCGCTGGACAACCCGAAGCTGGCCGGCCCGGCGCGGGAGAAGCTGGCGGCGATGCTGGCGGAATAAGGGGTTTATCAAGCGCTCCGTCAGCGCTTTGATTGATACGTGATGGGCGGGACGGGTGGGCCGTTGCAGGACACGCCGTAAACCCGTCCATGGGGGCTCGATGGCGCCATCCATGGCGCCAACGGTCCTGCAACGGCCCACCCGTCCCGCCTGTCAGGTTTCCTGCGGGCGCGGACGGGAAGGGCGGAATCAAAGGCAAAGGCAAAAGCAAAAAGGCAGCCACCGGCTGCCTTTTTTCGTGGGTTGGGGTCAGAGCCCTTTGCGCAGCAAAGGGATCTGACCCCGGCCTTTGACCCTGCCTTTGCTCATCCCTCCGCCGCGGGGAGGCTGGAAGGGCCGGGTTGGCAGGGCTGCCCGGGACCGTTGGCGCCATGGATGGCGCCATCGAGCCCCCATGGAAGGGTTCACGGCGTGTCCCGGGCAGCCCTGCCAACCCGACCCACGCCATGAAGCCCATCGAGGCAACGCTTTGAACCTTACAGCGCTTCGAAAATACCCGCCGCGCCCATGCCGGTACCGATGCACATCGTCACCATGCCGTACTTCTGCTGGCGACGACGCAGGCCGTGCAGCAGGGTCGCGGTGCGGATCGCGCCGGTCGCGCCCAGCGGGTGGCCCAGGGCGATCGCGCCGCCCAGCGGGTTGACCTTGGCCGGGTCCAGGCCGCAGTCGCGGATCACCGCCAGCGACTGCGCGGCGAAGGCTTCGTTGAGCTCGATCCAGTCCAGCTGGTCCTGGGTCAGGCCGGCCTGCTTCAGTGCCTTCGGGATCGCGGCGATCGGGCCGATGCCCATCACTTCCGGGCGCACGCCGGCCACCGAGAAGCTGACGAAACGCGCCAGCGGGGTCAGGCCGTAATCCTTGATCGCCTGCTCCGAGGCCAGCAGCACGGCGCCGGCGCCGTCGCTCATCTGCGACGAGTTGCCGGCGGTGACGGTGCCGCCGAACTGGCCGTTGCGGAACACCGGGCGCAGCTTGGCCAGGCCTTCGGCCGAGGAATCCGGGCGCGGGCCTTCGTCGGTGTCGGCGATCTTGTTGCGGGTGATGATGCGCTGTCCATCGGCCAGGTCCGGCAGGTGCGAGACGATCTCGTACGGGCTGATCTCGTCCTTGAATTCGCCGTTCTGGATCGCGGCCATGGCCTTCTGGTGCGAGGCCAGGGCGAAGGCGTCCTGGTCTTCGCGCGAGACCTTCCACTCTTCGGCCACCTTTTCGGCGGTGATCCCCATGCCGTAGGCGATGGCCACGTGGTCGTTGTCGAACACGCTCGGTGCCATCGCGATCTTGTTGCCCATCATCGGCACCATCGACATCGACTCGGTGCCGCCGGCCAGCATCAGGTCGGCGTTGCCCAGGCGGATCGCGTCGGCGGCCTGCGCCACGGCCTGCAGGCCGGAGGAGCAGAAGCGGTTCACGGTCTGCGCGGCGATGGTGTTGGGCAGGCCGGCCAGCAGCACGCCGATGCGCGCCACGTTCATGCCCTGCTCGGCTTCGGGCATGGCGCAGCCGATGATCGCGTCATCGATGCGGTTGACGTCCACGCCCGGGGCCTGGGCGACGACGCTGCGCAGCACGTGCGCAAGCATGTCGTCGGGGCGGGTGTTGCGGAACATGCCCTTGGGCGCCTTGCCAACCGGGGTGCGGGTGGCGGCGACGATGTAGGCGTCCTGGATTTGCTTGGTCATTGCAATGATCTCTTGAATAGGGGTTGGAAGAGGTTGCCGGCCAGCGGCCGGCACTACCGATGTCTTCCGTCAGTTCCGCAGCGGCTTGCCGGTCTTCAGCATGTGCGCGATGCGGGCCTGGGTCTTTTCCTGCTGGGCCAGTTCGACGAAGTGCTTGCGCTCCAGGGTCAGCAGCCATTCTTCGTCGACCAGGGTGCCGCGATCGACCTTGCCGCCGCACAGCACGGTGGCGATGCGCTCGGCGATCTCGTAGTCGTACGGGCTGATGAAGCGGCCTTCCAGCATGTTGACCAGCATCATCTTGAAGGTGGCGATGCCGACGTCACCGGCCACCTGGATGCGGCGTGCCGGCAGCGGCGGGCGGTAGCCCGCTTCGGCCAGGGCGCGTGCTTCGGCCTTCGCGATGTGCAGGGCCTCGTAGCTGTTGAACACCACCTTGTCGGTGCTGCGCAGCAGGCCCAGTTCCTTGGCGTTGACCGCCGAGTTGGACACCTTGGCCATCGCCACGGTCTCGAAGGTCTTCTTCAGTTCGGCGAACACGTCGCCACCCGGGCCGGCGGCCTGTGAGGCGCGCACGGCCAGTTCCTTCAGGCCGCCACCGGCCGGCAGCAGGCCGACGCCGGCCTCGACCAGGCCGATGTAGCTTTCCAGGAAGGCCACGGTCTTGGCGCTGTGCATCTGGAACTCGCAGCCGCCACCCAGGGCCAGGCCACGCACGGCGGCCACCACCGGCACCAGCGAGTACTTGATGCGCTGGCTGGTGCGCTGGAAGTTGGCGACCATTTCTTCGAACTGGTCAACCTTGCCGGCCTGCAGCAGGCCCAGCGCACCGGCCAGGTCGGCACCGGCGGAGAAGGGCTCCTTCTGCTGCCAGATCACCAGGCCCTGGAAGTCCTTCTCGGCGCGGCTCACGCATTCCTGCAGGCCGTCCAGCACCTGGTCGGACACGGTGTTCATCTTGGTCTTGAAGCTGACCACCGCAATGCCATCGCCGTCATGCCACATGCGCAGGCCGTCGTTCTCGAACACGGTCTCGCCCGGCGCGAAGGTCTCGCCCAGCAGCGGGTCCGGGAAGCGCTGGCGCTGGTACACCGGCAGCGACGAGCGCGGCAGCTTGGCGTTGCGCGACGGGCTGTAGCTGCCTTCGGCGGCATGCACGCCGTCGCGGCCATCGAACACCCAGTCCGGCAGCGGCGCATTGCTCATGCTCTTGCCGGCGACGATGTCATCGGCGATCCACTGTGCCACCTGCTTCCAGCCGGCGGCCTGCCAGGTTTCGAACGGGCCCAGCGACCAGCCGTAGCCCCAGCGGATGGCCAGGTCGACGTCGCGCGCGGTCTCGGCGATGTCGGCCAGGTGGTAGGCGCTGTAGTGGAACAGGTCGCGGAAGGTCGCCCACAGGAACTGCGCCTGCGGGTGCTGGCTTTCGCGCAGCTTGGCGAACTTCTCGGCCGGATTCTTGATCTTCAGGATCTCGACCACTTCCGGGGCGGCGGTGCGATCGGCCGGGCGGTAGTCCTGCTTCTCCAGGTCCAGCACGACGATGTCCTTGCCGACCTTGCGGAAGATGCCGGCACCGGTCTTCTGGCCCAGCGCGCCCTTGGCGATCAGCGCGTCCAGCCACTTCGGCGACTTGAAGAATGCATGCCACGGGTCGTTCGGCAGGGTGTCGCCCATGGTCTTGATGACGTGGGCCATGGTGTCCAGGCCGACCACGTCGGAGGTGCGGTAGGTGGCCGACTTCGGGCGGCCGACCAGCGGACCGGTCAGGCCGTCCACTTCATCGAAGCCCAGGCCGAACTGCTGGGTGTGGTGGATGGTCGACAGGATCGAGAACACGCCGATGCGGTTGCCGATGAAGTTCGGGGTGTCCTTGGCGTACACCACGCCCTTGCCCAGGGTGGTGACCAGGAACTCTTCCAGGCCTTCCAGCACGGCGGCATCGGTGGTGGTGGCCGGGATCAGCTCGGCCAGGTGCATGTAGCGCGGCGGGTTGAAGAAGTGCACGCCGCAGAAGCGGTGCCGCAGCTGCTCGGGCAGCACGTCGGCCAGCTTGTTGATGCCCAGGCCGGAGGTGTTGGAGGCCAGCACCGCGTGGTCGGCCACGAACGGCGCGATCTTCTTGTACAGGTCCTGCTTCCAGTCCATGCGCTCGGCGATGGCCTCGATGATCAGGTCGCAGTCCTTCAGCTGCTCCAGGCCGGAGTCGTAGTTGGCCGGGGTGATGGCTTCGGCCAGCGACTTGCTGGCCAGCGGCGCCGGGCTCAGCTTGCCCAGGTTGGCGATCGCCTTCAGCACGATGCCGTCGGCCGGGCCTTCCTTCGCAGGCAGGTCGAACAGCACGGTGTCGACGCCCGCGTTGGTGAGGTGGGCGGCGATCTGGGCACCCATGACGCCGGCACCCAGCACGGCGGCGCGGCGGACTAGCAGGGAATTGGACATGGTGTAAGGCCTTTGTTGGTCAGCAGTTACTGGGTGGAATCAAGGGAAGCGGGCAGGGCGCTGGCGCGTGCGGCGGCGCGGAACCCGGCTTCGGCGAAATGGATCAGTTCGTGGGCGGCATGGGCACGATGCGCCGCTTCGGTGACACCGGCGGGACGCTTGATCAGCCCGAAGTCGGCCATGGCATAGGTGAGCGAACCGGCCAGGAAGTCCAGGCGCCAGTACAGCTCTTCCTTGCTCAGGCCGGGCACGCACTCGCCGATGGCCTTGCCGAACGCGCGCAGCACGTGGCCGTAGTGGTCGGACAGGAACTTGCGCAGGTTGTCGTTCTTCTCGGCGTAGGCGCGGGCGATCACGCGCACGAAAGCGCCGCCGTTCTGGCGGTCCTGGGCCAGTGCCAGTGCCGGTTCGACGAAGGCGGCCAGCACCGGGCGCAGCTGCCCGGGGTGTTCGCTGCGGGCGCGCTCGAGCTGCGCCAGACGGGCGCCGGTCATCTCGTCCATGCGGCGGCGGAATACCTCGTTGACCAGGTTTTCCTTGGAGCCGAAGTGGTAGTTGACCGCTGCGATGTTGACGTCGGCCTGGCTGGTCACCTGGCGCAGCGAGGTACCGGCGAAGCCGTGCTGTGCGAACAGCTCCTCGGCCGCGCCGAGGATCCGGTCCTTGGTCGAGAAGTGGGCGGGTTTGGCCATCGGCGGGCAGACCTTAATCAAACGATTGTTTGATACTAGGACCAGACGGTAGCGTATGGCATTTTGCAGTGCAGCAAAATCGACCGGTCCGGTCAGATTTCACTCAGGTGGGTGAATGGGGTGGGGCCGGCCGCTGGCCGGCAGCCCCGAGGTTGAATGGCACCCAATGCCAGCCAGCGGCCAGCACTACCACGCCAGCGCTTTATCTCTTACAATTCGCCTACGTTTATCAGGCTAAGCCCGCGTTCCGACGCGGGTTTTTTTCATGTTACCCTTCGGGCCATCCGCGGCCCGATTCCATTGGAGACATCCCATGGCGCTGGAGCGCACCCTTTCGATCATCAAGCCGGACGCCGTTGCCAAGAACGTCATCGGCGAAATCTACGCCCGCTTCGAGAAGGCCGGCCTGAAGATCGTAGCCGCCAAGTACAAGCAGCTGTCGCGCCGTGAAGCCGAAGGCTTCTACGCCGTGCACCGCGAGCGTCCGTTCTTCAACGCGCTGGTCGAGTTCATGATCTCCGGTCCGGTGATGATCCAGGCCCTGGAAGGCGAGAACGCCGTCCTGGCCCACCGCGACCTGCTGGGCGCCACCAACCCGAAGGAAGCCGCGCCGGGCACCATCCGCGCCGACTTCGCCGAATCCATCGATGCCAACGCCGCCCACGGCTCGGACTCGGTCGAGAATGCCGCGATTGAAATCGCCTACTTCTTCGCCGCCACCGAAGTCGTCTCGCGCTGAGAGTAATGCCGTGAACGAGGTCGTACAGTCCCCCGCCATCCAGCCGCTGCCGAAGTCGGCACCCACGGCTGGCAAGCAGAACCTGCTCGACCTCGATCGCGCGGGCCTGGAGAAGTTCTTCGTCGAGGTTCTCGGCGAAAAGAAGTTCCGTGCCCACCAGGTGATGAAGTGGATCCACCATCGCTACGTCACCGACTTCGATGAAATGACCGATCTCGGCAAGGTCCTGCGCGCCAAGCTGCAGGCCCATGCCGAGGTCGTTGTCCCCAACATCGTGTTCGACAAGCCCTCCGCCGACGGCACCCACAAGTGGTTGCTGGCGATGGGCGTGGATGGCAAGAACGCCATCGAGACCGTGTACATCCCGGACAAGACCCGCGGCACGCTGTGCGTGTCCTCGCAGGTCGGCTGCGGCCTGAACTGCACGTTCTGCTCCACCGCCACCCAGGGCTTCAACCGCAACCTGACCACCGCCGAGATCATCGGCCAGGTGTGGGTCGCCGCGCGCCACCTGGGCAACGTGCCGCACCAGATGCGCCGCCTCACCAACGTGGTGATGATGGGCATGGGCGAGCCGCTGATGAATTTCGACAACGTCGTGCGCGCCATGAGCGTGATGCGCGACGACCTGGGCTACGGCCTGGCCAACAAGCGCGTGACCCTGTCGACCTCCGGCCTCGTGCCGCAGATCGACCGCCTGTCCGCCGAGAGCGACGTGTCGCTGGCGGTGTCGCTGCATGCGCCGAACGATGCGCTGCGCGAGACCC
Organism: Stenotrophomonas sp. PI_27; assembly: GCF_027854495.1. Taxonomy (NCBI): domain Bacteria; kingdom Pseudomonadati; phylum Pseudomonadota; class Gammaproteobacteria; order Lysobacterales; family Lysobacteraceae; genus Stenotrophomonas; species Stenotrophomonas sp. PI_27. The sequence goes on from NZ_JAJNOF010000004.1 coordinate 167,367, forward strand.
TGGTGCCGCTCAACAAGAAGTACCCGATCGCCGAGCTGATGGCCTCCTGCGCCCGCTACCTGCGCGCCAACAAGCGCCGCGAATCGGTCACCTTCGAATACACGCTGATGAAGGGCATCAACGACAAGCCCGAGCATGCCCGCGAGCTGGCGCGCCTGATGCGCCAGTTCGACAACGCGGTGCAGGCCAAGGATTCGGGCAAGGTCAACCTGATCCCGTTCAATCCGTTCCCGGGCACCCGCTACGAGCGTTCCGAGGAGGCCAACATCCGCGCCTTCCAGAAGATCCTGCTCGACAGCAACGTGCTGACCATGGTCCGCCGCACCCGTGGCGACGACATCGACGCCGCCTGTGGCCAGCTCAAGGGCCAGGTGATGGACCGCACCCGCCGCCAGGCGGAGTTCAACAAGACGCTGCAGGCGGGGAAGGGGAGCGATGCCGCGGCCTGACCGCCTCTGGCTGGTGCTGTGCGCAGGCGTGCTGGCCGTCGCGGTCGGTGGCTGCAAATCCCATCCCAAGGCCAAGCTCGGCCCGAGCCAGGCCCCGGTCTATTCGGTCGGTGACCCGGAAAGCGTCCGGCGCGAAGTGCGCTGGCGCGACCTGCTGACGCTGGCGACCCGCGACATGCAGGTCGGCAACCTCGATGCCGCCGAGCGCAAGGTGCGCGACGCACTGAAACTGGCGCCCGAGGCCCCTGACGCGCTGGTGCTGCAGGCCGGTATCGACGACCGTCGTGGCCGCACCGGCCAGGCCGGCGAGAACTTCCGCAAGGCCGCCGAACTGGCGCCGCAGCGCGGCGACGTGCTCAACAACTACGGTGCCTGGCTGTGCCAGCAGGGCCGGCCGGCCGAATCGCTGGTCTGGTTCGACCGCGCGCTGCAGGCGCCGGGCTATCCCACCCCGGGCGAAGCGCAGGCCAATGCCGGCAGTTGCGCACTGGATGCGGGCCAGCTTGAGCGTGCCGAACGCGACCTGCGTGCGGCGCTCGTGGCGGCCCCGGCCAACCCGGTCGCGCTGGAGTCGATGGCCCAGCTGAGCTACCGCCAGGGCCGCTACATGGAGGCCCGGGCCTTCGCCGAACGTAGGATTGCGGCTGCACCCGCAACGCGTTCCGTGTTACAACTTGCGTCTCAAATCGAAGTGAAGCTGGGCGATCGGGCGGCATCTGATCGTTATCTGCAGCGGATTCGACAGGAATTTCCGCAGGAAGCGGGCTCCTAACTCCAGGGTTGATGCATTGTGATTGATGACCAGACTGTGAGCGCTCTCGAGACTGCGGCCGGCTGCGGCACCCGCCTGCGCCAGGCCCGTGAAGCGGCCGGACTGACCCTCGAAGATGTCGGCTCGCGCCTGCGCATGCCGGTCCAGGTGGTCAAGTCGCTGGAAGAGGAACAATGGCAGAAGCTGGGGGCGCCGGTGTTCGTGCGTGGCCAGCTGCGCAGCTATGCGCGCCTGCTCGACGTGGACGTAGGCCAGCTGCTGGAACAGGCCCAGGTCGGCCCGGTGGTTCCGCCCACCCTGGTCAGTCATACCCATACCCCGCGTGCGCGCCGCATCGCCGAGAACCTCGGCCGGCGCGTGCTGTATGTCGGCATCACCGCAGTCCTGGCAGTGCCGGTGTGGTTCGCCACCCGCGGCCATTTCGACGACAGCGCCACTCCGTTGCCGAACACCGCCTCGCTGGATGCGATCCCGGCGGCCGTGCCGGTGACCCCGGCCGCCGCCGGTACCGACGCCGCGGCCCCGGCTGACACGGCCACCGCCCCGGCCAGCAAGCCGGCCGCCACCCCGTACGTGGCCTCGCTGGCGCCGGTGCCGCGTCCGGCCCCGGCCCCGGCAGCGGCTGGCAACACGCTGGAAATGCAGTTCAGCGGCGACAGCTGGGTCGACATCGGCGGCCCGGACGGCAGCACCGTCGAGAAGGCGCTGATCAGGTCCGGCGAAACCCGCAGCTTCACGCCGGGCCAGGTGACCCGGGTGACCCTGGGCAACGCCTCGGCGGTCCAGGTTCAGCAGAACGGCGCTATCGTCGATCTGACCCCCTACCAGCGAGCCAACGTGGCACGCTTTCAGGTATCCTCTGAAGGCTCCGTGGTCCCGGTTTCGCACTGAGGCGCGGTTTCACCACCTTCGATAATCCCAATGGTCCCTCCCGATGGGCGGGGCGAGAGTACGCATGGCGATCGACGATCTGCTCGACGAGCACGAACAAAGTGAACGCGTCCGCAGCTGGCTGCGGAAGAATGGCGCCAGCATCCTCGGTGGCGTAGTCATCGCCATCGGTGCCATTGCCGGCTGGCAGTGGTACCAGAAGGATCAGGGCGGCAAGCTGGCCTCGGCCAATGTCGAGTACCAGAAGGCCCTGCAGGGCCTGCAGCAGAACAAGCTTGACGACGCCGCCAAGGCGGTCAAGGCGCTCGAAGCCGGCCCGTCCAGCATCTACGGCGACCTCGCGGCGCTGCAGCTGGCCAAGGCCCAGGTCGACGCTGGCAAGAACGAAGAAGCGCTGGCGACCCTGCGCAATGTGAAGGTCGAAGGCGACCTGCAGCGCGTGGTTGACCAGCGCGTGGCCCGCCTGCTGGTGGCCACCGGCAAGAGCGACGAGGCCATCAAGCTGCTGGGCAGCGCCACCGACAGCAGCAGCCTGGAAATCCATGGCGATGCGCTGATGGCGCAGGGCAAGCGTGATGAGGCCCGTGCACAGTACGAGAAGGCGCTGAAGACGCTGGACGTGGCAGCGCCGCAGCGGCGCCTGCTGGAAACCAAGGTTATGGACGCCGGCGGCACCGTCGCCGCCCCTGCGGAGTCGGTTTGATGAGTCAGAAGGTCATGATCACCCGCGTCGCCACCGTGCTCCTGATGGGCATGGCCCTGACCGGCTGCAGCACCATGAAGGGCTGGTTCGCCGGCAAGGACGCGGCCGCGAAGAAGGCACAGGAACCGGCTGAGCTGGTCAAGTTCGAGCCGACCGTGAAGGTCAGCAAGGTCTGGTCGGTCAACCTCGGCAAGGGCGAGCGCCGCATCGGCGTGCGCCAGGGCCCGGCGGTCGCCAACGGCCACGTGTTCGCTGCGGCGATCACCGGTGGCGTGCACGCCATCGACCTGCAGACCGGCAAGAAGGTCTGGACCTGGGAGCCGAAGAAGGAAAAGAAGAAGGCCAAGCTGCGCCTGTCCGGCGGCCCGGGTGTCGGTGAGAACCTGGTCGTGATCGGCACGCTGGATGGCCAGGTCATCGCGCTGGACATCAACGACGGCAGCGAGAAGTGGCGCGCCCGTGTCCCGGGTGAAGTCATTGCCGCGCCGGCCGTGGCCCAGGGCCTGGTCTACGTGCGCAGCAACGATGGCCGCGTCACCGCCTTCGATGCCGGCAACGGCACCCAGAAGTGGTTCAACCCGAGCGAGCTGCCGGCGCTGACCGTGCGCGGCAACGCGCCGGTGGTGACCGGTCCGGGTGTGCTGTTCATTGGCAAGGACGAGGGCGCGGTTGCCGCCCTGGCCCAGCAGGATGGCCGCACCCTGTGGGAGCAGAACCTGGGCAACGGCGAAGGCCGTACCGAGCTGGAGCGCATGGCCGACGTCGATGGCGCGCCGGTGCTGGAGGGCAACACCCTCTACGTGAGCAGCTTCAAGAACCAGACCATGGCCATCGAAGGCCCGACCGGTCGCCCGCTGTGGGCGCGCGACCATGGCGGTGCGGGTGGCGTGGCGGTGTCGTCGGGCAATGTGTTCGTCACCGACAACAAGGGCGGCGTGTTCGGCCTGGACAAGGCCAGCGGCGCAGCGATGTGGTCGCAGACCGCCTTGGCCCGTCGTTCGCTGACCGGCCCGGCGCTGCAGGGCGACTACGTGGTGGTCGGCGACTACAAGGGATACGTGCACTGGTTGCAGACCTCCGATGGTGCGATGGCGGCACGGGCAAAGAGCGGTGGTGATGCCCTGCTGGCCCAGCCGGTCGTCGCAGACGGGGTGCTGCTGGTGCAGAACGTGGATGGCAAGCTGACCGCCTTCCGGTTGGCAAATTAATACGGAGTAATCGCGATGCTGCCTTTGGTCGCCCTGGTTGGACGGCCGAATGTCGGCAAGTCGACCATTTTCAATGCGTTGACCCGCACGCGTGACGCCCTGGTCCATGACCAGCCCGGCGTCACCCGCGATCGCAACTACGGCGTCTGCCGCCTCGACGAGGACAACCATTTCCTGGTCGTGGATACCGGCGGTATCGCCGGTGAGGACGAAGGCCTGGCCGGTGCCACCACCCGCCAGGCGCGTGCGGCGGCTGCCGAAGCGGACCTGATCCTGTTCGTCGTCGATGCCCGCGAGGGCACCTCGGCGCTGGACGACGAGATCCTGTCCTGGCTGCGCAAGCTGTCTCGCCCGACGCTGCTGCTGATCAACAAGATCGACGGTACCGACGAGGACAGCGTCCGCTCCGAGTTCGCCCGTTATGGTTTCGGCGAGATGCTGACCGTGTCGGCCGCGCATCGCCAGGGCCTGGATGACCTGCTGGACGAAGTGATCCAGCGCCTGCCGGAAGAAGGCAGCGGCGAAGAGCTGGACAACGATCCGAACCGCATCCGCATCGCCTTCGTCGGCCGCCCGAACGTGGGCAAGTCGACCCTGGTCAACCGCATCCTCGGCGAGGAGCGCATGATCGCCTCCGACGTGCCGGGCACCACCCGTGACTCGATCGCGGTGGACCTGGAGCGTGATGGCCGCGAATACCGCCTGATCGATACCGCCGGCCTGCGCCGTCGCTCGCGCGTGGACGAGGTCGTCGAGAAGTTCTCGGTGGTCAAGACCATGCAGTCGATCGAGCAGTGCCAGGTGGCCGTGCTGATGCTCGACGCCACCGAAGGCGTGACCGACCAGGACGCCACCGTGCTCGGTGCCGTGCTCGATGCCGGCCGCGCGCTGGTGATCGCCATCAACAAGTGGGATGGCCTGACCGAGTACCAGCGCGAGCAGGCCGAAACCATGCTGTCGCTGAAGCTGGGCTTCGTGCCGTGGGCCGAGTCGGTGCGCATCTCGGCCAAGCATGGCTCGGGCCTGCGCGAGCTGTTCCGTGCGGTGCACCGCGCGCACGAATCGGCGAACAAGACCTTCACCACCAGCGAAGTGAACAAGGCGCTGGAAGTGGCCTACGAGACCAACCCGCCGCCGACCATCCGCGGCCATGTCTCCAAGCTCCGCTACGTGCACCCGGCCGGTTCCAACCCGCCGACCTTCATCGTGCACGGCACCCGCCTGAAGGAACTGCAGGAGTCGTACAAGCGCTACCTGGAGAACTTCTTCCGCAAGCGCTTCAAGCTGATCGGCACGCCGGTGAGCTTCATCTTCCGCGAGGGTACCAACCCGTACGAGGGCAAGAAGAACGTCCTCACCGAGCGGCAGATCAAGGCCAAGCGGCGCTTGATGAAGCACGTCAAGGGCAAGTGATTCACGAGAAGGCGGCCGCAGGGCCGCCTTTCTTTTTGTGGTAGTGCCGGCCGCTGGCCGGCAACCCCGCGTCATCCCGTGCGTTCATGGCCATGCCGGCCAGCAGCCGCCACTCCCCCATGTTTGCAGGTATCGGCCAAGGCGGCCTGCCGCCACGTGCGTGATAATGCGCCCATGATCATCCCAGAGCTTTCCCCCGCACAGGCACGCGAGCGCCTGGCCCATGGCGCCGTGCTGATCGACGTGCGCGAGGCGCACGAACGGGCCGGCGGCATGGCAGAGGGCGCGCGCGGCGTGTCCAAGGGCGAACTGCAGGCCGACCCGGCCGCGCATCTGCCGCGGCACGACCAGGAGATCCTGCTGATCTGCCAGAGCGGCAAGCGCTCGGCCGATGCCGCGCAGTGCCTGCTGGAGGCTGGATACACCCATGTGGCTTCCGTGAGCGGCGGCACCGTGGCTTGGCGCGAGCAGTCGCTGCCGCTGGTGCAGCCGCTGGCCAGCGCCGCCGACCGTGACTTCTTTGATCGCTATTCGCGCCACCTGCTGCTGCCGCAGGTGGGCGAGGCGGGCCAGCGCCGGCTGCAGCAATCGCGCGTGCTGGTGCTGGGTGCGGGCGGTTTGGGCGCGCCGGCCGGTTTTTACCTGGCGGCCGCCGGGGTAGGGCTCCTGCGTTTTGCCGACCACGACCGCGTGGAGCGCAGCAACCTGCACCGCCAGATCGTGCACACCGAAGCCAGCGTCGGCCAGCTCAAGGTCGATTCGGCGCGCGAGCGGCTGCTGGCGTTGAATCCGTCGATCGAGGTCGAGGCGGTGCCCGAGCGGGTCACGTCCGAGAACGTGGATGCGCTGCTGGAGGGCGTGGACGTGGTGCTGGATGGCTCGGACAACTTCCCGCTGCGCTACCTGCTCAACGACGCCTGCATCAAGCACGCCAAACCGCTGGTCTACGCCGCCATCGAGCGCTTCGACGGCCAGGTAAGCGTGTTTGATGCCGGCCGCCAGCGTGGCGCGGCGCCGTGCTACCGCTGCCTGTTCCCCGAGCCGCCGCCGCCGGAGTTCGCGCCTAACTGTTCCGAGGCGGGCGTGCTGGGCGTGCTGCCTGGGCTGGCCGGCGTGCTGCAGGCGACCGAGGTGCTGAAGCTGCTGCTGGGCATCGGTGAGCCACTCGTCGGTCGGCTGCTGCGCTTCGATGCGCTGGGCATGCGATTTCGTGAGACCGGCATCCGGCCGGACCCGCAGTGCCCGGTATGTGCGCCGGGTGTGCCGTTCCCGGGGTACATCGATTACGCCGCGTTCTGCCGGGGTGGGTGAATCCGGCCGGGCGTCATCCACGCAGGGTGTGGATCTGCAGCGACGTGCAATGGTTTCGGGATGATGCTGGGGCGGTTACCCACCATCGTTCCACCTCCAAGACAATCCGGCGCAACATGCGTGCTATTGCCGTCATCGGCATTGCTCTATTGTTGAACCCGATTCTGGATCTTGGGGAACACACCGCATGGCGGTAGAAGCAGCGACCAGCGAGCTGGTCAAGGTCGTCGCCCTGCTGGGCGCGGCGGTGGTGATGGTGCCCTTGTTCCGCCGGGCCGGCCTGGGCTCGGTGCTGGGCTACTTCGCTGCCGGCCTGGCGATCGGACCGTTCGGCCTGGGCTGGTTCTCCGACCCGCAGGCGATCCTGCATACCGCCGAACTCGGCGTGGTGATGTTCCTGTTCGTGATCGGCCTGGAAATGCGGCCCTCGCACCTGTGGAGCCTGCGCAAGGAAATCTTCGGGCTGGGCACGCTGCAGATCGTCACCTGTGCGCTGGTGCTGACCAGCATCGCCAAGCTGTTCGGCTTCCCCTGGCAGGTTGCCTTCATCGGCGCCACCGGCTTCGTGCTCACTTCCACCGCAGTGGTGATGCAGCTGCTGGCCGAGCGCGGCGACATCGCGCTGCCGTCGGGGCAGAAGATCGTTTCGATCCTGCTGTTCGAAGACCTGTTGATCGTGCCGTTGCTGGCGCTGGTGGCATGGATGGCGCCGAGCGCGGGCAGTGCCGACGGCGAGGGTTCGCGCTGGCTGTCGGTGGCGATCGGCGTGGGCGCCATCGTCGGCCTGGTGCTGGTCGGCCGCTTCCTGCTCAATCCGCTGTTCCGCGTGCTGGCCGAATCGAAGGCGCGCGAGGTGATGACCGCCGCCGCGCTGCTGGTGGTGCTGGGTGCGGCACTGCTGATGCAGCTGTCCGGCCTGTCGATGGCGATGGGCGCGTTCCTGGCCGGGGTGCTGCTGAGCGAGTCGACCTTCCGCCACCAGATCGAAGCGGACATCGAGCCGTTCCGCGGCATCCTGCTGGGCCTGTTCTTCCTCAGCGTGGGCATGGCGCTGGACCTGGGCGTGGTGGCCGGCAACTGGCAGCTGATCCTCGGCCTGGTGCTGGCGCTGATGGCAGCCAAGGCGCTGTGCATCTACGTGGTCGCGCGCATCATGGGCAGCGACCACGCGCAGGCGCTGGACCGGGGCGTGCTGATGGCGCAGGGCGGCGAGTTCGCCTTCGTATTGTTCTCGGCCGCGGCATCGGCCGGCGTGATCAACCTGGAGATCAATGCCAACTTCACCGCGGTGGTGGTGCTGTCGATGGCGCTGACCCCGCTGGTGGTGCTGGTCTACAAGCGCATCGCGCCGAAGCCGACGGTGAACATGGACGGCGTGGACGAGGCCGAGGGCCTGTCCGGCAGTGTGCTGCTGATCGGCTTCGGCCGCTTCGGCCAGGTCGCCAGCCAGTCGCTGCTGGCGCGCGACGTGGACGTGACCATCATCGACAACGATGTGGAGATGATCCAGAGCGCCGCGCGCTTCGGTTTCAAGATCTATTACGGCGACGGTACGCGACTGGACGTGCTGCATGCCTCGGGCGCGGCCACCGCGCGTGCGATTGCCGTATGCGTGGACAAGGCCGAGGCCGCCGACCGCATCGTCGAACTGGTGTCGCACGAGTTCCCGCAGGCCAAGCTGATGGTGCGCTCGTTCGACCGCGAGCATTCGCTGCGGCTGATCCATGCCGGTGTCAATTTCCAGATCCGCGAGACGTTTGAATCGGCGGTGCTATTCGGCCAGGCCGCGCTGGTGGAGCTGGGTGCGGATGAGGATGACGCGGTGGAGATTGCCGAGCAGATCCGCCGCCGCGATGCCGAGCGATTTGAGTTGGAAATTGCGGGTGGTGGTTTGAATGCCGGCGCCAAGATGGTGTTCGGCAACTCCGGCCAGGGCGTGCCGACGCCGACGCCGTTCACCGCGCCGAAGCGGGCAAGCAAGACGCTGAACCCGCAGGACGTGCCGGAAGAGGAAGAGTAAAGCCCGCGCGCTGATCGCTTGGTAGTGCCGGCCGCCGGCCGGCAGATACGCGAACGTTCCGACGTCATGGGGTTGCCGGCCAGCGGCCGGCACTACCGTGTGGGGAATTGCCGAAGCCGGCGGTTGGTCGTGCCGGCCGCTGGGCGGCAGATGCGCAAGCGTTCCGACGTCATGGGGGTGCCGGCCAGCGGCCGGCACTACCGTGTGGGGAATTGCCGAAGCCGACGGTTGGTAGTGCCGGCCGCTGGCCGGCAGATGCGCGAACGTTTCGGCGTCATGGGGGGGCCGGCCAGCGGCCGGCACTACGGTGTTGGGAATTGCCGAAGCCGGTGGTTGGTCGTGCCGGCCGCTGGCCGGCAGATGCGCGAACGTTCCGATGTCATGGGGGTGCCGGCCAGCGGCCGGCACTACCGTGTGGGGAATTGCCGAAGCCGGTGGTTGGTCGTGCCGGCCGCTGGCCGGCAGATGCGCGAACGTTCCGGCGTCATGGGGGTGCCGGCCAGCGGCCGGCACTACCGTGTGAGGAATTGCCGAAGCCGGCGGTTGGTCGTGCCGGCCGCTGGCCGGCAGATGCGCGAACGTTCCGGCGTCATGGGGGTGCCGGCCAGCGGCCGGCACTACCGTGTAGGGAATTGCCGAAGCCGGTGGTTGGTAGTGCCGGCCGCTGGCCGGCAGATGCGGAAACGTTCCGACGTCATGGGGGTGCCGGACAGCGGCCGGCACTACCGTCTTCGGAATTGCCGAAGCCGGTGGTTGGTAGTGCCGGCCGCTGGCCGGCAAATGCGCGAACGTTCCGGCGTCATGGGGGTGCCGGCCAGCGGCCGGCACTACCGTGTAGGGAATTGCCGAAGCCGGTGGTTGGCACGACCCCGTCAGGACCGCATCCTGCGGTGGGCGAGGGGGCCTGAATCAGGGACAATAGCGTCCCCGCCGCTCCACGCCTGCCCCCGATGACTGATTCCGCCGCCCCGCATCCTGCCCGCATCCTTGATGGCCGCCGCATCGCCGAGGACCTGCTCGACAGCCTGAAGGTGCGCGTCGACGCCCGCGTGGCCGCCGGTGGCAGCCGCCCGGGCCTGGCCGTGGTGCTGGTCGGTGGCGACCCGGCCTCGACCGTGTACGTGCGCAACAAGCGCCGCGCCGCCGAGAAGGTCGGCATCGAGGCGCATGACTACGACCTGCCGGCCGGTACGACCGAGGCCGAGCTGCTCGACCTGATCGACCAGCTCAACGCCGATCCGAAGATCAACGGCATCCTGATCCAGCTGCCGCTGCCGGGCATCCCCGACGCGCGCCGGCTGATCCAGCGCATCGACCCGCGCAAGGACGTGGACGGCTTCCACCCGGAAAACGTCGGCCACCTGGCCCTGCGCGAGTTCGGCCTGCGCCCGTGCACCCCGCGCGGCATCACCACGCTGCTGGGCCACACCGACCAGCCGGTGCGCGGCCGCAACGCCACCATCGTGGGCGTGAGCAACCACGTCGGCCGCCCGATGGGCCTGGAACTGCTGATTGCCGGCTGCACCGTGACCAGCTGCCACAAGTTCACCCCCAAGGACGTGCTGGAACAGGCCGTGCGCAACGCCGACATCCTGGTGGTGGCGGTGGGCCGCCCCGGCATCGTGCCGGGTGAGTGGGTGAAGCCGGGCGCGGTGGTGATCGACGTCGGTATCAATCGCTTGGACGACGGCCGCCTGGTGGGCGACGTCGGGTTTGAAGCGGCCGCCCAGCGGGCGAGCTGGATCACCCCGGTGCCGGGCGGCGTGGGCCCGATGACCGTGGCCACGCTGATGCAGAACACCCTGGAAGCGGCGGAAGCGCTGAGCTGACCTTTTTGGGGTGGGGGCGACCGTTGGCCTGCCCCTGGTAGGTGCCAACCTGGGTTGGCACACATCCATCAGGGCCATCGGCCCATCTGGAGTGCCGGTGCCGGACGGATCGTGCCAACCTAGGTTGGCACCCACCAAAGCGGTAGCCTGGCCCCTGAACCAATCGCCGCCTACGCGACACGGCGTCGCATCTACCCCCTGCCACGCGGCGCGAAAACAGGGTAAAATGTCGCGCTTCCCCACATCTCGGGTATGCCGATGCTGCGCATCCAGGCTGAAGCACTCACTTACGACGACGTCTCGCTCGTCCCCGCCCACTCGACCATCCTGCCCAAGGACGTCAACCTCGAAACGCGGTTGACCCGAGACCTGAAGCTGAAGCTTCCGATCCTGTCCGCAGCCATGGATACCGTCACCGAAGCCCGCCTGGCCATCGCCATGGCTCAGCTCGGCGGCATGGGCATCATCCACAAGAATCTCAGCCTGGAACAGCAGGCCGCGGAAGTGGCCAAGGTCAAGAAGTTCGAGGCCGGTGTCATCCGCGACCCGATTACCGTCGGCCCGGAAACCACCATCCGCGACGTGCTGGCCCTGACCCAGGCGCACAACATCTCCGGCGTGCCGGTGGTGGGCAGCGACGGCCTGCTGGCCGGCATCGTGACCCACCGCGACATGCGCTTCGAGACCGAGCTGGACGATCCGGTCCGCCACATCATGACCAAGAAGGATCGCCTGATCACGGTCAAGGAAGGCGCCGCGTCTGACGAAGTGCTGCAGCTGCTGCACCGCAACCGCATCGAAAAGGTGCTGGTGGTCAATGATTCGTTCGAGCTGCGTGGCCTGATCACCGTCAAGGACATCCAGAAGAACACCGACTTCCCGAACGCTGCCAAGGATCTGTCGACCCGCCTGCTGGTCGGCGCTGCTGTCGGCGTGGGTGGCGATACCGATCGCCGCGTGGAAGCGCTGGTCGCCGCCGGCGTGGACGTGATCGTGGTCGATACCGCGCACGGCCACTCGCAGGGCGTGCTGGACCGCGTCAGCTGGGTCAAGAAGAACTTCCCGCACGTGCAGGTCATCGGTGGCAACATCTGCACCGGCGAAGCCGCACTGGCGCTGCTGGACAGCGGCGCGGACGCGGTCAAGGTCGGCATCGGCCCGGGTTCGATCTGCACCACGCGCGTCGTCGCCGGCGTCGGCGTGCCGCAGGTGACCGCCATCGATCTGGTGGCCGAGGCGCTGCAGGACCGCATCCCGCTGATCGCCGACGGTGGCATCCGCTACTCGGGCGACATCGGCAAGGCGCTGGCCGCCGGCGCCTCGACCATCATGGTCGGTGGCCTGCTGGCCGGTACCGAGGAATCGCCGGGCGAGACCGAGCTGTACCAGGGCCGTTCGTACAAGAGCTACCGCGGCATGGGTTCACTGGCTGCCATGGAGAAGGGGTCGAAGGACCGCTACTTCCAGGACGCCGCCACCGCCGACAAGCTGGTGCCGGAAGGCATCGAAGGCCGCGTGCCGTACCGCGGCCCGGTGGGCGGCATCATCCACCAGCTGATGGGCGGCCTGCGCGCCACCATGGGCTACGTGGGCTGCGCCACCATCGAAGACATGCGCAGCAAGCCCAAGTTCGTGAAGATCAGCGGCGCCGGCCAGCGTGAGAGCCACGTCCACGACGTGACGATCACCAAAGAGCCGCCGAACTACCGCGCCTGACGCGGGCCGAGCAAAGAGGAACGGGGAAGCACTTCCCGTTCCTCTTTCTCCATCTGCCGCCGTAAATCTGATTTCGTTTTCCCTACTGCATTGCCGGGGCGCCATGACCAACATCCATAACGACAAGATCCTCATCCTCGATTTCGGCGCGCAGTACACGCAGCTGATCGCCCGCCGCATCCGCGAGCTGGGCGTCTACTGCGAAATCTGGGCGTGGGACCACAACCCGGCCGAGATCGCGGCGTTTGGCGCCAAGGGCATCATCCTGTCCGGTGGCCCGGAATCGACCACGCTGCCGGGTGCCCCGGCCGCGCCGCAGGAAGTGTTCGACAGCGGCCTGCCGATCTTCGGCATCTGCTACGGCATGCAGACCCTGGCCGCGCAGCTGGGCGGTGCCACCGAAGCCGCTGATCAGCGCGAGTTCGGCCACGCCGAAGTGAACGTGATCAACCCCGATGCACTGTTCAAGGGCCTGAGCGACCACGGCGGCGAGCCGAAGCTGAATGTCTGGATGAGCCACGGCGACCACGTCTCCGTTGCGCCGCCGGGCTTCACCATCACCGCCACCACCGACCGCATTCCGGTGGCCGCCATGGCCAACGAAGAAAAGCGCTGGTACGGCGTGCAGTTCCACCCGGAAGTGACCCACACCCTGCAGGGCCAGGCGCTGCTGCGCCGCTTCGTGGTGGACGTGTGCGGCTGCCAGACCCTGTGGACCGCCGCCAACATCATCGACGACCAGATCGCCCGCGTGCGCGAACAGGTGGGCGATGACGAAGTGATCCTGGGGCTGTCCGGCGGCGTCGATTCGTCCGTGGTGGCCGCGCTGCTGCACAAGGCCATCGGCGAGAAGCTGACCTGCGTGTTCGTGGATACCGGCCTGCTGCGTTGGCAGGAAGGCGACCAGGTGATGGCGATGTTCGCCGAGCACATGGGCGTGAAGGTGGTGCGCGTAAATGCCGCCGACCGTTACTTCGCCGCACTGGAAGGCGTGAGCGACCCGGAGGCCAAGCGCAAGATCATCGGCAACCTGTTCGTTGAGATCTTCGACGAAGAGTCGAACAAGCTGAAGAACGCCAAGTGGCTGGCGCAGGGCACCATCTACCCGGACGTGATCGAGTCGGCCGGCAGCAAGACCGGCAAGGCGCATGTGATCAAGAGCCACCACAACGTGGGCGGCCTGCCGGAGCACATGAAGCTGGGCCTGGTGGAGCCGTTGCGCGAGCTGTTCAAGGACGAAGTGCGCCGCCTGGGCGTTGAGCTGGGCCTGCCCCGCACCATGGTCTACCGCCATCCGTTCCCGGGCCCGGGCCTGGGCGTGCGTATCCTGGGCGAAGTGAAGCGCGAGTACGCCGAACTGCTGGCCAAGGCCGATGCCATCTTCATTGATGAGCTGCGCAAGGCCGACCTGTACGACAAGACCAGCCAGGCGTTTGCCGTGTTCCTGCCGGTGAAGTCGGTGGGCGTGGTGGGTGACGCGCGTGCTTATGAGTGGGTGATTGCGCTGCGAGCCGTGGAGACGATCGACTTCATGACGGCGCATTGGGCGCATCTGCCGTATGAGTTCCTGGGTACGGTGAGCAACCGGATCATCAATGAGTTGCGGGGGGTGTCGCGGGTTGTTTATGACATCTCGGGGAAGCCGCCGGCGACCATTGAGTGGGAATGAGTTGAAAGAACGAGGGCGCCGAGAGGCGCCCTTTTTTTTTACTATATTGAGAGCTTGCGATGTTTGGTGGAAATTTGCACACTGCTGAGATCCTGTGCAACTGAATGAGTCAATAGCTAATTGGCCTGGATTGCAACTAAATTCTGTTTCTGAATTTGCTCGTTTAGTCAAATTGTGATGAGTATTTTTACATTGTTAAAGTTATGACACTCAATTTAGGAGTATAGGATGGCTTGGCAGAACCTCTCGCAGCTACAGTCGTGCAGATTCACGTGTGGACACTGCGGCTACAGTGTCGCCAACGATCGTGGTTACTATTCAAGTGGTGACAATGGTCGGATATATATTTGTCCTAGCTGCGAAAAGCCGACCTGCTTTGATTACCAGGGAATGCAAACGCCTGGGGTTGCATACGGGAATCAAGTTGATTACTTGCCTGATTCCGTCAATCAGCTCTATCGTGAAGCACGAAACTGTTGTAGCGCTGCTGCCTATACTTCGTGTGTTCTGGCCTGTCGAAAAATTTTAATGAATATTGCGGTAGAGCAGGGTGCGAAGGAAGGGTTGACTTTTGCTGCTTACATAGACTTCCTGGCGGGGAGTGGATTCATTCCGCCGAACGGGAGAGGGTGGGTTGATCATATTCGCAAGCGAGGAAACGAAGCTACGCACGAGATTGCTTTGATGTCAAAGTCGGACGCGCAAGAGCTTGTCTCGTTTGTCGAGATGCTTTTGAAGTTCATCTTTGAGTTTCCTGCAAGAGTTCCTGGAACTTGATAAACACAGATCTCTGTAAATTGGGTTGCTAAATCTAGGGGGGGGGCAGATGCCGTATGAGCTTAAAGATCGACTTGTAGTAGGCGTGGCGTCGAGTGCTATGTTTGACCTTGGCGACTCCGACAAAATATTTAGGACTAAGGGTGAGCAAGAATATCGTGAATACCAAGAGTTGAATAAGAATGAGCCGCTTGCCGAAGGTATCGCATTCTCATTTATAAAGCGACTTCTTTCCTTGAATGACTTGAGTGCGAGTGATGAAGGGCCTTTGATCGAGGTTGTCCTGCTTTCGCGGAACGATCCTGATACCGGCCTCCGGGTGATGAACTCCATCAAGCATCACGGGCTTGGCATTACACGAGCTATCTTCCAGCAGGGCCTTTCCCCATACGACTACATACCTGCGCTGAGCATTTCCTTATTTTTGTCGTCAAACAAGAGTGACGTGCTTGAGGCAATAGCAAAGGGATTTCCGGCTGGCTATGTGATGGATTCAAAAAAGATCGATGATCCTGAGGATCAGACACTCCGGATCGCATTTGATTTTGATGGCGTCCTCGCAGATGACGGCGCTGAGACCGTGATGCAGGAGACTAAAGATGTTTCCATGTTCCACGCCCATGAAACGTTGAACGTGATGGAGCCGTTGGGTGGTGGTCCGCTAAAGGAATTCTTGATGAAGGTGTCCAGAATCCAGAGGGCCGAGGAGGCTAAGAGGAAGCTCGACATTAACTACAAGAATCGCCTCAGGGTGTCAATTGTTACTGCTCGAAATGCACCGTCCCACGAGCGCGCGATAAATACCTTGAAGAGTTGGGGAGTCATGGCCAATGATGCATTTTTCCTTGGCGGGGTTGAAAAGAAGCTCGTTCTTAATGTAATGAGGCCGCACATATTCTTCGACGACCAGTCAGGGCATTTGGCTTCGGCTAGCGAAGTCGCTCCATCTGTCCATGTTCCGTTTGGAATAGCTAATAGAGCTTGAGTGCGGTTTATCGGTGATTTTCTACTGTAGGAGGCTATCGAATGTATACCGATTTCACTGGGAGGTTTGTGGTTCTTGCTTGGCTTTCGCGCAAACTAGTTTGGTCAACCCCGTCAGGTGAAGAATAGCCATTCAATCATTTTGTCGTCTAAGTTTCGATTGGGTGGGGTAACCGATTTGCAGCGGCTGGCTGCGGGCAACGTCTCCACCAGTACTAGGTATCCATGTGTAGCCGCAATCGAACGACGAAAAGCTAGGGATTGGGTGAATCACTTGCGGCGCGGGAGATTAGAGCATGCGCTGAAGGTGGAGTTCGAATTAGTTGCGAAAGTTCGGGCTCGTCTGTGCTCCACTAGAGCGGTTAAAATGTGGAGGTCACCACAAGCGGAGGAGGGTTCTCCAGCAAGTGGAGAGTTCTCTATCGAAGTTTTCCAGGCCTTGATCCTTTCGCGCGCTCTTTAGTCGCTAGGCAACGCATCCGTGCCAGAGCGGATCTACTCGATGTGGCGGCGCACCAAGCTGACGACGAGCGCGCTGGACAGCACGATTCCAAGCAGCCCCTCAAGCACCGCGAGGAATCGCGCAAAACCGGTTGGTGTGATGTCTCCGTATCCGATTGTCGTGAAGGTCAGGCCCGAGAAATAGAGGGCGTCCAAGAAGGTTTCGACGTCCTTTCCATCGCATTTCAGCTCGCCGAATAGGAATGCGAAGGAAAACAGGACGATCGTGGCTGCGGCTAATCCTACGATACGCATGGGTTTGACCAATGCTCCCGTCACAAGGATCAACCCAGTGCTGAGGTGGCCGGGACTCTCGGCGAGCGCGCGCAAGTATTTCTGCTCCGCCGCGTGCCTTCGGCTAAAGCGGTCCTCGGAATGTTCCTGCAGGAAATCCAAGGTCTCGGAAATCCGCCGAATATCCTCCATGCGGCTAATTTTTTCTGCCACTTCGTCAAACGATTCTCGCGGAGGAACGCAGAATGGTCTGAATGCAGTGGAACTTTGGCGCAGCCATGCCCATGGCTTAGCTAGGTTGAAGAACGAAGGAAAGTCCACTTGCCCAGGGGGGAAATGAACTGAATTGAACTTGCCATCGGTGACCTCCAGTGTGCCGAGTTGGTTGTGCCGCACTGACAGGGTATTACAAGTGAGCCGCGTCAGCTGCGTGGAGGCGAAGGCACACCCGCTCAAGTGCAATTCATCGCACTGAAAATTGTCCAGTCGGAGCAGGGGCGAGCGAACGCCCGTCAGGGTTAGAGGGGACCGCACGAGCCCATTGCCAGAGACCGTTAGTCTGTCCCCGACGACCACGGTATCCAAGGTTAGATTGAAGGGGCTTCCGGTCTTGTTCCCAATGATTAGCGACCCCATGAACGCACAGTCCCTGATGACGATGTTGAGGCTGTTCTGGAGCACCACCTCGTCGCAGTCAATGATCACTTCTCGAATCTTGAACTCAGACTTGTGCCACCGGTTTTCATCGTCCAGCCTAAGATCTTTAGCGGTGATAACTTGGAACTCGGCGTCGTTGTGTTTGATGACCGAGCGCCCGCCGATCCAGTCGCGAAGGCTCTGCTGGTCTTGAATTCCGTTGTTGCGTAGCAGATCAAGCAGGTGGCCCATCTGCTTGTGGCGGCTCGGACGGGTGCCGTCGCTATTTTCGAAGTATTGAAGTGTCATTAAATATATCATCCATTGAAGTGCGCCGAATTGCTCCTGGTCGATCGCCTGGCATCGGAACAATTATCCTAACGACGACACCTGATCTAGGTGAATAGTGGCGTGTTTTGTGTTGGGCACCGGTTTAAGCCGAGTGGCTATCGCAGTGGCTTGTCAGGCGAGTTGCTGCTAGTAGATGGGGGCTGAATGGTTAGGGCTTCGGCCTGACCTTAAGCGCGCATTGTTCGAACACGGCCGTCGGTGCCAAATCTTTGACCCGACGTTCAAGATCCTCGCGTGCTGCGGACGGCATCGCCGCCCCGGTTGTAATCACCAGATCCTCAAACGCGTCTTCTGCGAGCGGCACATCGATGTAGCGTACTTCCGTACTGTAGTCGATAAACCCTGTGGCCGCGCCGGCCTCGATGCCGTCTAACAGAGCGGCGAGATAACCGCTTGGGTCCGCAGCGTAAACCATCGCAGGTCCTTTCATCGCGCTGATTACGAATCTGTGTTCAGCCTGATCCGCCCAAGCGATGCCCTTGACTCGTGCCACGTACGTCGCATCACCTTCGAGATTCAGGCCTCCATCGGTTAGTTGCACCCTGCGTTTGACTTCGCCGAGCGGATCGGTGGCGTAAAGAACATCGGAGCCGAACGTCGTCTCCATTTCTGAACCCAACGGCACGATCATGTAGCCGTTCCCGAATAGCGTCTTTTCTGCGTACGGAGCGTAGACTTCCCGTATGCGTAACCCCACCATCCGAGGTGAGCCGTCTTCTTTGATTTGGTCCGTTGGCCGGGACACGTCCACGCTCAGTTTCGACCAAGGGAATCGAACCTTGGGCAACGAGATTCGCACGCCACGGTCAGCGTCCCCATACCTTGCCCACATGCCTGCCTCGCCATGGGTGCCGCGCGACCATGAGCTGACGAAGAATTTGCGCTGGTCAAGTAAAGCCATGCGAAATGGAACTTCGGACGCGTCGTCCAGCAGATCACAGCGAGTGAAGCGCAAGGACCGATTAGCTAGGATCAGCGGAAGCGTGGCGGCATTGGTGTAGTGATGGAGGGTCATGGAGGGTGGTCGTTACATGAGTAGGTTAAGAGCGAGAGCACGAGCGTACGGTTCAACCATGACACGATCTGCATGGTTTTTGTAAGGTCGACGGATGGGAAAAATCTGGCAGTCCTTTGCCTTGGGTGATTCGCGGCGATTGTGGTGAACTACAAGCGCGTGGAGCGCCTGTATCAGGAGGCAGGCCCGCAGGTGCGTCGCAGGAAGCGGAAGAGGGTGCCTGTCGGCGAGCGTCAGGCCTTGCTGCGCCCGTCCGCCGCCAATCAGGTTTGGTCGATGGATTTCGTGTTCGACCGCACCGCTGAAGGCCGAGTAATCAAGTGCCTGGCTATCGTTGACGACGCCACCCACGAGGCACTGGCCATCGAGGTGCAACGGGCCATTTCCGGGCAGGGTGTTGCCAGGGTGCTGGACAGATTGGCCGCTCAGCGCGGTTTGCCGCAAGTGATCAGGCAGACAATGGCACGGATTCTTGCGGCAAAGCGACGGTAGCGTGAGCTCACTAGAAGCGAATTGCCCTTCGCCTGATCGGGCCGGACAAGCCGAACCAAGACGCTTACGTTGAGTCCTTCAACGGGCGGCTGCGCAATGAATGTCTGAACGAGCATTGGTTTCCGACGTTGCTCCATGTCAGGGCCAGCATCGAGAGCTGGCGACGTGACTACAGCGAGGAAAGGCCTAAACGAGCACTTGGTGGGCTGACGCCCGCCAAGTACGCCGCGCAGTTGGCTGGCAAGAGAGATAACATCAGCACGGACTCTAAACCCGCCCACTACTCGAGACCGGAGGCGTCGCCTCCAGAATATGAGTCATACTTACATTCTGAAGCTCCATCGGGGGCCTGCTTGGTCCAAGCGTTGGCAAACTAGCGCTTCTGAAATTAGATGTTAGGGCGCATGCGCAACTAGAACAAGGGGAAGTCAGTGTCAATTGTCAAAGAAGAGTATCGAGATCTTCCGCCAAAGGGCGATAAGCTCTGCGATGTCGTTGTCCTCGCACAGGCATGGAAGAAGTCGCATACCTACATCCGCCGCCACAACTGGTATGCGGATGTTTTGGAATTAGATGCTTCAACCATCGACCTGGAAAATCAGCTAAAGCAATGGTCAGCTCAAGTTTGTCAAGCTGATTTTCGACCTAAGGATCTGCAGCTCGTTCCCGCGCCCAAAAATGCAAGTTGGTGCTTTCGCCCGGCGCCTACGATTACTTCGCTCAAGCAATTGTTGGAGCTTAGCCCCAACGACCTAGGCGAAGAGCCGACGTTCGAGGATTGGACGCCTTGCGAGCCAAGCCGCAGAGAGATGCCTGGTGTGCAGGCAGAACAGGAACAGCCACAGCCACAGCCACGTCTGAAGCTACGACCGCTTGCCCACCTGTCTATTCGTGACCAGACTTTGGCGACAGCGGTAATGATGTGCTTGGCGGAAGCTGTAGAGTCTGCGCAGGGCGATACGACGTGCGCAGATGTAGGCGAAATGCGCGCAAGCGGGGTAGTGAGCTATGGCAATCGGCTGCACTGCACATGGGGCTCCAATGCTGGTGTCCGCCCTCGAGCCAAATTCTCTTGGGGAAATAGCAGAACATATCGCCAGTACTTCCAAGACTATCGGGCGTTTCTCGCACGCCCTCGCCGCGTGTGCGCGGACTTGTCGCAGCAATTGAGGCCACGACGAGAGTTGTTCGTGGTGTCTTTGGATATCAAGTCGTTCTTTGATCATGTGGATCGCGATGCCTTGCTTGCAGAGCTGAAGATCTTTGAGGAAGAGCACCAAGCGGAGTACGGGCTTCCCGATATGGCGGCGGCAGACCCGCAATTCTGGGAGCGAGCTGCGCAGATCTTCTCGTGGAAGTGGCGCGCTGGCGATCAGCAAGAGGCTGCGCTGATTCGTGGCGAAGAGCATCAGGAACTTGAACTTGGGTTGCCGCAAGGACTCGTCGCCTCGGGCTTTCTTGCGAACGCCTACTTGATTCGTTTCGACCGCGACATGCAGAAGGCTGCAGCCGATGGGGTCACGATAAGCGACGACGTCAAGTTGCTGGACTACTGCAGATACGTTGATGACATGCGTCTCGTTGTCGAAGCCAAGAGTGGGGCTGGCGGGCTTGGCCAAGCCTCATTGTTGGAGCATGTCAAAAGTTACGTCACCGAAATGCTGAAGGAGCATTGCGAGCGCATCGGTGCGCGGAGATCACTTGAACTGTCTGGAGAAAAGTGCGCGGCCAGCTCATATCGAGCAATCTCGGCGCAGAGTCACGTGTCTGCTCTGATGGAGATGCTTAACGCAGAACTGAGCGGAACGTTCGATCTGGACTCTCTTGCACAGGCGGCAGGCGGCCTTGACGGTCTACTTTGGGTATCTGAGCAGATTGAAAGTGCCGCTGACCCGGCGCCATCTAGATTGGGATTAGCTACGGTTGCGGTTCCCAATACTGATGTGAGAGACGACACCGTGAAGCGGTTCGTCGCGACACGCATCGCACAGTTGATGCGCCATCGATTGGCGATGACAGACCTCGAAAGTCCGGCTGGTTCGTCCGAGGCGATTGGCGATCATGTGACAAATGGATTGCTGCTGTCCCATGAGTTCGAATCCACGGCACGCAAGCTCGTTAAGTGTTGGGCCGAAAATCCTGCCTTGGTCTTGTTGCTGCGCTGTGGCTTGGATCTTTTCCCTCACCCCCGCCTGTTGAGTCCAGTCACCGAGGCACTCAGCATCAAGCTTTTCGACGTGAAGGCGGATCTGGACGTAGAACAGCGCAGGCAAGTGCGCGTAGCAGAATATGTTCTGGCAGACCTATTGCGGGCAGGTGCGGTAGAAACGGGATTTCGTGATCCGGAAGAGTACCCTCAAGGCGTCGATATTCAAAGCTACCGCGAGGACCTCGGCGGAATCGCGCGTCGCATTTTGACCGAAAGGATTCTATCACCATGGTATCTCCGTCAGCAGGCCCGACTCTATCTGGCCTCTATCGGTGATTCGTCACTCGCTATGATGGTCGAAGCTGCCCCCGAGGTAAATGCGTACTCTGCATTGCAACGCGTGGCTTTGTTTGAACCCATGTGGGGCGAAGCTCTTAGGGATGTTATTCCGCTAGCCATTGTCGCGCAGCAACTGCAGCCGAACGTACGTCGCTTCGGCGTGTGGCTGTCTGATGGGTTGCGGCGCACAGAAGACGAAGGGGTTCGAGAGGCTGTTGTGCAATCTGTGGCGCTGAGTCGTCCGGACTTGTTGATGGCCGCGCTAAATGCGAGGCGGACGACGAACTGGCGCCAGTTCGTGCCGTCCTCCTTGATCCAAGCCAGTAAGCGACCGAGCAACTCTCGGAGGCATCCGGCCAAATTAAAGGCTGTTCAGTCCCTCCTGCAAATCATCAGCGAGCCCAACAACCCTTTCGACCAGGAAAATTCTGTGCTCATGCTCGCTGATGCACTACTTCGACATCAGGGAGTGGAAGAGCAGTTGTCTGCGGGGAAGAGCTCCGTTGACATCATGCTTCGATGCGAGGATTGGCAAAGGCTATCGGAGATGCCTGAGCAGTCAGGCTTCCTGCGTGTGGAATCAATTGAAGGCGGTGATGCAACTAATCCGCTGTACGAGAGTCCTCTCTGGGTAGTGCCCGAAAAGGCTTGGCTCTACGGACTGGGACGCATCCTGCGTTCGGCACTCACCGGAGAGTTTGACTTCACGAGCCGTCGCTACCTTGTCACCGAGGAGGTGGGTCGGTACAGCGGCCTCCGCAGTACTTGGTTCAAACGTCGTTTCGGCCTTCTAAACTCAGGACGTGGGTTGCTGGATGAGCCCGGCCCAGTGTCGCCCTGGCTCTCCAGCCTGCTTTCGACGCTCCTTCAATGGCCGGGAGTGGAGTTTCGAACAAATGCAGCGTCGGCAGCAGGTGATGTACGGACACCTGCCGAATTGCTCGCGCTTATTCAAGAGCGCATCGCGTCGCAGCGTAGATTGTTTGGTCCAAGAAGCAAGGCGCCGATGTACGTGGTGCCGGTTGATGACCATGAACCCCTGCAGGATCGGCCGCTGCGAGTTGCCATCGTTCAGCCGATGCGCCCGCGGCGAGAAGAGTTTGATGGTAAGGATCCAACGCATTGGATGCCGGGAACCTTGGCAGAACATCGCCGCCATCTGGCGGAAATCTGTAGGTTGACTCATCAGAAGCTCAAGACCTGGTCATCGGCATGCTCTGCGAAAATATCCGATAAGAGCGATGACCCGGTAGTCGATGTCATTCTATTCCCGGAGCTGGCCGTGCATCCGGAGCACGTCTTTTTGCTGAGACGGCTATCAGATAAGGTCCGAGCTAACATTTTCACCGGCTTAACATTCCTTCATTCACACAAGGCTGGCGGCATCGTCAATCAAGGCCTGTGGCTGATTCGAACCGAGTCGCCGGGCCACGGACGCGCATTTCAGTATGCCTGGCAAGGCAAGCAGCATCCGATGAAGGATGAGGTGAAGATGGGCGTGAAGGGTCACCGGCCACATGTGACCTTGGTCGAGTTGCCGATTGGGTCCAAGACCCGTACACGCATTGCAGCAGCCATTTGCTACGACGCTACGGATTTGGACCTTGTGGCCGACCTTCGTGACAGATCCGATATGTTCTTGGTGGCGGCATTGAATCAAGATGTGCAAACCTTCGATAATATGGTGGCTGCGTTGCATTTCCACATGTACCAACCGGTTGTCCTGGCCAATTCGGGCGAGTTTGGCGGGTCGACGGCACAGGTGCCGCTACCCAAGCACGAGCGTCTCATTGCACACGTCCATGGAAATCAGCAGGTCGCCGTCAGCGTGTTTGAAGTGGACCCTTCTCTCTTCAAATCCACAGCATCAGCCAAGGCTCCAAAAGCTCTAAAGACGCCGCCGGCTGGATACAAGGGGCGTTCCCATTGACTGAATGAAATCGAGAAGGTGAAGTCCATACCTAGTATGGACTTCACTAGCGACGCGTGCAGAACTCCGTAAAAGGTGTCCGCGCTACGGCTGAGGCAGTGAAAGCTGAGTCTGGATCGAAAGTTTGATTGTGTGGATTTCGCGATAGACGGAAGTTTGAACCTCCGCTACTTTTTTTCAGGTGGGCAGCACTCCAGGGTACGTCCGCTCTTGGCCGGAATCGGACCATGGGTTTGTTGGCAGACATCTACGCTGCCAAGGGAAATCACTCCGGCCTAACCTCCCAGCAAGCCCACTCAACCAGCCCCCGGCAAGCCAGAAACAGCCCATCCACAACCCCCTCATCCAGATGCCGCTCCGGCTCCGCTGCCACCCGGCAGCGGTCTGCCGCGTGTAGCAGCTCCAGCACCGTCAGTGCGCCAACCATCGCGCGCTCGCTCCTGGCCAGGCTCACGCGGCGGCCGGGTGACACATCCGTTTCTGGCCAGGGATGCCCATCTGCACCCTCGCAGCCGCGCATGCGCTTGAGGATGCCGAGGAGGGAGTTCAGGTCGGGCAGGGGAGTGTCGTCGTTGATGGGCTCAACAACGGTGTACGAAGAGAAGGTGTCGGATTCTTTCATGGCGTCGGCTTCCGTGGCTGTGCTTAACAGCGCCACCGTGAAGAGGTGGCGGACGATGCGTGGCTGCAAACCGGGATGAGATAGCACCATAGACCGGTGGGTCCGAAGACCCCCACGCACCGCCCGCCAGAAAGGCCGACGGATTGCCCGCCGGCACCGGTTAAGGACGGTGCCGACGGGCAAGCGCAAACTACAGGTGCATCTCTCATCACGGGTTTGCAGACCCGCTGCCACCCTTTTTCGGTGGCGCGCCATGGTGTTTACGCTGCCGCTTCGAATGCCAATAGAAGTTCGCGAACGAATCGCCGAATCCGAGAGCGAAGAACTATTGTTGCACGCGCCAAGCGTGCAGCACGCGACGCCAGCAGACGCATTCGCGCAGATGCTATGTTGATTCCGAATCAAACTGGCGCAATCGCCCACGCCACAAGCGAATAGCGCGACGGCCTGCTTTGCAACAGTTCTTAGTCCGCCTCGCCAATCAACGGCGCGCTATCAGCCGCACACCTCGAAAATCGGTTCAAACCCGACACCGTTAGCAAGCCAGCTTCAACCGACGCCATCCTCAGCCGCATTTCCCACCAGCAACTCAATCATCGCCCGCGCCGCCGCCGACTGCCGCCGATGCGGTGCATAGATCACCGAGAACGGCCGCGATCTCCCCCGCAGCTGCGGCAGCACCTCCACCAACTGCCCACGCTGCAACCGCTCACGCACGATGAACTCATAGCTCTGGCAGATGCCGATGCCCTGTTCGGCCAGCGACACCACGCCCAGCACATCGTCGGAGGTCTCAATGGACGAACGCGGCAGCCAGTCCACGTCGCGCCCGTCGTCGCGGAAGATCCACGGCGCCAACCGCCCGGTACGCGGCATCACGAAGGGCAGGCACAGGTGCTGCTGCAGGTCGTCCAGCGTCTGCGGCGTGCCGCGGCGTTGCAGGTACTCCGGCGCGGCCACCAGCAGCAGTGCGGCGTCTTCCAGCTTTCGCCCCACCAGTCCGCTGTCCGGCAGCTGGCCCAGGCGGATGGCCAGGTCGAAGCCTTCGGCCACTAGATCCACATTGCGGTTGGTGATGTTCAGTTCCACCTGCACCTGCGGGTACTGCTGCGCAAAGCGCGCCAGCACGGGCGGCAGCCGGTAGTGGCCATAGGTGGTGGGCACGCTCAGGCGCACGCGGCCGGCCAGTGCACCGTCCTGGGCCAGCACGTCGCGCTCGGCGTCGTCCAGCAGGCCGAAGGCGGTGCGCACCTGTTCCAGATAGAGCCGCCCGGCGTCGGTCAGTCCCACGCGGCGGGTGGTCCGCTGCAGCAGCTGCCGGCACAGCCGCGCTTCCAGCCGGGTGACCGCGCGGCTGAGCACCGAGGGCGTGGTGGACAGCGCCACCGCGCCAGCCGTGAATGAGCCGTGCTCGACCACCGCAAGGAACACCTCCACATCGCCCAGGTAGTCGAACTTGCGGCTCATTTGGCTCTCCGGGGAACAGATGTTTTGCGATAGGGCCAATTTATCGCCGCTGCGGCGATGAATAAAGTGGCCGCCATTCCCCGATAGGAGTTCCCCATGAACCTGATGACCCGGCTGGCCGCTGCGCTGGCTCTGACCCTGGCCGCCACCGGCGCGCATGCGGCCAACGTGCTGGTGGTGCTGTCCGACGAAAACCACCTGGACCTGAAGGACGGCAAGGTGCTGTCCACCGGCTTCTATCTCAACGAGCTGATGCAGCCGGTCAAGCTGCTGCTGGACGCGGGCCACGAGGTGACCTTCGCCACGCCGCACGGGCGGGCGCCAACGGTGGACGCGTCCTCGGTGACGCCGGCGTACTTCGGCAACGATGCCGCGCAGCTGACGCTGCACAAGGACCTGCTCGAGAAACTGGCGCTGACCTCGCCGACCGCCTCGCCGGTGGTCAGCCTGGCGCGTGTCGAGCAGCAGGGCTACGCGCGCTTCGATGCGGTCTACATTCCCGGCGGCCACGCGCCGATGCAGGACCTACTGAAGAGCCCGGCGCTGGGTCGGTTGCTGGCCGACTTCCACCAGCGCAACAAGACCACGGCGCTGGTCTGCCATGGGCCGATCGCGCTGCTGTCCACGTTGCCGGATGCGGGTGGTTTTGTGGCGAAGCTGGAAGCGGGTGCGATGCCGGCCGTGCCGAAGTGGATCTACAGCGGCTACCAGATGACGGTGATCAGCAACCAGGAAGAAGAGCAGGCCAAGCCGCTGCTGGGCGGCGGTGAGATGAAGTTCTACCCGCAGACCGCGCTGCAGCGGGCGGGGGCGAAGTTCAGCAGCAACACCACGCCGTGGACCGGGCATGTGGTGGTGGACCGCGAGCTGATTACCGGGCAGAACCCGGCTTCGGCGCTGGAGGTGGGGCAGCGGTTGGTGGAGCGTTTGAAGTAGAGCAGGGCCTGCACCGCAGGCTGCCAGCCTCGTGGGCCGAGGGGCCAGCGCCTCGGCCTGTCTGTGGGCGGCAGAGAGGGAATCAGCCCTTCGCGAGCGCTATTCCTGACAGATCTTCAATCTGGGAAAGGGCGTGACGCGTCGCGGCCCAATCGCCGGCGTGCCTGATCGCCACGCCTCCCGCCGCTGTCCAGGCATCGCAGTTCGCTTCGAAATCGTCGATCAGAACATCGCCCGGCTGGTGCATGAAGAGGGGCTTGTGCCTCCCGCCGAGTACCGGCAACACCAGGCAGGTTGCTGACAGGTGTTCGCGAACCCACTGTCGCTTCTGCATCGCAGCGAGTGGATAGTTTGATTTCGGGCAGGCCGTGAGAATCACCGGGTTCAAGT
This sequence comes from Stenotrophomonas sp. PI_27, assembly GCF_027854495.1. NCBI lineage: Bacteria > Pseudomonadati > Pseudomonadota > Gammaproteobacteria > Lysobacterales > Lysobacteraceae > Stenotrophomonas > Stenotrophomonas sp. PI_27. The sequence goes on from NZ_JAJNOF010000004.1 coordinate 194,171, forward strand.
GGTGGATGCTGTGGAAGAACTCTACTGCGCCGTGCATCGGCGGAAGGTCGCGGAAAAACGACGGGTGGTTGTTGATGTGCGTCCACATTTCATCGTCGGCAAGCACGCGATGGTCCAGGCCAAACAGGGCGGGGAATGCCGCGTCGAAGTCGGCCATTACGCCATCAAGATCTACGTAGATTGTGCGTCGGGATGCACTCGATCCACCTATGTGCTGGTTGGCGAGCGGGTCCATCACTGGCATGGTCTTCACATCATCAGCGTTCATTAACGCGTTCTCCTCTCAAGAGTGGGCTTTCATCTTCATCCGTTCCCCAGGAGCGGGGCAAAGTGTTTGGCGATTGCGACAAACATGGCAGCAATTGCGATGCCGCCGGCGTCGGTCCGGGGCGAAAGGGTGATGGCCTGCAACCCCCGCCAATGCGGAACGCCAGAGCGCCTTCTGAGTCCATCAGGCGCAGCTGCAGCGGGGCGGTGTACCGCGCCGTAACAACACAATATGGGCACCACCAACCAGAATTGAAACTGAGATGGGCATCGCCTCACGGCAGATGCCGTAATCGGCACGCTTGAAATGCGGTATACATCGCGGCGATTCTTCAAAGGCATGCCGAGTGGCTGCTCTGGCCGTTGGCCAAGAGGCATGCCCCCAGCAACTGGCTCATTTCGCCAACCAACAAGTAATCTGGCGCGCTGGTGATTGGATAATCCCAAAGCGCTACGGAAAGGCCGAACGGGGATATGCCTGTGGCGCTCGTTCCAGGCTGATCCAGGAACGTCACTGAACATGGATGTCCAGGCGCACTCAATATATCACGCTGACCAGCGCCAGCGGCTTGAACCCGCTCGATCTCCAGCCGTTTGATTGGGCAGGGCAAGGCCGGCATGGCACCATGATGGGCTGGCCTCGTCCTTCCGGGCGGGGCCGTTTTTCCAGGGAAGCCCACCAACACGACATGCGAACGTCCATCCTCTTCACCTTCTCCGCCCTGTGCCTTGGCCTGCTGTCTGGCTGTGCCAGTGGCCCGGAGGAGCACGCTTCTACCCGCGAGATCACTAGCGCGTTCGTCGCCGACGACGACCAGCTGTACCTGCTGCCGCGCTATGACGAGCCGATGCGCTTCAATGCCGCGCCGTTTCGCGAGTACCGGGCGCTGATGGACAGCCCGCTGCGCGAGGCGGTGGCCTGCGCGCAGATGTACTTCCATGAGGATTGGCGCGACCCGGCCAACAAGGCCAAGGTGCACGGCAGCTATGCGCTGCTGCTGCGGCCGGAGCAGGTGACGGCGGAGCAGGCCGCGCAGTTCAAGCTGGAGCGGATTGAGGTCCCCTCGCGTGAGGCCAAGGCCGTGGAGGAGCGAGCGCGCTACTACCTGCCGATGGACCGGACCCGTTACGCGCTGGCGTTTGACCGGGCCTGCAATCTTTCCAAGAAGGGCGGCAGCTATTACAGCGCGCTGTTCGAGGGCGACGGTGAGCGGGTGCAGTTGCCGGATGCTGCGGCGCTGGCAGAGAAGGGGAAGCTGGTACAGCCGATCAATGCGCGGGCGCAGCGGATCTTGCAGGAGAGGGAGGACAAGCCGGGTGTCAGTTCGGCGGCCGGCAAAGTGCTGGGCGCCGCCTTGGTGCCGGTAGCGGTTCCGGTGTTTGTGTTGAGCCTGCCGTTCCTGGGGCCGGATCACTGGAAGTGACGGGGTGCTGAAGCCAGGGCATCCACGCGCGGCGTGGATCCACCGCTGGCCAGCTATCAGGTGGAGGCGCTCAGGCCTCCATCTCTACAGCCTGTTCACCCGCTGCCACGCGCTGCAGTCGGGCCTTGAAGTAGGCGGCAACCTGCGGGTCGGTCGCGTATACGTAGCAGCCCTTCATCCCTCGGGTCATCAAGGTGCGGTAGGTGTTCTTGATGATGGTGTCCGCAAGCTCGGCGGCGTGTGCGGGATGAGCCTTTGACAGTTTCACGAATCCCTTCATGGTCTTGTCGTGCCGGTCCCGCGCGCGAGGCACGGTCTTGAGCGCGCCGTCTTCCATGACCAGGTCTGGCCCGATGATCACCCCGATGTAGTCGACTTCCAGCCCCTGGCAGGTATGGATGCAGCCTACCTGGTCAACCGAATCTGGCGAGATGATCCAGAGGCTTCCGTCGTCGTTGAGGTTCCATTGCCGCCGGTAGTTGCCGATGACAATGTCCATCTCCTTGCTGTTCTTCTTGCTGTTCCACGGCCAGCAATAGCCAGCCACTACGCGGGCGCGGTTACCGGTGTTCCTGGCTTCGATGGCGGCATGCAGCGCGGACGGATCATCGAAGATCTGGAGGTCGTAGCTGTTCTCGTCCAGCGTTGTGTTTGCGGTAGGCCTGATCTGCAGCACGTCATCCAGCCATGCGAGATAGCCGTCGGAGCCTGCACACCGGAACTGCGAGGATAGGACGTACTCCTCCACCGTTGCGCCACGGGTGATGGCGAAGTCTCGAATCGCTTCTTTGGTGCCGACATCCTTCAGCGTGACGCGCTGGTCCTCGTCAATGAAGAACACGCTGCACAGTGCGGCGTTGATCAATTCCTGAATCTGGTGCGTACCGAGGTTGCCGTAGAACCCGCTCTTCTCGGTAAGCCGGTGTGCCTCATCCACGACCAACACGTCGTACGCGTTCTGCGCCGATTCGGTGAACGAACCGGAGCCGCCGAAAAGATGCACCAGATGGGCGTTCTCGGGCTTCTGGATGAGCGTGTTGCTGTACACGGCGCGGGGCGCGGCATTCTTGGAGATGTACTTGACGGTCAACCCATCGCGGAGCGCCGCGAGCAGGTTCACCGCGACAATCGACTTGCCCGTGCCTGGGCCACCTTCAACGATGACGACACGGGGCTTTCCGCTGGCGTGCGCTTGGGCACACGCAGCCTTGGCGGCTTCAAATACCTGCTTCTGCTCATCGAGCAGCGCAAAGGCACTATTTCCCCTCAGCAGCCTGTGTACATCGTCGGCGAGCGCTTTGGACGGGCGGATTCGGCCATTCTCCAGCTCGGCAAGCACAGACGCGCCATCGCCCTTGCAGGTGTACTGACTGATGAAGCCACGCAGCCTTTCCAGATCCCCGCTGCTCTTCAGGAAGAGTGGGGCACGTTCGATGTAAGCCCGGTAGTGCGGCGAGTCGATGACACCGTCCGGCACATAGTTATGCAGGTAGGCGCAGGGATGGAGCCGGAGCTTTCCATCATGGACCGCTTCGTTGAAACCTTCGAGAAACGCAGCGTAGGACCACGCCTGATAGCTGGGGTGGACGAGGGGCTGCCCTTCACGAAGCTCTACGATGGCATCGCGCTTGGTCGACTTGATGGCAGACCACTGCTTGAGCTCGACGATGATGACATGGGGCGACCCGTCCTCGGCGCGACCGGTCAAGACGACGTCGATGCGCTTCTTTGACTGGGGAAGAATGAACTCCACTGCCACGCCAACGTCGTCGGGAACGGAGTGGTGGGTGAGCGCGCGCGCGACGTACCGAAGCGACTCGCGCCAGGAACGTATCTCGGACTCGCCTACGTCGCCCTTTGTCGCCGCCTTGAAACTGGCGCGGATGACCTCCTCAATCTCTTCATCGTTGCATTGACGAAGGAAGGACGCCTTGTCAGCCTGATAGACGATCATGGCTGCGACAGCTTGTTGTACTTGGTGCTGACACCTCGCGAGAGGTCCACCGGGTACTTGGCGGCATTCATAACCAGCTTGCTGCTGACGGCTTCATTCAGGTCGATCCCGAGTACGTCCGACAGCCGGATGAGGTACAGCGCTACGTCGGCGATTTCATCGCGTACGGCGTTGGCGGTGGCTTCAGAGGACGCTGCCTTGAAGGAGTCGGCCTCCGTCATCCACTGGAAAATCTCGTTCAGCTCTCCAACTTCACCAGAGAGGGCCATGACAAGATTCTTGGGGGAGTGGAACTGTGCCCAATCACGGGCTTCGGCGAACTCCCTGAGCGCCTGGGCAGCGCCGCGAACCTCGACGAGAGGGTGTTCCATGGCATGGCCTTATACGACAGAATTGGGCCAATTCTACCCATGCCGTTGGGGCGTAAGCGACATTTCGCCCCGTGACATCTGGCGGGTAGTGAGGGCGTAGAAGAGCCCTAGTCGGCGAAGCCTGCATTCGAAGGCCATTAGTCGGGGCCACGACAGCGGCTACACTCACCGCCTACCCCCGATGGAAGCTCACCCATGTTCAGTGGAAAGGTCGCGGTGGTCACCGGCTCCACCAGCGGTATCGGTCTTGGCATTGCCACCGCGCTGGCCCGGCAGGGCGCGGACATCGTGCTGAACGGCTTCGGCGATGCGGCGGAAATCGAACGCATTCGTTCCCGGTTGGAAACCGAGTTCGGCTTGCGCGTGGCGCATGACGGCGCCGATCTTTCCCGTGGCGAGGCAGTGCGCGAGATGATTGAGCATGCCGTCGCGACGATGGGCCGCATCGACATCCTGGTGAACAACGCCGGCATCCAGCACACCGCGTCGATCGAGGAATTTCCCGTCGAAAAGTGGGATGCGATCCTCGCGCTGAATCTCTCGGCCGTATTCCATGCCACGGCGGCGGCCTTGCCGCACATGAAGCAGCAGGGCGCCGGCCGCATCATCAACATCGCGTCGGTGCACGGGCTGGTGGGCTCGGTGAACAAGTCGGCCTACGTGGCGGCCAAGCATGGCGTGGTGGGCTTCACCAAGGTAACCGCGCTGGAGAATGCGGGGACCGGCATTACCGCCAATGCGATCTGCCCGGGCTGGGTGCGGACGGCGCTGGTCGAGCAGCAGATCACGGCGTTGGCCGAGCGCGAGGGCACGGATCAGGAGACCGCCGCGCGTGCGCTGTTGGCTGAAAAGCAGCCGTCGTTGCAGTTCGTGACTCCTGAGCAGCTGGGACAAATGGTGGTGTTCCTGGCCTCGGACGCCGCTGCGCAGATTACCGGCACGGCGCTGCCGGTGGATGGGGGCTGGACGGCGCGCTAGCTGGCTGGCTGTGCTTTACGCTGCAGCATGGGCAATGCCACCAGCGTGGCGAGAATGGTGAACAGCACCAGCGACGAGCCGACCGTGCCGAAGCCCAGGCCGCCCTTTTCCAGCGGCTTGGTGAGCAGGTCGCCGAAGGTGGCGCCGAACGGACGGGTGAGCACGAAGGCGATCCAGAACAGGATGACCCGGTTGATGCCCTTGATGCGGCTGGCCAGTGCGGTGAACGCGATGAGGCTGCCGATCAGCAGTGCGCCGCCAGTGAAGCCCAGCCCGGAATCGTCCGCAAGGAAGTCGCCCAGCGCGGTGCCGAGCGTGTTGGAGAACAGCACGGCGGTCCAGTAGAGGCCTTCGGCGCGGGGCGATGCGATGTTGCTGACCGAGATCGACTTTTCCGATATCCGCCAGGCCAGCAGCACCAGCGCCAGGCAGCCGGCCAGCAGGCTGGCGCCGGTGGCATAGCCCAGGCCGAGGGTGCGGTCGATCAGGTCGGACATGGTGGTGCCGGCGGTGCTGGTCGCCAGCACCACCGACCAGAACAGCAGCGGGTGGAAGCGCCGCGCCGACAACTGCATGCCCAGCAGGCCGGCGAAGATGGCCAGCAGGATGGCCGAGCTGGCCACGTAGCCCAGGTTGAGCGTCATCGACAGCAGGTCGCCGGCGGTCTCGCCGAGGGTGGTGGCGGCGATCTTCATCACCCAGAAGCCGAGCGTGACCGCCGCCACTTTGCTGTGCAGGGAATCTGCGTCTGAAGCACGCATCGAACGTCGCCTGGGGAACCTGCGGGCGATGCTGTGGCGGGCGGCGTCGGAGCGCGGTCGGAACCGGGTTCGGTGAGGGTGAGCGTGGGGCTGGCGTTCAGCCCGCGCTGGCCGAGACCGACAGGCGGGCCAGCAGGGCATCCCAGTCGGCCACGAAGCAGCCGTCGCGGCCGCGGTTGCATTCGGTGATCCACGCGTCCAGCGATTCGCTCTGCGCGCGGTAGCGGCTGACATCGCCCAGTACGGCGAAGTGCAGGCGGTAGTTCACCAGCATCTGCAGCCACTGCCCGGCCATGCCGGAGCGCAGCTCGAAGAAGTCCGGCGACAGGCGCTGCACCGGAATGGCGATCCACTCGGCCTGGTGCCCGAGGGCATCGCCGACCAGGTCGCGCAGGGCGTTGGCATCGAGTGTCGGGCCCTGCGGCTCGATGCGCAGGAGACGGATGGTGCCGATGTACTCAATGGAATCATTCATGCCGGAGGCTCTGCAGTCGACGCAGCCGGGCGAGGATGTCTTCGCGCAGGCCGGGGATGTAGTGGTAGGCGTCTGCCAGCAGGGTGACGTCCGCCGTCGGGACGAGCCGTTTCATGCGTTCGGCGGCGGCAGGGGTATCGATGAGGGCATCACGCGCGCCCATGACAAGGGCTGCCGGTGGATGCAACGTAGCCAAGCGCTCGTCGCTGATGCGGGGAATGCGCAGCGGACGTGGCCGGACCTCGGCACGGATCAATGCCAGCAGGTCGAGCAGCGGCTGCGCACGTGCAGGTGCACGCAGTGGCGCGGGGCCCATGACCGCACGGCGCAGGCGCTCACGCCCCCATCGGCCAAGCAGCAACAGTGGGAGCGCCTTGAGCAGGAATGCACGCTGGCGCCCGATACCCGAGGGGCTGACCAGGACCAGTGCGTTAACCCGGGCAGGCCTTCGCAACGCGTAGTCCATTGCCAGGAAACCGCCGAACGACAGGCCCACGAATGCAGCGCTTTCCACGCCGAGTGCGTCGAGGACATCATCCAGCCATTGCGCATGCGCATCGCTGTCCAGCGCAGGTTGCGTGCCTTCGCTGAGGCCCGGTTCGCCAATGATGTCGACGGCATGCACGCGGTAGTACTCGCTCCAACGTTCGGCATCGAACATCCAGCTGGCGGCATTGCTGAGGGTGCCATGCAGCAGGACCAGGGCAGGGCCGTGTTCCGGGCCGCAGCTGACCACGAATGTCGAACCGGCGCGGGTGGCGAGATGGTGCGATTCGTGTGGTACCGGCCAGTCCGAAAGCACTTGGCGGTAGGCGGCAAGCACGTGCTGCGTGGGAATGCCGGGGCGCTGCCGCTTCATGCGCTGCGGTCCTGCAGCAGACGCTGCAGGCTGACCAGCAGCGCCGTGGAACCTGCCAGGCCACCGATCACGATCAGCTTGAGCACATCGTGCTCAGGCGAATAGATCGTCTCCATGCGCAGCGGCTCATCGTCGGCCTCGCGGCCGGTGACGCGCGCATGCAGGGCACGGACCAGGTCGGCGGCACGTGCCGCACCGCATCCGGGAATGTCGACCACCGTGGTGAGCTGTGGGCGCGCAGCGGAGGGCTCACGCACGGTGCCGGTGAACATGTCGAGGTCTTCAGCGGTGATGCGATAGGACTTGCCGATGCGGGTCGCGCGCAGTTGGCCGCTACGGATATGCCGCAGGACGGTTTTGGGGTGCAGGCTGAGCTGCTGGGCGGCCTGTTCGACGGTTAGCAACGCGGGGGACATATCGGAACTCGAGAACCATGTGCTCCCTATTGTTCCATGAAATTGAATTATTGGGAGCGATTGGTAGTTTTGCCGAGGCGGCGACGGGGGCATCTCCCTGGTGCCGCTTGCACGGGCCAGCCATCCTGACGACTACGCTGGCTTCGCGAACACATCCAGCCCCTTGCCCGTTTCCAGCAGCGACTTCAGGCTGGACAGCACAATCGGCCAGCCCTGGCGGATGCCGGTATCCATGCCGCTACCCGGTTCCAGCTCCTCATGGGTCACCGTCAGCCGCACCATGTCCTGGTAGGGCACGATGTCGAAGGTGACCCGGCTGTAGGCGTCCGGGTCGTCGGCCTGCGAGGCGGCGGCCCAGGTGATGACCAGCCGCGAGGGCGGGGTGCTCTCCACCACCTCGCCGACCAGCTCGACCGAGCGCGTTTCGTTGGCGCGCACGTGCTGCCAGCGCGAGCCGGGCTTCCAGTCCGAGACGTTCTCGTGGCCCCAGTAGCGGCTGGCGATCTCGGGGCGGGTGATGGCCTCGAACACCTTCTGTGGCGTGGAGGCGATATAGATCACGTGGATGAAGCGGGTAGTCTCTGCGGACATCGTCATTCTCCTTCCAGTTCGCGTTTCAGGTCATGCAGCAGGCTGAGGCGCTGCTGCTCGAACTTGCGTACCCAGCGCTCGTAGACTTCATGCAGCGGCACGGGGTTGATGAAGTGCAGCTTTTCGCGGCCACGGCGCACAGTGCTGATCAGGTTGGCGTCTTCCAACAGGCCCAGGTGCTGGGTGACCGATTGCCGGGCCATGTCCAGGTGCTCGCACAGCTGACCGAGGGTCTGACCGTTGTCTTCGCAGAGCAGGTCCAGCAGCGTTCTGCGCGTGGGGTCGGCCAGGGCCTTGAACACCTTGTCTGCATTCATGCGGGGCGTCTTCAGTTCCAGTTGTCGATCCTAATGTCGTGCGGGTTGGGCTGGCCCTTGCCGGTCTCCAGCAGTGCCTTCAGGCTCATCAGGAACACCGCCCACTTGGTGCTGCAGTGGGAGGTGAACTCCACGCGTTCCTTCCAGCCTTCGTGGGTGAACAGCACGATGCAGTAGTCGCCTTCTTGTTTCAGTGCGAAGCGCGCGTGGGTGCCGATCCATTCGGCGGGGCCGGCGAGGAACTTCCAGAGCACCAGCTCGCCGGGAATGAGCTGTACCAGCAGCATTTCCATGGCGCCGATTTCCTGGCCGTTGTTGGTGAATCGGACCTTGACCGTGCCGCCGGCTTCGCGGTCGCCGTGGGTGTCTTCAGCCCACCAGGCCGCCACGCCTTCGGGGGTGGCCAGGGCCTGGTACACCTGGCTTGCGGGGGCTTTGATGCCGACCCGGTGTGCGATATCCACCATTGCAGGTTCCTCGCGATGGGCAGGCAGGCGCCGCCCTTGGGATGGACTATATGCAGGTAAATGCCTGCATGTCAAATCCAGCCCATGGCGTTGCGACCGTGGTAGGGCCGGCCGCTGGCGGGCATGCCAGCTGCGTTGGGTGCCTGCAGTTGCCGGCCAGCGGCCGGCACTACCGGGGCGATGCGTCAGCTCTCCGCGTCCTGCAGGGCGGCATGCAGTTTGTCCGTGATGCGCTGCAGGGCGGCCAGATCATCGGCGGCGAGATGGTCGAGAAAATACTGGCGGACGCCGGCGACGTGCACCGGCCGTGCCGCGCGCAGCTGTGCGTGACCTTCTGCGGTCATGCGGATCAGCACGACGTTGTCGCTGTCGGTATCGCGCTCGATCAGCCCGCGCCCGGCCATGCGGGTCAGCTGGTGCGAGAGGCGCGTCTTGTCCCATTCCAGGTAGTCCAGCAGTTCGCGCTGGCGGCGGCAGCGATCCTTGGCCTGGCTCAGCTCCATCAACACGATGAAGTCCGCCTTGGATAGGCCTGTGCTGCGGGTGATGTCCTGGACGATGCGGCCGGAGGTGATCTCGGCCATGCGCCGGAAGCCGCGCCAGGCGGCCCATTCGTCGGGGGTGATGCGGGGAGAGCTCATGGCCCCACGTTGCCGCGACAGGGTTGACATGTCAACAACTCAAGTCTACGGTTGACGTGTCAACTAATCTGGATCGCGCCATGCAACCCCCTTCCCGCATCGCCATCATCGGCGCAGGCCCCGCTGGCCTGACCGCTGCGCTGATCCTGCATCGCGGCGGCCACCGCGTGCGCGTGTACGAGGGCGAAGCGTCCGGGCAGCAGCGCACGCAGGGCGGCACGCTGGATCTGCACGACGATTCCGGCCAGGTGGCGCTGCAGCGCGCGGGCCTGCTGGAGGCTTTCCGCGCAGTGGCGCGCCACGAGGGGCAGGAGGCGCGAACGGGCGACCCGTGGTCCGGGGTGATCACCACCGGTGGGTTCGGGCCGGAAGGGAGCAAGGACAAGCCAGAGATCGACCGTGGCGATCTGCGCCAACTGCTGATGGATGCGCTGCCGGCGGACGCGGTGCAGTGGGGCCACCGCCTGACCGAGCTCGTCCCTGCACAGGCGGGCGGCCACCGCCTGCACTTCGCCAACGGCGTGGAGCACGAGGCGGACATCGTGATCGGTGCCGATGGCGCGTGGTCGAAAGTGCGCGCGGCGTTGAGTGCGTGCGAGCCGCTGCCAACCGGCATTACCTTCTTCGAGGGTTGGATCGAGCGGCCAGCAGCCGACATCTCAGCGATGGTCGGGCAGGGCAGCCTGTTCTGCTTTGGCGGCGAGGAGGCCCTGTTCGTGCAACGCAACAGCCGTGATCGGCTCTGCGTGTATGCGGCGCTGAAGCGCTCCTCCGAGTGGCTCGATGCACGGATCGCGCAGCACGGCATGCGGGCGCTGGTGACAGGCAGCTATGCCGGGTGGGCCCCGGATCTTCGGCGCGTGCTGGAGGCCTGCACGGACTTCGTGCGGCGGCCGATCTACAGCCTGCCGGCGGATTTCCGCTGGACCCCGCGCGATGGCGTGACCCTGGTCGGTGATGCCGCGCATCTGATGCCGCCAGTGGGCGTGGGCGTGAACCTGGCGATGCTGGACGCGTCGGATGTGGCGATGGCGTTGTGTGCGCAGCCGGATGCGATCAGCGCCCTCCGTGAAGCGGAAGCGCTGGTCTGCGAACGCGCCCGCGCGCTGATGCCGGATGCGATCGAAGGGTTCCAGCGCTGGTTCATTACCGACGAGGCTGCTGACGGCGGTTGCTGACCGCTTCACTGGCAATCGACCGGTTGCCGCGGCGCCGAAGTCGTGCGAATGCGGTGCCGGTCTTTCCGCGCGAACTCCCGGGGGCTTGACAGACGAATCTACCAACTAGTAGATTGAACGCATGGAATCGCTCTCGCCCAAGGCCCAGGAAATCCTGGCCCACGCCCGTGTGCTGCTGGAAGCCGGTGGCTACAACGGCTTCAGCTACGCCGACGTGTCGGCGCGGGTGAACATCAGCAAGGCCAGCATCCATCACCACTTCCCCAGCAAGGCGGACCTGGTACGCACGGTGGTTGAGCTGTACCGGGCCGAGGCGCGCGAGGGCCTGGCGCTGCTGGATCGCCAGCTCGACGACCCGCTGCAGGAACTCAACGCGTATGTGGAGTACTGGTCCAGCTGTATTGCAGGGGGGACGTCCTCGTTCTGCATCTGCGCGATGCTGGCCGCCGAGGCGCCGATGATTCCGCCGGAAATTGCCGAGGAAGTGCGTGGACATTTCGAGGACCTGAGTGGCTGGCTGGCCCTCACCCTGGAAAAGGGTGCGGCGCTTGGGCAACTGCGCCTGCAGGGTTCGGCGGCGGACGAGGCCAAGGCCTTCATGTCATCGGTGCATGGCGCGATGCTGGCCGCGCGCGGTTTCGGTGACGCGGCGACCTTTGCTGCGTTGGCACGGCTGGCCATCGCGCGGGTGAGCGCGGCGACCTGAGCGATGTGTGGTGGGCCTGCGGCGACGCGGGCCTTCTTTTTGAGTCCAATGCCTACCTACTAGTAGGTTCATACTGTTCCGGAGATATCCCATGTCGCACCCTCTGTCCACGCTCGGCGTGATCCATACCGCTGTCAGCCTGATCCCGCTGTTGAGCGGCCTGTATGCGTTCATCCGCCATGGTGCAATCGATCCCGCCACGCGCGCGGGCAAGCTGTACCTGGTGGGGCTGGTGCTGTCGGTGGCCACCTCGTTCACCGTCTCCAGCACCGGGGGGCTCAATCCGGGCCATGCGTTCGGGGTGGTCGTGCTGCTGGTGGCATTCGGCGGCGTGCTGGCCGCGCGGCTGCGCTGGCTGGGGCGCGCCGCGCGTTACCTGTCGACCTTCGCACTGTCGTTCAGCTTCCTGCTCTCGTTGGTGCCCGGCGTCAACGAAACGCTGACCCGCTTGCCGGCAGCGCATCCGATTGCAGCGGCGCCGATGGCCCCGGTGGTGCTGCACACCCTGCTGGCCTGCCTGGTGGTGTTCGTGATCGGCTTTGCCGCGCAGTGCTGGAGGCTGCGAAACCGTGCCTTGGCAGGACGATCCTGAGACGCCGCCGGTCACCCCTGCGTGGCGAGTGCGCCCAGCAGCGCCACCGGTTCGATCAGTGCAGCCGAGCGCGCCGGGTCAAGTTGAATGTGCCGGCTGCAGAAGCCGAACGATCGGCCTGCGGCACGCTCGGGGACGCGTGCGGTCGCGTCGGGTGCCTCAATCTCCAGCACTTCGTCCACGGCCAGCGCCAGGGGTGCGGTGCCGGCGTTGATCAACAGCATGGCCGGGCTGCCACCCTCGAATGCCGGTTGGCCGCTCATGCGGCGCAGGTCGACGACGGGTAACGGTTGCCCACGGACCTCCAGGGTCGCCCTGCCATGGAGGTCTGCAGGGCCGAATCTCTCCGGACCGCGAATTTCGACCGCCGCCTGGACGTCGATGGCGAACAGGACGGTGCCTGCACGCACGACGATGACCTCGAACAGGTCGGCAGGCGATGCGCGTGTTTCCGTTGCAGGGTGGGCGGGTACGGGCATGCGATGGACGTGGCGAAGACGATGGGAAGGGGGATCTAGATGATGACGCCTGAACGCAGCGCGCGGCCGCGGCGGCGTGCGCGTGCAAGGCGACGGTTCAGTGTGTATCAGGCGTTTGCGGGTGGCGCGCCGACGCTGCCGACGCGTGGAAAATGCGGACGGAGCAGGCCGACGAGCTGGTCCATGCCCGGGATGGCGTGGCCGAACTCGTCCCAGCGCGCATTCACCAGGCCGGACACCACGATCTGCCCGGTCTCGATGTGGGTCATCGCCCAGTACGGAACGGCACGCGCGCTGATGGCCATGTCCAGTACCGGGGCGACGGCCGCGTGCGAACGGCTGTCCTGGATGCGGCGCCTGACCGCTGCCAGGCCGTCGGGCGGGCCTTCGATGTACTGGAAAAACCGCTGCCCGTCGACGATCAGCGCACCGGTAACGTCCACCCGGCGGTTGAACGCGGCAGATTGCAAGACGATCTGGCGGAGGGCGTGATTGGACAGCCCAGCCGACATGCGGCTGGAGTAAGCAAATGCATGGAGCATGGAAGGGGCTTCTTGTGACGCACGTCACTATACGCACGCAAGCCCGCACCGTCGTGAGGCTTTGCTCACGCCACGCCTGGCACCGCGCACTGGGTCAACAGCCCACCAGGCGGTCGGCACCGAGACCGCCGCGGTGCTGGTTGCGGTACTCGGCAGGACTGGCGTCGACCTGGCCGCGGAAGTGCCGGCGGAAGGACTCCTGCGAGCCGAAGCCGGCCTGTTCTGCTATCCACTGCAGGGGCCGGTCGGTGGTTTCCAGCAGCTCGCGCGCGAAGGCCACGCGCTCGCGGATCAGCCAGTCGATGGGTGACAGGCCGGTGGCCTCCAGGAACTGCCGCTGCAGCGTGCGCTGGCTGAGCGCGGCCTGCTCGGCGAGGCTGCCGAGCGAGTGCGGCTCGCGCAGGTTGCGGCGCATCCATTCCATCAGCTTTGCCAAGCGGGTGGGCTCGCCGTGGGGAATGGCGCGGCTGACGCGCTGGCTGCGCCCGGCGTCGCGCCACGGCGCCAGCACCAGCCGTTCGGCCACCAGGTTGGCTACGCGCGCGCCGTAATCCTTGCGCACCATGTGCAGCATCATGTCCATGCCGGTGGCCGAGCCGGCCGAAGTGATGATGCTGCCGGTATCCACGTACAGCACATCCTCGCGCACATCGATGCGCGGGAAGTCGCGTGCGAGTGCTTCGGTGAGGCGCCAGTGCGTAGTGGCCTGGCGGCCATCGAGCAGCCCTGCCCAGGCCAGCACGAAGGCGCCGGAGCAGATCGAGGTGATGCGCGCGCCACGGGCATGCGCACGGATCAGTGCATCGAGCAGCGCCTGTGGCGGACGTTCGCTGGGCTCGCGCCAGCCGGGGATGACGATGATGTCGGCGTCATCGACCGTGCTGAGATCGTGGGGCAGCTGCACCTGCGCATTACCGAGCATGCGCAGCGCGCCGGGCTCGCCCGCGCACAGCTGGGTGCGGTACCAGGCCACGCCGAGTTCCGGCCGCACCGGCGCGAACAGGCCAACCGCGCAGCCGAACTCGAACAGCCCCTGGCCGTGGCAGGCGACGATGGCGACGAGCGGTGCGCTGGGATCGGCGGAAGGGCTGGGCATGGCTAGATGCTACGGGCGGCGGTGCGCGGCGCTGAGTGGCGCGCGGGCATGAGGTGATGCCCGTGGAGCATGTGCACGGGTGACATTCCTGGCTTGGGGCGCCCGACGGGGTAGGGTCGACTGTCAGTCGACTATCGCGCGCAGCGCGGGCTTCCAGGCGGTATCGCCAACAGCAGTCGACTAACAGTCGACTCTACCCCGTCGGTTGCCGACCGTCGCCGGTCGCCCACCACCCGCCGCACATCATCCAACGTCGATTGCCCATCGCCGTCCCATGCGCGTGCCGTGCAGGCCTGCCTAACGTCATTACCAGCCGTCATGTGGCTGGCCGGATATGACGGTTGGGTGACGCGATCCCGCCTGTTGCCGCGGGTGAACAGGCCCTTGAATGGAAGCGTGTTTCCGGCCCACCCCACGAGCCCCCATGCCTGCCGCCCACGCCCCTGTCCTGAGCACCCTTGCTGTCCTGATCGCTGCCGTTCTGGCCGCATCGCCTGGCCACGCGGCCGAAGCCGATGCCGATCCCGCTGCCACCGCCGCGACAGCCAACGTGGCTGCGTCCACGCTGGATGCGGTGGTGGTGACCGGTTCGCGTACCAGCACGCGCACCGTGAAGAACAGCTCCACGCCGATCGATGTGATTTCTGCCGAAGACCTGGCCGCCACCGGCCAGGCCAACCTGCTGGAAGCGCTGCAACGTGCGCTGCCGTCGCTGAGCCAGATCGGCGGCTACCAGAGCGACCAGGAGAGCCTGATCCGTGGCTACCAGCTGCGCAACCTGTCACCGGGCTACACGCTGGTACTGGTGAACGGCAAGCGCCGCAATGCCAGCGCCTACGTGAGTGGGGCCAACGGCGGCGGCTTTCCGGGCCACGCCTGGGCTGACCTGGCGCTGATCCCGGTGTCGGCCATCGACCATGTGGAGGTGCTGCGCGATGGTGCGTCGGCCATCTATGGCTCGGACGCGATCACCGGCGTGGTCAACGTGATCCTGAAGTCGCAGGCGCATGGCGGTGACCTGTCGGTTGAGAGCGGGCAGAGCATCGATGGCGACGGTTCGCGCACCAGTGTGCGCGCCAACGTCGGCCTGCCATGGGGCCAGGACGGCTTCGTCAATCTGTCCGGTGAAACCACCCGCCAGCATCATGCGATCCGCAGCCGCCGCTACATCGACGGTTACCTGAGCTACCCGGCGGTGGATGCCAATGGCAATCGGGTGGCGTTGCGCCCGAACAACCGGTTGCCCGCAGGTGCGTCGCCGAACCCGGCCGAGGCCGGCCGCGATGCGGAGGCCAACATCATCCTCAGCTCGCCGTCGTACGCGTTGAAGGCCTTCGCAGTGAATGCGGGCCATGGCCTGGGCGAGAGCGCGCAGTTCTACGCCAACGCCACGGCCAGCGATCGCACCGCGCAGGCGATCCAGAACTTCCGCCTGCCGGCGACCATCTTCACCACCTACAAGGCGCCCGGGGTGCTGAGCGTGTTCCCCGACGGCTTCCTGCCCGTGCTGGAAACCAAGGAAAAGCAGTACACCGGCACTGCGGGCGTGAAAGGGCAGGTGGCAGGCTGGGACTACGACGCCAGCCTGACCGGCAACCGCAGCACGGTGCGCACCTATACCCGCAACTCGGTGAACTACTCGCTGCCGTACCCCGGATCGCCCACTGACTTCTATGACGGCAAGCTGGACTACCAGCAGGGCATCGCCAACCTGGACCTGCGCCGTGGCTTCGAGGTGGCCGCCTTTGCGTCACCGCTGGAAGTGAGCGCAGGCGCCGAGTACCAGCACGAACAGTACGAACGCGGGGCCGGGCAGTGGGAGTCGTACACCGGCTTCGGCGCCGCCGCGTTCGTGGGCTACTCCACCGCCGATGCGGTGAAGGCAACGCGCAACAGCAAGGCGGTCTATGTGGGCGCGGCCAGCAACATCACCTCGCGCTGGTATCTGGATGCGGCTGCACGCTGGGAAGATCATTCCGACTTCGGCAGCGTGTCCACGGGGCGCCTGACCACGCGCTTCGACTTCACCGACGCGTTGGGTGTACGCGCGACGGTCAGCAATGGTTTCCATGCGCCTAGCCTCGGCGCGCAGTACTACCAGGCCACCGGCAGCTGCCCGTGCGGTACCACGCTGGTGGCGCAGGTGTCTTCGCCGGCGGCGATCGCGCTGGGTGCCACGCCGCTGAAGCCCGAGAAAGCCACCAACTACAGCCTGGGCGTGACCTGGGACCCGAGCCCTGCATTTCACCTGGCCGTGGATGCCTACCAGATCGACATCCGCGGCCAGCTCGGCCAGTCCAGCCAGATCGGTTACAACGCGCAGGACCCGGCGCGCATCACCGACAACAGCGGTACGGTGTTGAGTGCGGCGCAGAAGAACACCATCGATGCGCTGCTGGGTTCCGCCGGCATCAGCATCCTGCCGGGTGATGCGTTCTACGCCAGCTACTTCACCAATGTGGGCAATACCCGCACACGCGGTGTCGAGCTGACCCTGGAAGCCAACCAGGACACCGCGTGGGGCAAGCTGCGCTGGAGCTACGCGGCCAACGTCGGGCGTACCACCATCCAGAAGGTGAGCGACATTCCGGCGGCGCTGCAGGGGCTGCCGAACATCAACCTGCTGACCAAGAGCAGCGAATACGCGCTGCGCTTCCGCACGCCCAGCTACACCCAGGTGGCGGGCTTGGGCTGGCAGAACGGGCGCTGGCGCTCGAACCTGGATTTCACCTACTACGGACCGATCAAGCGCCTGAACAACGGCGTGGAGTACAAGCAGCCGCCGGTGCTGGTGACCAATCTCTCCGGCGCCGTGGAGCTGGGCGCAGGCTGGAGTGCGGCGCTGGGCATCAACAACGTGTTCGACAAGCGCACGCGCAAGGTGCCCGCGTATGCACGCAGTG
The DNA here is from genome assembly GCF_027854495.1 of Stenotrophomonas sp. PI_27. Taxonomy (NCBI): domain Bacteria; kingdom Pseudomonadati; phylum Pseudomonadota; class Gammaproteobacteria; order Lysobacterales; family Lysobacteraceae; genus Stenotrophomonas; species Stenotrophomonas sp. PI_27. The sequence goes on from NZ_JAJNOF010000004.1 coordinate 211,188, forward strand.
CCACCGATGTGGCGAGCATCGAGACGACCTGGGATTCGGGCGACGTGCTGAGCCGGATCGGGGCGTTCTGGTACGGGCGGATCAACTACCGGTTCTGAGACGGGAAGCAGCCGGGCATGGCTCGGCTCTACATAACGCGAAAGGCGGCCGGACAGGGTCCGCCATCATCGAGGAGCAGTTCATGTCTTCTGCATTGAGGGTGGTTGCATTGGTGGGCTCACCGGCCAGTTCGGCGACATCGCGCACGCTGCTGCTGGTGCGGCATCTGCTGGCGTCGCTGCAGCAGCGGGTGCACGCCAGCGTGGAGCGGGTGGAGCTGGCGCCGATCGCCCGCTCGTTGGGGCAGTCGTTGTCGCGCGATGAAGCGGAGCCGGCGGTGGAGCAGGCGCTGCAGACCATCGAGGGCGCTGGCCTGCTGGTGGTGGCCGCGCCGGTGTACCGCGGATCGTACCCGGGACTGTTCAAGCACCTGGTCGACTTCATCGGGCTGGAGGCGCTGGTGGATACACCGGTGCTGCTGGCCGCGACCGGGGGCAGCGAGCGCCATGCGCTGGTGATCGACCACCAGTTGCGGCCGTTGTTCAGTTTCCTGCAGGCGCACACGCTGCCGATCGGGGTGTATGCCACGCCGGCTGACTTCGACGGCGAGCACGTCAGCAGCGCGGCCCTGCAGGCGCGTATCGCGCTGGCGACCGAGCGTGCCGCCGCGCATCTGGCCACGCAGGGACTGGCGCCGCCGACGCCGCTGCGGCGCATTGCCTGAGGCCATAACCGACGGCGCTTTTCTTATGGCGAAGGCGCATCTGCATGGCCGGATCTGACCGTCGATTGTCGCCAGGCATCGCCGCCGCAACCGCTGGCATCTCTAGCATCGATATCGAAGCGGCATCGCATGGCCGCCCAAGATGAGGACCCCCCAATGACGCTCGACGCAGCAAGCAAACCCATCCTGTTCCTGCTGGACCGCGAGTTCGAGGACGGTCAGATTCCCGGCCAGCGTTTCTTCTGCCGGCACAGCCTGCTGCTGGAAGGTGCGCTGTCGAGCATCGAGGGCCTCGACGCGCAGCTGGACGTACGTCGCATCGGCTTCGCACGGCCGCGTCGCGAGGTGATCGCGGAGATTGGCGAGCAGGACCAGTCGCTGCCGAAGCTGGTGCTGCCGCAGGGCGTGCACAGCGCGCTGGCCAGTGGTGCCCACAAGGATCGCCAGTACGTCTCCGGTGCCGAGCCGATCCTGGCGGCGCTGAACGGGTTGCTCGGCATCCCGGTGGCCCATCCCTGAGCGAGGACGCGTCAATGAGCTACCTGATCAGCGTATTGGACAAGAGCCCGGTGGCCGACGGGGCCTCGCCGGAGCAGGCACTGCGCAACAGCCTGCTGCTGGCGCAGCGCGCCGAGCAGCTGGGCTATCACCGCTACTGGTTTGCCGAACACCACGCCGCGCCGACCCTGGCCAGCCCTGCGCCGGAGGTGCTGGCCGCCTGGGTGCTGGCGCAGACCCGGCGCATCCGCATCGGCAGCGGCGGGGTCATGCTGCGCCACTACGCGCCTTACAAGGTGGCCGAGAACTTCAACCTGCTGGCGGCGTTGGCGCCGGGACGCGTGGACCTGGGCGTGGGCAAGGCACCCGGCGGCCTGCCGGCATCGACCGCCGCGCTGGCGGCAGGGCGCCCGGCGTTTGCCGACTTCGACCAGCAACTGCGCGATCTTGAAGGCTATCTTTCCGGTGCCGAAAGCGAGGTGCTGGCGCGGCCGGTTCCACAACAGGCACCGGAGCGGTTCCTGCTGGGTGCCAGTCCGCAGAGCGCGCGGCAGGCGGCCGCGCTGGGCTGGCGCTTCGTGTACGCCGCGCACTTCGATGGTGACCCGAAGCACATCGAGGCCGCGTTCGGTGCCTATCGCAGTGCCGCTACGCAGCCCCCGCTGCTGGCCACGGTGGCCTTTGCTGCCCCGACGGCCGAAGCCGCTGCACGTCACATCGGCGCACTGCGCGTCTACAAGCTGCACCTTGGCCCGGGGCAGGCGGTGAACCTGCCCAGCCCCGAGGCGGCTGCCGAGTATGCACGCCAGGTGGGCGTGGCGGACTTCCGCATCGAGGAAACACGGCCCAGCGTGCTGTCCGGCGATGCGCAACAGGTACGCGACGAACTGGATGCGCTGCACCGACGCTTCGGCGTGGGCGAGTTCATCCTCGATGCGCCGGTGGCCGACCTCGATGCACGCCTGACATCCCTCGAACTGCTGTCGCCTGCGCCACGCGCGGCGGTGGCCTGACCCGCAGGAGCGATTCCCATGAGCACGACCCCGCGCCACATTCCGTTCGGCATCATGCTGCAGGGCCCTGGCAGCCACATGCACGCCTGGAAGCACCCGTCCAATCCGGCCGATGCCAGCGTCAACCTGCAGTTCTACATCGACATTGCGCGCACCGCCGAAGACAACGGCATCGCCTTCGGCTTCGTGGCCGACGGCCTGTACATCAACGAGAAGTCGATTCCGCACTTCCTCAACCGTTTCGAGCCGATCTCGCTGCTGTCGGCGTTGGCCACGGCGACGAAGAAGATCGGCCTGGCCGGTACGCTGTCGACGTCCTACAGCGATCCTTTCACCGTCGCCCGTCAATTCGCCTCACTGGACCTGCTCAGCGGCGGCCGCGCCGGCTGGAACGTGGTGACCTCGCCACTGGAAGGTTCCGGCCGCAACTACGGCCGCCCCCATCCGGAGCATGCGCTGCGCTACCAGATCGCCGACGAATACCTGGAGGTGGTGCAGGGACTGTGGGATTCGTGGGATGACGACGCGTTCGTGCGCGAGCGCGACAGCGGCACGTTCTTCGCACCGGAGAAATTCCGCCGGCTCGACCACAAGGGCCGCTTCTTCCAGGTGGAAGGGCCGCTCAACATCCAGCGTTCGCCACAGGGCCAGCCCGTGATCTTCCAGGCCGGGTCGTCCGATGACGGCATCGCGCTGGCCGGCAAGTACGCCGATGCGGTGTTCACCCATTCGCCGTCGCTGGAAGAAACCCGCGCGTTCACCCAGAAGGTGAAGAACTCGGCGATCGCGCATGGCCGTAGCGGCAACGACGTGAAGATCTTCCCAGGCATCGGCCCCATCGTCGGCCGCACGGCCGAGGAGGCCGAGGCCAAGTACCAGGCAATTGCCGCACTGGCGACGCTGGAGGATGCGCTGGCCTATCTGGGCCGGTTCTTCGACCACCATGATTTCAGCCAGTACGACCCTGACGCGCCGTTCCCCGAACTGGGCGATATCGGCAGCAATTCGTTCCGCTCCACCACTGATCGCATCAAGCAGGATGCGCGCGAGAAGGGGCTGAGCCTGCGCCAGGTGGCATTGGAAGCAGTGAGCCCGCGACCCAACTTCATCGGTACACCGGAGCACGTGGCCGATGAGTTGATCCGCTGGTTCGATGCCGGTGCCAGCGATGGCTTCATCCTGGGCTTTGCCGCGCAACGCGAGGGCCTGGACGATTTCGTGACCCAGGTATTGCCGATCCTGCAGGCGCGCGGCTACCACCAGCGCGAGCTGGAAGGGCAGACCCTGCGCGAGCATCTGGGCCTGCCGTACAAGGCCAGCCGGTATGCGACCGACGCCGAACCGGCGCGGAAGGTGGGGTAGGGCAATGAGCGGAGAAACTGCGGTAGCACCGGGCCAGGCCCGGCGGAGTTCCCCAGCGATTGGCGTGTTGCCGGAGATCGCGGCGCGCGCCGAGGCTGCCATCACGATCCGCCATGACCTGCACCGGCACCCGGAGCTGGCCTTCGAAGAGCATCGCACCAGCGCCCGCGTGGCCGAACTTCTGCAGCAATGGGGTTATGACGTGGCCACCGGCCTCGGTGGCACCGGCGTGGTCGGCACGCTGCAACGCGGGCAGGGCAGTCGTCGGCTGGGGCTGCGTGCGGACATCGATGCCTTGCCGATCCACGAAGACTCCGGGCTGGCCTACGCCAGCCAGACCGACGGGCTGATGCATGCCTGCGGTCACGATGGTCACACCGCCATCCTGCTGTCCGCCGCGCATTACCTGGCCCATCACGGCAATATCGACGGCACCTTGCAGCTGGTGTTCCAGCCTGCGGAAGAAACCGGTTCGGGTGCATCGAAGATGATCGCCGACGGCCTGTTCGAGCGCTTCCCGGTGGATGCGATCTATGGGCTGCACAACTGGCCTGGCGTACCGGTCGGCCACTTCGGCTTCGTCGACGGCCCAGCGATGGCGTCGGTTGACTGGGCGCGGCTGAAAGTGATCGGCAAGGGCGGCCACGGGGCCGAGCCGCAGGGCAGCGTGGACCCGATCCTGGTCGCCGCGCACATCATCACGGCATTGCAGAGTGTGGTGTCGCGCAATGTCGATCCGCGGCAGATGGGTGTGGTGACCGTCGGTTCGATCCACGGTGGGCAGGCCGCCAATGTGATTCCGGACGTGGTCGAGCTGAAGCTGACCGTGCGCGCCTACCTGCCCGAGGTGCGCGACACGCTGCGACGCCGGGTCACGGAACTTGCCGAGCACACCGCCGCTGCGTTCGGCGCGCGCGCCGAGATTGAATTCCCGCGAGGCTTCCCCAGCGTGATCAACCACCCGCAGCAGACCGCCTACGTCCGCAAGGTGGCGGTGCACGGCTTCGGCGCCGGCCAGGTGGTGCCCGACTTCGCGCCGCGCACCGCCAGCGAGGATTTCGCGTTCCTGCTGCAGGCGCGGCCGGGCAGTTTCGTGTTCGTCGGCAACGGTGACAGTGCACCGCTGCACAGCCCACGCTATGTGTTCAACGACGCGGCCATTGCCCCCGCCGCCAGCCTGTGGGCGCGGCTGGCCGAAGACTACCTGGTGAAGGACGCGACATGAGCCACGACGAACGCTTCCTCTATACCTCGGTCGATGACCCGCTGGCGCGGCCGCTGTTCGATGGCCTGGAGCAGGAATACGACAGTCGCTACGCCGATGTGCGTCGACGCATCGGCGGCAGCGCCCGCGAGGAACTGCAGCGCTACCCGGCGCAGGCATTTGCCGCGCCGGTAGGGGCCTTCGTACTGTTGCTGCGCGATGGTGTGGCGATCTCCGGCGGTGCCTTCATGCCGCACCGCGATCCGGACACCGCCGAGTTCAAGCGTATCTGGACGCTGCCCGGGCTGCGCCGGCAGGGCATCGCCCGGCGCGTGCTGCAGGAACTGGAAGAGCAGGCGGCGCGCCAGGGCTATCGGCGCGTGTTCCTGACCACCGGCTTCCGCCAGCCCGAGGCGGTCGGCCTTTACCTCAGCCACGGCTACACCGCGCTGTTCGACCTGGACGCGGACCCGGAATCCATCGCGCACCTGCCGTTCGAGAAACACCTGCGGGCGCCCGCGCCTGTCGTTGCGCCTGTGCAGGCGGTACTGCACGGGGTCCATGCATGAGCACGCCCTCGACTGCGCTGGATGGGATCGGGACACGGCCGGCACCCGCACCGGCCTTGAAGATCGTGCCGGCCCGGCACCCGCTGCAGGTGGTCGGCACGGTATTGGCGCTGGCGCTGATCCTGATCGGGCTGCAATCGGTGCTGGGCAATCCGCGCTGGGGCTGGGGCACCTTCGCCGAGTGGTTCTTCGCACGCCCGGTGCTGGAAGGCCTGGGCCGGACGCTGCTGCTGACCGCACTCGGTACCGGCCTCGGTTTTGCGCTGGGCACCCTGCTTGCGCTGGCACGGGTGTCCGGCTCACCCCTGTTGTCAGCGGTGTCGTGGGGGTATGTGTGGTTGTTCCGCTCGATCCCGCTGCTGGTGTTGCTGCTGCTGCTGAACAACCTGGGCTACCTGTACAGCACCATCGAGCTGGGCGTTCCGTTCACCGGCATCAGCCTGTTCTCGTACCCCACCACGCAGCTGATCGGCGTGTTCACCGCCGCGGTACTGGGGCTGACCCTGAACCAGGCCGCGTTCTCGGCCGAAGTGATCCGCGGTGGCATCCTCTCGGTCGATCATGGCCAGTATGAGGCGGCCGCCGCGCTCGGGCTGCCGCGTGCGCGCCAGGTGCGGCGCATCATCCTGCCGCAGGCGATGCGTTCGATCCTGCCGGCCGCGTTCAACGATGTGATCGGCCTGGCCAAGAGCACCTCGGTGGTTTACGTGCTGGCGCTGCCGGAGCTGTTCTACACCGTCCAGGTGATCTACCGGCGCAACCTGGAAGTGGTGCCGCTGCTGATGGTGGCCACGGTCTGGTACCTGGTGATCCTGACCGCGCTGTCGCTGCTGCAGCGCCGCGTGGAGCAGCGCTTCGCACGCGGGCAGCTGCAACGCGAACGTTCGGTGTCGCGGGTGTCATCACCGCAGCGCCGGTCCGGTGATGGTGCGCCCCGCGTGATCAACCGCCCGCGCATCGCCACCCAGGTGGAAGCGGGTGACGGGGCGGCGGTGTCGCTGCACGGCGTGGGCAAGGTGTTTGGCGATCAGCCGGTGCTGGAAGACGTGCACCTGGACCTGCGTGCCGGCAGCGTGACCGTGCTGATCGGCCCGTCCGGCGCCGGCAAGTCCACGTTGCTGCGGCTGATCAACCACCTGGAACGCGCCGACAGCGGCTACGTGACCGTCGGTGGCCAGCTGATCGGCTACCGTCGCGATGGCGACACCCTGTACGAGCTGCCCGAACGCGAGATCCGCCGCCGGCGCGCCGAAGTGGGCATGGTGTTCCAGGGCTTCAACCTGTTCCCGCACCTGACCGCGCTGGAGAACATCATCGAAGCGCCGATCGCAGTACGCGCTGTGCCGCGCGCGCAGGCCGAGCAGCAGGCGCGCACGCTGCTGGAGCGGGTCGGCCTGGCCGACAAGGCCGATGCCTTCCCGCGCCAGCTGTCCGGTGGCCAGCAGCAGCGCATCGCGATCGCCCGTGCGCTGGCGTTGCAGCCAAAGGTACTGCTGTTCGATGAGCCGACCTCGGCGCTGGACCCGGAGCTGGTGGCCGAAGTGCTGAGCGTGATCGAAGAGCTGGCCCGTTCCGGCACCACGCTGGTGATCGTCACCCATGAACTGGGCTTCGCCCGCCGCGTGGCTGACCACGTGGTGATGATGGACCAGGGACGGGTGATCGAGCAGGGCACGCCCGAGGCCCTGTTCGAGCGCCCGCGCCAGCAACGCACCGCCGATTTCCTGGCCAAGACCCTGTAACCCCGGAAGGAACACCATGAGCCCTGCAGCACCGCGTCGCCCCTCGCGCAGCACCCTGTTGATCGTGGGGGTGCTGGTCATCGGCATCGCCGGCATCGTCTACTCGCGCGTGCGCCAGGCCCCGGAGGCTGCCGCTGTGGCCGCGACCAGCCTGGCCGGTACCAACACCGCCGTGCTGAAGGGCACGCTCGACCCGAAGGCGCAGGCCTTGATCCCTGCGGGCTACCGCTTCGTCACGCCGGGCGCATTCACTGTGGCGACCCACCCGGGGCAGCTACCGCTGGCCGACTACGGCGCCGACAGCAAGGACGTGGTCGGCATCGAACCGGACATCGCGCGGCTGATCGCGGATGCGTTGGGCCTGAAGCTGGTGATCGTGCCGGTGGCCTGGGCCGACTGGCCACTGGGGCTGGAGTCGGGCAAGTACGATGCGGTGCTGTCGAACGTGACGGTCACCGAGGAACGCAAGAAGAAGTTCGATTTCTCCAGCTATCGTTACGACCTGCTGGGCATCTACACGCGCAGCGACGGGCCCATCCATAAAATCGAAAAGCCCGCCGATGTGGCCGGGCTGAAGGTGGTGGTCGGTGCCAGCACCAACCAGGACCAGATCCTGCGCCAGTGGGACCAGCAGAACATCGCGGCGGGATTGAAGCCCGTGGAATACCAGTACTTCGATGACGCGGTGGTCGGGCGATTGGCGGTGATCACCGGCCGCGCCGATGTCTCGTTCGAGCCCAATGCTACCGGCGCCTATTCGGCGCGCGACGGCAAGGTGCGGCGCGTGGGCCTGTTCCCTGGCGGCTGGCCGAATGCCGCAGCGATCTCGGTGACCACGCGCAAGGGCAGCGGCCTGGCCGACGCGGTGACACAGGCGCTGAACACCCAGATCGGCAGCGGCACCTACGCGCAGGCGCTGGCACGCTGGAATGTGGCCGAGGAAGCCGTGCCACAGTCGCAGACCAATCCGCCGGGGTTGCCGACGCTGCAATGACACCGGGCGTGGCCCGGGCGACCCCCGCTCTTGTAGAGCCAAGCCATGCTCGGCTGCTTCACCAGCGCGCCTCCAGCGTTTTGAACGGCTTCGCCAGGCGCACGCCCTCGGCATCGAAGTCGGAAACGCTGCGCCCATCCACACGCACCGTCTTCGGCATCGTCCGCTGCGGCCACCACACCTTCACCGCCGTCCCGCTGCGCAGGCCCTTGCCCAGCGCCACCGTCAACACGCCGTCGCGCTGCCGCGCCTGCATCTGCAAGGTGCCATACGCCGTCGGCAGGCGTTCCACCGCCAATCCATCGCCCGCCACCCACGCGGGGGGCGTGCCCGGCAGCAGCGACAGCGCATCATCGTCTTCGCGCATCAGCATGCCGAACAGCGTGCGGCCATATTCGGCGCCGATCCAGGTATGCGGCATGTCGCCCAGGTAGCGCGGGAAGCGCAGGCGTGAGTGCACGACCTCGGCCAGCACCTGCCACTCGAGCGGACGCCGGTCATGCAGCAGCCCCTGCAGCAGCTCATCGGCCGCCTGCGGCTGGCCCAGATGCACATAGCTCAGCACGTTGCGGATCTCGTACGGGGTATAGGCGTACAGCGCACCGGGCTGGCTGCGCTTGCGCACGTCATCCAGATAACGTGCGAAGGTGGTCCGCAGTGCCTCGGCCGGCAGTACGCTCTGCGCGCCGGTCGGGTCCAATGCAATCGAGACGCCGGTGGGGTCACCATCGCCAAGATCGGCCGACGACGGAATGAAGTCGATGCCCTTCCACGCCATCGTTGCCCGGATCGAGGCATGCAGTGCGTCGTACAGCAGCTTGTATTGCTCGCGCGCCCAGGCAGCGGTCTGGTGGTCGCCCAGGGCCTCGGCCAGCCACGCGCCGTCGTGCCAGCCCTTCAGGCCCCAATAGTCATCCCAATAGCTGTGGGTGGGTGATGGATAGCCCTCATGGCTGATCGACGGCGCAAGGATGCCCGCAAACCGTTCCGGCGAAGGCTGGTCAGCCTTGTAACCGGGCACCAGCGTGCGCTCGCGCAGTTCCTGCAGGAAGTGCAGCGCGGCTTTCACCTTGGGCAGGTAGGCGCGCACTGTTTCTGGCCCACCATCCAGGCGTGCAACGTCGGCCACCAGAGCGACGTACTGGCCCTGGCTGTCGTACTCGATGTCCGAGCCGAAGCCGGTGTTGACGCTGCCATCGTCGTTGAGGATCGGCGAGACCAGGCCGTTGGCATGCACGCCGTGTTCGCTGTACCAGGCCAGGTAGTCGCGCGCGACACGCGCTTCACCCATGCGCAGCAGCACCGCCGAGGTGGCCATGCCGTCGCGGATGAAGGAGCGGTTGTAGTTGCGCGGCCCCGGCTGCATGGCCGGGCCGGTCTGGTTGATCAGCATGTAGGCGGCCTGTGCGCGCAGCATGTCGACCAGCGAGGGATCGGGCAGGCGCAGGCCGACCTGGCCCAGCCGTGCCTGCCAGTCGGCGGAGGCCTGCGTGGCCAGCACGTCGAACGCGGCATTGGCATCGTCGGGCAGCGCAGCCAGATCAAGCGCGGGTGCTTCGGGCAGCATGCCGTTGGCATCGGCGGCGGCAGTGCCCAGCGGGAACGCGACCACGATGGCGTCGCTGCTGCCCGGTGCCAGCGACACCCGGTAGTTCAACGCAGCCGAGGCAAGGCCCTGGTCATCACGCGCCTGCTGCGTGGAAGGCAGTTGGCCGGCAGCGATGTTCGCGGTGATTTCCGTTGCGCCGTCGTCGCCGAACGGCGCCGCGCCGGATGCGGTCACTGGCGTAAGCGACTGCAGCAGCGTGCGCTCGTTGATGCGCACGGCCTGCCCATCGACGGCGGCCTCGCGGATCGGTGACAGCCCGCCGTTCTGCCACGGCGGGTTCATCTGCATCGGGCGCACGACCAGGCTGAGCGTGCCATCGATCCGGCTGCTGCCGGTGTTGTGCAGGCGATGGCGCACGAAGGTGACCGGTTGCCCGTCGCGCTGGAGCGCGAAGGCCTCGCTGCGCAGCTCCAGCCCGGGTTGCGGCGACCAGGTGGCCGAAGGCATCGGCTTCCAGCCATCGCGCAGGGCGTGGTGCACGGGGCGTTCGGCGGCGCCCGCCGCGCGGCCATCGGCACCGCGCCAGATGGGCTGCACCAGCGGTGCGCCCTTGTAGGCTTCGATGTTGCCGTACTCGTCGAAGATCGATTTCTGTCGCCCGGCGTGCACGCCGACGGCGGTCCAGTAGGTCTGCTGCATCTGCAGTGACGCCGGGAACAGCCCGCGCTGCGCGCCGCTGGCGGCGATCTGGTACTGCTTCATGGGCGTCATCACCGCCTTCGGGCCCAGCAGGCGCAACCGCGCGGCCCGGGGTGCAGCGCCGTCCACGCTCAGCCGGAACGCACGCACCGGTTGCGCCACAGTGGCGGCCAGCCAGCTTTGCCGATGGTTGGCGGCCTGCGCATCCTGTGCCCAGTCGTGCCAGCGACCGTTGCTGTCCTGCGCCTGCAATCGGGCAGCGCCACGCGCACCATCGGCCCACTCGACCAGCAGGCCGGCAGTGGGCTGGGCGCGGGGCAAGGTGATCTCGAGCGCATGGGCGCCTGCCTTCCCGACGGGAATCGCGACGGCAGCGCCGCCCTGCCACAGCGCGGCTGCCTGCGTTGCATCCACACCGCTGACGCGTGCGCTGAGCGTGCTGTCCAGTGGCTCCATCTCGAAGAGGGACACGCCCCAGTCGGAGGTCCGCTGCGGGCTGGCCAGCCGCACGTAGCGCGCCTGGCGCGGCGCGAAGTACAGCGTTTCCACGTCGCCCAGTGAATCGGCCATCGTGTATGCGGTCTGCCACTGCGTGCCGTCCAGGGAGGTCTGCAGCGAATAGCCTTCCGGATTGGAGACATCCCAGGTGAGGCGCACGCCGGCCAGCAGCGTGGGCGTGCCCAGGTCGATCTGGAACCAGTGGCCGGGGCTGAAGGCGCCGCCGGTCACGGTCTTCGGGTCGCCGTCGATCAGGTGGCCGATCGCCATTGCCGGCACCTGCTGCGAGGAACTGCTGGCCTGCCATTGGCTGCGCGGCGGGAGCGTCTGGGCCTGTGCGGAGGACGCCAGGGCGAAGAGCAACAGGGCGGCGGCAGGGCGCAACGGGACATGCAGGGTGGAGACCTTGGAGCGTTCGGCGCGCAACGTCATTACGGACTGCCTCGCAGGTTCGGCCGGAATCGGGCGAGCGCTACGCTAGCAAGGGATGTAATCGGTTACATGACGCACTGCAGCGGCGCTGGATGCTGGCGCTGCCATCACGGGAGGGCTGACGGATGTGGCTCTGGACGTGTAGCGCGGATTGGCTGGGGTCACATCGAGCGTCTTTTAAGAGAGTTGTCATTTGACAACCCGTGTGAGCCGTGTGGAGACTGCGGAGAAGAAGGAATGTCTCGAGCGCGTCATCCAGACAAGGACATCGAAGCGGCGTTGCAGTTCGCGGAGGATCGTGCGTGGAGGCTCCGTATGGCGGGCGGCCATGCGTGGGGCCGGATGTATTGCCCTTACAACGACACCGATTGCCGATGCGGGGAGTTCTGCATCGTGAGCATCTGGAGCACGCCGCGAAGCGGCAGCCGTCATGCAAGTGCCTTGCGGCGTGTGGTCGAGAACTGCAGTCGTGAGCAATGAGATCAGGCTTCGTCAGAAGCGAAGGGGTCAATCATGGAATTCAACTTCACCCTGAAGTACCGCTTGCCGGACACAGGCAATGAAATCGGCGTCCTCGAGCAGCGCCTGGCCGAAGGCGGCTGTGACGACGCGCTTGTGGGCCTTGGGTTGCCGGGACGGCTGGCCCTGGCGTTCTGCCGGGAAGCAGACAGCGCAGGGGTTGCCCTGCGTTCGGCGCTCGACGATGTGCAGCGGGCTGTGCCCGGCGCCGAACTGGTTGAAGTGAGCCCCGATCTGGTGGGGCTCACTGACGTCGCAGACCTGCTCGGAATGTCGCGCCAGAACATGCGGAAGCTCATGCTGGCCAACCTGCAGTCGTTTCCGTCCCCCGTGCATGACGGCTCGACCTCGATCTGGCATCTCGTCGACATACTCGGTTGGCTGCGAGCGCGCGGCAGCGGGAAAGTCACGACGGAAATGACCGAGCTCGCCGCCGCTGCGCTGCAGATCAATCTGGCCCGGGAAGGGCGCAGGCTTCACCCGAAGACGTAGCGGCGGCCAGAACCGGAGCCCACCGCATTACAGCTCCACCGTCTCCCACCAGCGCGTGCCCGGCTGCGGCGCCTGCATGTCCACTGCTTCGCCCATCATCGGCGTGGCCACCGGCACGCGCTTCGCGGCCGCCAATGCGGTGATGCGCTCGAACGGCTGCTGCCATGCGTGCAGGGCCAGGTCGAAGGTGCCGTTGTGGATCGGCAGCAGCCACTTGCCACGCAGGTCCAGGTGCGCCTGCAGCGTCTGCTCCGGCTGCATGTGCACGAACGCCCAGCGCGGATCATAGGCGCCGGTCTCGATCATCGTCAGGTCGAACGGGCCGAACTTTTCGCCGATCGCCTTGAAGCCATCGAAGTAGCCGGTGTCGCCGCTGAAGAAGATGCGGAAGTCGCCGTCCTGGATCACCCATGACGCCCACAGGCTGCGGTCACTGTCGCCCAGGCCGCGGCCGGAAAAATGCTGGCCCGGGGTGGCGGTCAGGCGCAGGCCATTGGCCTCGGTGGATTGCCACCAGTCCAGCTGTTCGACCTTGCCGGCGTCCACACCCCAGGCGATCAGCTGGTCACCCACGCCGAGCGGGGCGATGAAGCGCGCGGTCTTGCGATCCAGCTGCGTCACTGCGGCGTGGTCGAGATGGTCATAGTGGTTGTGCGAAAGGATCACGCCGGCGATCGGCGGCAGTGCATCGATGCTGATCGGCGGCGCATGGAAGCGCGCAGGGCCCATCCACTGCACCGGCGAGGCGCGCTCGGAGAAGACCGGGTCGGTCAGCCAGTACTGGCCGCGCAGCTTCAGCAGGATCGTGGAGTGCCCAAGCCGGAACAGGCTGCGGTCCGGCGCGGCGTCCAGCGTGGCCCGGTCCAGCGGCTTCACCGGAATCGGGTGGGCCGGCACGGTGCCCTTGGGTTTGTTGAACAGGAACGTCCACCAGATCTCCGCACCGTCGCGCAGGCTCATTGCCGGACGGGGCAGGGCATTGCGGAACTTGCCATCACGGTACTGCGGTGACTCGGGGTAGTCGGGGAGGGACCAGGAGGTGCAGAAGGTGTAGGCGGTCACGGCGAGGATTCCAAGCAGGGGGACAAGGAGCAGGCGCTTCATGGGTGACGTCCGCTGGGTACACTGCACAGTGTAGTTTCCTGTTTTTCAAAAGTACACTACCGGGTGTAAAATGCGTGCATCCGTTCAGCCATCCGTTCCCGCCATGTCCCGTACCCCGCAGCGCCTCACCGACCGCAAACGCGACGCGATCGTGCGCGCTGCGGTGGAGGAGTTCCGTGCGTCGGGCTACGAGGCGACCAGCATGGACCGCATCGCCGAGGTGGCCGGCGTCTCCAAGCGCACCGTGTACAACCACTTCCCGAGCAAGGAAGCGCTGTTCTCGATGATCCTGGAGGAGCTGTGGGAACGCAGCGTGGCCAGCGACGCGCTGCCGTACCGGCCCGACCAGCCGCTGCAGGGGCAGCTGCTGCAGTTGCTGGGGCAGAAGCTGGACCTGCTCAGCGATGCCAACTTCATCGACCTGGCGCGGGTCGCGATGGCCGAGATCATCCACTCGCCGGAGCGTGCGCAGGCCATCGTCTGCCGCATGGGCGAGAAGGAAAGTGGCGAGAGTGCGTGGATCCGCGCGGCAATCGCCGATGGCCGGCTGCGCGAGGTCGATCCGGAATTTGCCGGCCACCAGCTGCACGGGCTGGTGAAGAGCTTCGCGTTCTGGCCGCAGGTGACGATGGGGCAGCCGCCACTGAACGAACAGGAGCGCGCGCGCGTGGCCGAGTCGGCGGTGGCGATGTTCCTGGGGTTCTACGCGGCCTAGCCGGCGGCGAAGCGGCGGAACTCGTCGGCCGGCAGGGCGGCCGAATACAGATAGCCCTGGCCGACATCCACGCCCAGCGCGCGCAGGTGCTGTTCCTGCGCCAGGGTCTCGGTGCCCTCGGCCACGACGATCGCGCCGCAGCGGTGCGCGACTTCGACGATGAAGCGCACGATCGACTGTGACTTGGCGTCGGACAGCGTGGCGATCAGCGCCTGTTCGATCTTGACCTCGGCGATGGCCAGCTGCGAAAGCAGGATCAGGGTCGAGTAGCCCGCGCCGAAATCATCCAGCGACAGCGTGACCCCGGCCGCCAGCAATTGTGCGATGTTGGCATCGACCACGTCGCGCTCGACGATCTCGGTCCACTCGACGATTTCCAGGCGCAGCATCGCACCGGGGATGTCGTGCAGTTGCAGCAGCTCGTGCAGGCGCAGGCCGAATCCGGGCAGGCGCAGCGATTCTGCAGAGACATTGACCGCGATGGTCAGTGAAGCGCCATCCTGCCGGCAGAACTGCAGGAAGTGCACCGCCGACTGCAGCGTGGCCCATTCCAGGTCGGCCAGCCGGCCCTGCCGGCGCAGCAGCGAGATCACCCGCATCGGTGTGATCGGCCGGCCCTCGCCATCGCGCATGCGCAGCAGTGCCTCGGCACCGACCAGCCGTCGGTCGCGCAGGCGATGCTTGGGCTGGTAGCTCAGCGGTGCATCCCCCTGGCGCAGCCACCGTTCGAGCGCGACCTCGATCAGGGCATCGATTTCGCTGTCGCGCTGGATCGGGTCATCGAAGAACACCACGCCCGACTCGATCGCGCTCAGCGCCAGCGTGATCGCCCGCAACGGCAGGTGGCCTTCATCGGCGTTGGCCGGAGGCTTCAGCTCGACCACGGCGCAGCGGAACAGCGGCCGGAAGCCCGGCCAGTCGCGGCTGACGCGCTCAGTGAGATTGCAGGCCAACGCGGTGACATGGGCCTGGCTGCGCAGCTCGGCCAACGACATGCCGCGCACCAGCAGGGCCAGCGCCGCGTCACCGAACTGATAGATCTCCAAGGCATCGGCGGGAAGCGATGGCAGCAACCGATGGATGTCCGCCGCCGTATCGCGATGCCATAGCCCGTTGTCCTGCAGTGGGCCGTAACGCAGGCGCAGATCGCGCAGGTTGCCCATCTCGACCACGACCAGGCAGGCCTTGCCGAAGCCGTCGTTGCCGCGCCAGAAGTCCTGCAGTCGTTCGCCCAGCGCGCGCATGTTGGGCAGGCCACTGATCGGGTCGATGCGCAACCAGGCCTGCTCGCGCTGGCGCTGCGCGTCGATCTGGGCGTCGTTGTAGACCAGCGCGAACACCGCGCCCAGCACCAGCAGCGAGACCGGCAGTGCCAGTACGCGCTGGATCGCCAGTTCGGCCACCGGCAGCTGGTCGGCGCCGATGATCGCCACGCCCAGTGCCAGCCCCACAGCGGTCGCGGCGATGCGCGCCGACCACGCCCGCAGGATCATGCGCAGCGACAGCTCGTTGAGCATGCGCGGGTGCAGGCGCCTGCGCAGCCAGACGCCGGTGATCATCTGCAGCGCGGCCTCCAGGCTGGCGGGCAGGAAAAACTGGGTGCCGACAAACTGGTAGCGGGCCAGCACGGCAGCCGCCAGGCAGGCCAGACCACCGCGCCACCCGCCGAGCAGGCCGCTGACCAGCAGGATGTCGAAGCCAAGGTGCAGCTTGACCACGCCCTGGGTGTAACCGGCCACGAACCAGGAATTGAACAGGTAGATCAGCCCCAGCGTCACGCCGACATACAGGCGACGGCCCTCGATGGCGTGCCCGGCGCGACGGGTGGCGATCAGCAGCACGCCGATCATGCCGATCACCGCGGTGGCCTGCAGCAGGTACAGCGGCAGGCTGGGCAGGGCACTGTCCAGGACCTGGGCCGAGACCCGTGAAAGCGCATCCATAGCAGGTTCCCGCCTGTGACCGACGGCCGGTGACGAGCAGGGTAAACCACGGCCGCGCGCGCGGCCACTGACGATGCCCTGCGGCGGCCCGCTGGGTCAGTAGCGCGGGCCGGCGATCGCGGAAACCCTTGCACAGCGCATCGGCGATGCGCATGTTCAGCGCGACCTTGCGGGAATGCAGGGGCGATCGGCGCCGACGTTACACGGTGACGGATCCGTGGGCGTTGCTGTAGCGACGACTGCCCGGCATCACTGCTGTTGACGGGAGGAATGCCGGATGAGCGAGAATCCATGCAGTCATCGGTTACAGGCGTCCCCTGGCATGGAAGCACCCCGCGCACGCATGGAGGGCATGCCCCTGCCTCACGCCTGGCAGGAAGCACTGGCCGATGCGCGCATCGAGCGGCAGTCGATCGGCGTATCGCGTGCGGACGTTGCCCGCGTGCATCGTCCGGGGCAGGCCGATGCCTTCCTGAAATCGGAAGTGATCGACGCCTTCAGTGAGCTGGGCGACGAGATCGCGCGCCTGCGCTGGCTGCAGGCGCAGGGCCAGCCGGCGCCGACGGTGATCGCTATCGCCGAGGAGGAAGGGCGCCGCTGGCTGCTGATGAGTGCGTTGCCCGGCCACGATCTGGCCTCGTCGCCGGCGCTCGCGCCCCAGCACCGGGTGCAACTGCTGGCCGACGCGCTGCGGGGCCTGCATGCCCTGCCGGTGGCGGCCTGTCCGTTCGACCAGCGGCTGGCTTCGCGCCTTCAGGCCGCACAGGCACGGGTCGAGGCGGGCCGGGTCGACGCCGATGACTTCGATGACTTCGATGACGAGCGCCTGGGGCAGAGCGCACAGCAGGTCTTCGCCGAACTGCGCGCTACCCGGCCTGATCACGAGGATCTGGTGGTCAGCCATGGCGATGCCTGCCTGCCGAACCTGCTGGCCGTCGAGGGGCGTTTCAGCGGTTTCATTGACTGTGGCCGGCTGGGCGTGGCCGATCGCTACCAGGATCTGGCGTTGGCCGCGCGCAGCCTGGTCCACAACTTCGGCGACACCCGGTGGGTCGCGTCGCTGTTCCGCAGTTATGGCGTTGTGCCCGACGAACGGCGGCTGGCGTTCTACCGTCTTCTCGACGAGTTCTTCTGAAACCGCGCCGGGCAGCGCAGGGCAGGGCTGAATGCTGCCCTGCTGACGGACCTCTCCAATATTCAAAATGGACGAACGTTCGTTCACTATGTGTGGCATGAGCCGAATCGACCGCAATGAGCAGCGCGTGACCCTGATCCTGCAGGCGGCCCTGCAGTGTTTCCTGGCCAAGGGCTTCCACCAGACCAGCATGCGCGACATCGCGCAGGCGGCCGGTGTCAGCCTGGGCAATCTCTACAACCATTTCCCGGGCAAGGAGGCGATCATCCTTGCGGTGGCCGTGGCCGAAAGCGAGGAACTGGCCCCGATGCTGCAGCGGCTGGCGGCGGCCGACGGCGAGCGCGCGCAGGTGCTGGCGTTCCTGCAGGACTTCCATGCGTTGTGCCGGCAACCGGAGTGGGCAACGCTCGCGGCCGAGGTGCTGGCCGAGAGTGCACGCAACCCCGCCGTAGCCGAGGCCTTCGCCGCCAACCGCAGGCAGCTTCAACAGGTGCTGGGCGATGCATTGCAGGGCATTGCGCGGCGCGAGCGGCGGCGCCCTGCGCTGGCCCCGGCACTGCAGGCGCAGGTGTTGCTGGATGCCATCGAAAGCGATGCGCTGCGCCAGGGCCTGGGTGAAGCCGGCAACGCGGAGAACGCCGCGCTGGATCTCGAGCTGCTAACACGGTTGCTGGGATCACGTGCATGAGCGCCGATGACCGGCGGCTGCACGGCCTGGACCTGGCGCGCTACTTCGCATTGGCCGGCATGGTGCTGGTCAACTTCCGCCTGGCGATGGCCGTACCTGCCGAGCGCGGGGGGTGGCTGGCCGGCTTCTTCCATCTGCTGGAAGGCAAGGCTTCGGCGACCTTCGTCACCCTGGCCGGGCTTGGCCTGGTACTGGCCACGCAGCGCTTGGGCCGGAGGCAGGCCTGCGTGCAGACCTGGCGGCGCGCGCTGTTCCTGCTGGTGCTGGGCCTGCTCAACCTGACCCTGTTCCCGGCCGACATCCTGCACTACTACGCGGTGTATTTCGCGCTGGCGGTGCTGTGGCTGCGTGCGTCGCCACGGGCGCTGCTGGCCAGCATCGTGGGCCTGGCGGCCGGTTCGTTCTGGGCACTGCTGCATTGGGACTACAGCCAGGGCTGGAACTGGCAGACGCTGGAGTACACCGGTCTCTGGCAGTGGCCGGGTGCCGCGCGCAACCTGCTGTTCAACGGCTTCCATCCCCTGCTGCCGTGGATGTGCTTCTTCCTGCTGGGCATGCTGCTGGCGCGCCTGCAGTTGTCACAGCCGCGCGTGCAGCGTGCCTTGCTGTTGCTGGGCGTGCTGCTGATCGGCGCCGGCCAGGGCGTGCAGCACCTTGCGCTGGGAACGCCCTGGCAGGTGTGGCTGGGAACGCAGCCGATGCCGCCGGGACCGGCCTACGTGCTGACCGGTTCGGGCGCGGCCTGCAGTGTGATCGCCGCGTGCCTGTGGGTCAGCCGCCGGTATCCCGGGAATTGGCGGGCGCCGCTCACTGCGGCAGGGCGGATGACCCTCAGCCTGTACGTCGGCCACATCCTGCTGGGCATGGGGACGCTGGAAGGATTGGGCGTGCTCGATGGCAGCGCGTCATTGCCGGCGGTGCTGTGGTGCGCGCTGCTGTTCCTGCTGCTGGCCACGGCCGCCGCGTGGCTGTGGTCGTTGCGGTTCGCGCGGGGGCCACTGGAAGCGGTGATGCGGCGCGTCGCCGGCTAGCACTTTGGTCGCGCAGGCGTGATGTTGTGACGGACATGTCTGTGTCGCGGCCTGCGCATCTGCGATAGTGGCGGCAGGTAACACTTTCCGCTTGCATCCATGTCATCCGCTTCGGCGCAGCACCTCGGCGAAGTCCTCCTGCAGTCCTATGGCATCACCGCCACGGCCGTGGTGCCACGCCCGGTTGGCGCCGACGCCAACGCAAGCGTGTATCGCATCGATGCACGGCGTGGGCAATGGTGGTTGAAATGCCGCAGCTACCAGGTCGACCCTGCCGTCTGGGATACCCTGCACTGGCTGCGCGGCACGCTGGGCATCGAGGAAATCGTCGCACCCTGGCCGGCACTGACCGGTGGCGCTTCGGTGCAGCGCTGGGGCCTGCAGTTCACCCTGTTTCCCTATGTGGAAGGCCAGTCCGGCTTCGAGGCGGCGTTGAGCCGCACGCAGTGGCAACGGCTGGGTGAAGTGCTGCGCCGTCTGCACGAGGCCCGCCCGCCGCTGCAGCTGCAGGAGGCGCTGCCGAGCGCGCGGATGGAAACCGCGGCGCTTGATACGGTGGGCCAGTGGCTGGCTGGCGAGGGCCTGGCGGCCGCCAAGGACGGCCTGGGCCGTGCGTTCGTGTCGGTCTGGGACCAGCAGCACGCACGCATCGCCGCGCTGCATGCGCAGGCCGTGCAGCTGCATGCGGCGTTGCAGGACGTGCCGAGGGGGCTGCACCTGTGCCATAGCGACCTGCATGCCGGCAACCTGCTGATGGGCAATGACGGTGGCCTGCACCTGATCGACTGGGATGGCCTGTCGCTGGCACCGCGCGAGCGCGACCTGATGTTCATCGGCGGCGCGGTCGGCGGGCGCTGGGGCCGCGAGAACCCGTTGGGATTCGAGGAGGGCTATGGCAGCGACCGCGGTGATCCGCGCTGGATTGCCTGGTACCGGCACTGGCGCATCCTGCAGGACCTGATCGAGTTCCAGCAGGTGCTGCTGGGCAGTGATGGCGAGGAGCGTTCGCCGCCGTTGCGCCGGCAATCGCTGCATTTCCTCAGCGAGCAGTTCGCACCGGGCAACGTGTTCGACGCCGCCGAGCGGGTGTATCGCGCGCTGGGTTAGTTCCCGGGCCGTTGCCAGGATCACCCCGGGTAGAGTCGACTATCGCGCGCAGCGCGGGCTTTGCCTGTTCCAGACGAAGAGCAGTCGACCAACAGTCGACTCTACCCATGGTCCGTGCAGGTGGTTTTCATTCTGCAGGCTTGGCCGCTGCTGAGGCGGCCGCACTTGCGGCGCGGCGCGACAGCACGGCTTCGCGATGGGCGATGTAGGCGTTGGCGGCCAGGATGATGCCGGCGCCGATGATCGTCCAGCGGTCCACGCTTTCGTTGAACAACAGCCAGCCGCACAGCGTCACCAGGGGAAGCTGCAGGAAACTGATCGGTGTCAGCGCCGAGACTTCGCCCAGCCGCAGCGCCCGGGTCCACAGCAGTTGGCCGACGGTGCCGAGCACGCCGGTGGCCAGCAGCCACAGCCAGGCCAACCCGGTCGGCCAGACCCAGACGAACAACGCCGGGACCAGCGACAGGGGGACCCAGAAGACGTAGGTGTAGAGCACCACGGTATCGGCGCTGTCGACGCGGGTGAGTTGCTTGATCTGGATTGCCACCAGCGAGCTGAGCACCGCGGCGGCGACCGCGACCAGGCTGCCGGCGGTGAAGCCGGCCGTGCCGGGGCGCACGATCACCAGCACGCCGATGAAACCCACCACCACTGCCGCCCAACGGCGCACGCGCACGGTTTCGCCCAGCCACAGCACGGCGGCGATGGTGACGAACAGCGGCGTGGAATAGGAGAGCGAAACCGCCTGCGCCAACGGCAGGTGGCCCAGCGCCCAGAACGCGCACAGCATCGAGCCCAGGCCGATCGCACTGCGCACGAAATAGCGTGGCAGCTGCTGCGTCTTCAAGGGCGCGCGGCCCGGCCGCAGCAGCATCGGCAGCAGGGCCAGCAGGCCAAAGGCATTGCGGAAGAACGCCACTTCCTGCGTCGGCACGTAACGGGTGGCATAGCGGATGGCCACCGCCATCAGGCCGAATGCCATCGTGCTGCCGAGCATCAGCAGCGCCGCCCGCATCGGAGTGGCGCCAGGGGAAAGGGCGGGGCTGTTCACCACTGTGCGCCGAGCAGGCGGGGCTCCGGTTCGATCGGCACGCCGAATTTTTCCAGCACCGAGGCCGAGATGCGGCGCGCCAGCGCCAGCAGATCAGCGCCGCTGGCATTGCCGTGGTTGACCAGCACCAGCGCGTGGCTCGGCGCCACGCCGGCATCACCCTCGCGGAAGCCCTTCCAGCCACAGGATTCGATCATCCAGGCCGCGGAGACCTTGCGCCTGTCGTCCTGCTCGGCCGGGAACACGGGCAGGTCGGGGAAGTGCTGCAGCAACACGTCGACCTGTTCCAGCGGCAGCACCGGGTTCTTGAAGAAGCTGCCGGCGTTGCCCAGTACCTCGGGGTCGGGCAGCTTGCGGCGGCGGATCGCGATCACCGCATTGGCCACGTCCACGGCGCTGGGCAGTTCCACGCCCTGTGCCTGCAGTTCCTCGCGGATGCCGGCATAGTCCATGCGCAGGTCGTGCAGCAGGGGCAGCTTCAGTTCGATGGCGGTGATCAGGTAGCGGTCGGGCTGCTGCTTGAACACGCTGTCGCGGTAAGCGAAGCGACACTGCTCGTTGTCCAGCCGCACCCAGGCCTGGTCCTGGCAGTCCCAGGCTTCGACCGCCTGGATGAACTCGCCCACCTGCGCGCCATAGGCGCCGATGTTCTGGATCGGTGCGGCACCGGCGGTGCCGGGAATCAGCGCCAGGTTTTCCAGGCCGGACAGGCCTTCCTGCAGCGACCACATCACCAGGCCATGCCAGGGCACGCCGGCGCCGGCGCGGATCACGGCATGGTCGGCGCGGTGTTCAAGGAAACTGATGTCGCGGTTGCCGAACACCAGCACGGTGCCCGGCAGGTCCTCGGCGATCAGGACGTTGCTGCCGCTGCCCAGCACCAGCAGCGGGCCGTTGGCCACGTCGGGCAACGCCAGCACGTCCGGCAGCAGCGCGGCATCGTGCAGTTCCAGCAGCTGTTCCGCATTGGCCTGCACGTGGAAGGTGTTCAGTGCCTGCAGCGGCGCATTGCGGGTGAGCGTCCAGCGCAGCGGGGCGTTGCCGTCGGTGCTATCCATGGGCGCGCTCACAGGGGGGCCACCGCGCCGCGGCTCGGCGCTTCGCGGCGGCGACGGATCGCCTCCACGCATTCGGAAACCAGCGCCGGTCCACGGAAGATCAGGCCGCTGTAGCACTGCACCAGCGCGGCACCGGCCGCCATCTTGGCCACCGCGTCGGCACCGGACAGGATGCCGCCGACGCCGACCAAGGGCACCGACTCGGGCAGGCGCGAGCGCAGGCGGCGCAGCACCAGCGTGGACTGCTCCAGCACCGGCGCGCCCGACAGGCCGCCGGCCTCGTTGGCCAGCGGGTCGCCGGCCACCTTGCTGTGGTCGATGGTGGTGTTGGTGGCGATCACGCCATCCACCTGCAGCTCGCCCAGTACGCGGGCGGCGGCATCGATGTCACGCTCGCTGAGGTCCGGCGCCACCTTCACCAGCATCGGCACGCGGCGGCCGTGGCGGGCCGCGAGCTCCTCCTGGCGGTCACGCAGCTGGCTGACCAGTTGGCGCAGCGCGGTTTCTTCCTGCAGTTCGCGCAGGCCGGCGGTGTTGGGCGAGGAAATGTTGACAGTGATGTAGTCGGCCAGCGGGTACACCTTGTCCAGGCAGGCGATGTAATCGTCCACGGCCTGTTCGTTGGGGGTGTCCTTGTTCTTGCCGATGTTGATGCCGAGCAGGCCGCGGCGGTTGCGCGCGCGCTCGACGTTGCGCACCAGCGCGTCCACGCCCGCATTGTTGAAGCCCATGCGGTTGATGATCGCGTTGTGTTCCGGCAGGCGGAACAGGCGCGGCTGCGGATTGCCGGCCTGCGGGCGCGGGGTGATGGTGCCGATCTCGACGAAGCCGAATCCCAGCGCGAACAGTGCATCGATATGCTCGCCGTTCTTGTCCAGGCCGGCGGCCAGGCCGACCGGGTTGGGGAAGGTCAGCCCGAACACCGTGCTCGGCATCGGCGCGATGCGGGCGGCCAGCAGCGGCGTGGTGCCGGTGCGATAGGCCAGGTCCAGTGCGGACAGGCCGAGGCCGTGGGCGCGCTCGGCGTCGAGCGAGAACAGGAAGGGGCGGGCAAGCGAATACATGCGTCGGTTCAGTCCAGCGTGCCGAGGAAGGCTCGGGTTCGATATTCAAAAGCAACCTGGCCGTCCACCGCGTGGGCGGCGAACAGGTGCTGCAGAGCGTCGATCATCGGCGCGTGGCGCGGATGACCGGATTGCGGGGCGTAGGAAGAGGAGAGCAGGCGCCCGCGCAGGGCGTCGAAGTCCAGATACTGCACGTTCGGTAGCTCCACCCTGCCGCGCAGGCCAGCGCCGAACCAGGCCTGCATGGTGGCATCGTCCTGGTAGCGCTCGGCCACGGCGGTGTAGTCGGTGCCGTAGTCCAGCAGCAGCTGTTCGTAGCCGACCAGGAACGGGCTGGCATCGAGCAGGCGCGAATTCCAGTAGATCAGTGCCAGGCCACCGGGGCGCAGGATGCGCTGCCACTCGGCGCGCACCGCCACGGTGTCGAACCAGTGGAAGGCCTGCGCGGCGCTGACCAGATCGATGCTGGCGTCCGCCAGGCCGGTGGCCTCGGCGCGGCCATCGACGGCGGAGAACTGCGGGTACTGTGGCGCCAGCCACTGTTCGGCGGCAGCACGCATGGCAGCGTTGGGCTCGACCGCCACCAGCGGATGGCCGCTGGCGAGAAACGCGCGGCTGGAGATGCCGGTGCCAGCGCCGATGTCGGCGACACGGGCCTGGTGGCTGACACCCATCGGGCCGTGCAGCCAGTCCAGCAGTGCGGCCGGATAGTCGGGCCGGTAGCGGACATAGTCGGCGACGCGGCTGCTGAAGCGTTCGGTGCTGTCGGAGGCGGTCATGGCGTCAGTTCGACACCGCCGCCAGCCACGCCAGGCCACCGAAGAACAGGATGAAGACCAGGATGGCGGCAACCACGGCGCCGACCATCACCCAGCCCAGCACCAGGCCGGTGAGTGCCATGCCATCGCCTTCCAGCTCATGCGGGCGGCGGCGGATCTCGGCGCGGGCCATGTGGCCGGTGATGATGGCGACGATGCTGGCCACGAAGGGCAGGACGGTCCAGCTGGCGATGCCCATGACCAGGCTGACCACGGCCAGGGCGCTTGTCTGTCGGGGTGCCACGCTCATCGGGGTCCTCCTTGGCAGTGTGCACATGATAGTGCGTCTGCCCGGGCAATCCCATGCCCGGCAGATGTGAGGGAAGGCGTCGCCCCCTGGTCGACGAATGGGATTTCGGCCCTGGCAGGCGTCGGCCTTGGTCGACGAAAGGCGTGCCCACCCAGGTTGGCAGCTACCGGGGTGCCAGTATCAGCCCATCAACACCTGGCCGCCATCCACGTTGAGCACGCTGCCGGTCACCCAGCGCGCCAGCGGCGAGCACAGGAACAGGGCGGCATCGGCGATCTCGCGCGGGTGGCCGAAGCGGCCGAACGGAATCTTCGCCAGCGTGCCGTGGTACAGGTCGGGGTCTTCGACGCGGCGGCGATCCCACAGGCCGTCATCGAACGCGATCGAGCCGGGTGCGATGGCATTGACCCGGATCCGGTCCTTGGCCAGCGCCAGTGCCTGCGAGGTGGTGTAGTGCGAAAGGGCGGCCTTGGCAGCAGCATAGGGTGCGCCACCGGGACGGGGCTGCTGCGCGGCAATCGAAGAGAGGTTGAGGATGCAGGCGTCGCCGGATGCGCGCAGCCAGGGCAGCGCCAGCCGCGAGGCGCGCACGGCTGCCATCAGGTCGATCTGCAGGCTCGCGGCCCAGCCATCCTCGTCGTCGGCCATGCCGTAGCCGGTGGCATTGTTGACCAGCACATCGATACCGCCGAGGGCATCGGCGGCGGCCTGCAGCCAGGCCTGGATCTGGTCGGGGTCGGCCAGATCGGCGGAGAACGCGTGCACTGGCGTGCCCTGTGCCTGGGCATCG
Source organism: Stenotrophomonas sp. PI_27 (assembly GCF_027854495.1). NCBI lineage: Bacteria > Pseudomonadati > Pseudomonadota > Gammaproteobacteria > Lysobacterales > Lysobacteraceae > Stenotrophomonas > Stenotrophomonas sp. PI_27. The sequence continues at coordinate 236,276 of NZ_JAJNOF010000004.1, forward strand.
GCGCACAGGGCATCCAGCCCGGCCCGGCCACGCGCGCAGACCGAAACCTGTGCGCCGGCGCCGGCAAACGCCAGCGCCATTTCACGGCCGATGCCCTTGCTGCCGCCTGCGATGAGCACGCGGCGGCCGCTGAAATCGAGGATCGGAGCCCCTGCGGGGATCCGACCCTGGGCCTGGGCCAGAACCCCGGAAGGGCCCTGACCCACAGGCGTGTCGGCGTCGTTTGCCATCACAGGTCGAACTTGATCCCCTGTGCCAGCGGCAGCGAATCCGAATAGTTGATGGTGTTGGTCTGGCGGCGCATGTAGACCTTCCATGCATCCGAGCCGGACTCGCGGCCACCGCCGGTGTCCTTCTCGCCGCCGAAGGCGCCGCCGATCTCCGCGCCCGACGTGCCGATGTTGATGTTGGCGATGCCGCAGTCGCTGCCGGCGGCCGACAGGAACTTCTCGGCAGTCTTCAGGTTCTGGGTGAAGATCGAGGACGACAGGCCCTGCGGCACGCCGTTCTGCATGTCGATGGCTTCATCGAGGGTGTCGTACGGCATCACGTACAGGATCGGCGCGAAGGTCTCGTGCTGGACCACGGCGTCGCTGTTCTTCAGGCCGGAGACGATGGCCGGCAGCACGAAGTTGCCCGGGCGGTCGATGCGGCTGCCACCGGTTTCGATGGTGCCGCCGGCCGCCTTGGCCTGGGCGATCGCATCGAGGAACTGCTGCACGGCGCCTTCGCTGTTCAGCGGGCCCATCAGGTTGGCCGCATCGGTCGGGTCGCCGATCTTGCCTTCCACCTGCTTGTAAGCCTTGACCAGGGTGGCCAGCACGTCGGCGTAGATCGAGCGGTGCACTATCAGGCGGCGGGTGGTGGTGCAGCGCTGGCCGGCGGTGCCGACGGCGCCGAACACGATGCCCGGCACAGCCAGCTTCAGGTCGGCGGTTTCGTCCAGGATGATGGCGTTGTTGCCGCCCAGTTCCAGCAGGCAGCGGCCGAGGCGGCGCGCGACCTTCTCGTTGACGGTGCGGCCGACCTGGGTCGAGCCGGTGAAGCTGATCAGCGGCACGCGGCGGTCATCGACCATCTTTTCCGACAGCGCGGTACCGGCATCGTTGATCAGGAAGAAGATGTCCGGGAAGCCGGCTTCGCGCAGGGCGTCGTTGCAGATCTTCAGCGAGGCGATGGCGGTCAGCGGCGTCTTGTTGGACGGCTTCCAGATGCACACGTCGCCGCAGATGGCCGCCAGGAACGAATTCCAGCTCCACACCGCCACCGGGAAGTTGAAGGCCGAGATGATGCCGACCAGGCCGAGCGGATGATACTGCTCGTACATGCGGTGGCCCGGGCGCTCGGAATGCATGGTGTAGCCGTACAGCATGCGGCTCTGGCCCACGGCGAAATCGGCGATGTCGATCATCTCCTGCACTTCGCCATCGCCTTCCGGCTTGCTCTTGCCCATTTCCAGCGCAACCAGCGAACCCAGGGCGTCCTTGTGCCTGCGCAGTGCTTCGCCGCACAGGCGCACGGCTTCGCCTCGGCGCGGTGCCGGCGTGGTGCGCCAGACCTTGAAGGCTTCCTGGGCGCGGGCGACGACGGTCTCGTACTCGGCCTCGGTGGTGGCGCGGACCTGCGCGATCGGCTCGCCGGTGGTCGGGTTGACCGGGGTGATCAGCTCACCGCTGGTCGCGCTCGACCACTCCCCGTTGCCCAGGTACGTGCCAGCGTTGATCGCGTCCAGGCCAAGGGACTTGAGCAGCTCGGAAGACATGCAGACTCCTGTGTTTCGTTACGTTGTTTGGTGCCATCGCGGGCAGGTGGGGGACGCGATGAACTGAATCGCCGATGGTAGCAGAGCGCCCCGACCGGCCATGGTGCAACGCGCCAGCCGAATCGGGCCGGACATGAATGCTTGGAGGGCAGGGCACCTTGCCTGTAAACTTCCCGGCTGCATGGCCCCGTAGCTCAGCTGGATAGAGCGTCCCCCTCCTAAGGGGAAGGTCGCCCGTTCGAATCGGGCCGGGGTCACCAGAATCAATAACTTGCGATAGCTGCTACACCGCCATTGGCCATATCAGGCCATCAAAAGGCACCACTTGGTCACAGTGGTCACAATGGCGAATCAATAGGTTAGCTTCGCCACCGCTCCATCATTACCCTCAGGGGCGAGGTGTACGTAGTACTTCTTCGTCGTGGCGTAATCAGCGTACCCGGCCAGAATCTGCACCCTTCGCAACGGAACTCCGGCCTAGCTGCGCGCGCTGTTGCCGCAACCGGAGACGTTCGCCTGGCCGGAGAGGGCGGAGCTGCCGTTAGATTACGAAGGGCTTGGTGCGGTGCTCTGGCACTGAGATGAATCAAGCGTTGGTGGCCGATTAGCGGCGCAGGCATCGTTATTAGCCGACAGTCGTGTAGTGGAGAGCTGATGTTCGCAGGCATGCGGCAAGGGTTGCGCAGCAATACAGCCTACTTCTTGCCGAAATCTACGACCGGTCGAGTCTTCCTGCCGTCTTCGAACTTGATGCCAGACAGGTCGACTACATACACCGGTCCGCGAAGCTCGCTCGGGGACGGACCAACGCTCTTTACACCGGCTTCTGCGCGTCTGATATGCATGTAGGGAAGGCGCGAGCCTTGGGCACTACAGTCTGCCGCCTTGCTCGTGGCTTTCAGTAAGATCTTGTACTTGCCTGGTGTCTCTTCCAGCTGACCGCAGATCGTAGCCGGGGATGATTCCAGTACGCGCAGTGCGTCACGACCTGTACGGGTAACAAAGCTGTCGAGTGACTCGCCGTCTTTGGATTCGGAGTCCCAAAGGGGCATCGTCACGCCGCGCCTCGTCGCCTCTGTAACGCCGCCGCTGATGTGAATCCACTTATACGCCTCGGCATTCGATACAGGTGGAGTCTGGGGTCTGGCTGATTGGGCAAAAGCCGGAGAACTCAGGGAAGACACCACAACTGCCAGAACGATTGAACGCATCATGGGTTCCTTACGCTGACCGATGGGCGAATGTTATCCCCAGCGGAATCCGCCGCCACTACCGGGCCTGCCACCAACGCGCGAGCAGCAGCAGGCCCGGCGTCTGGCCGAGGCGGGGGCTAAGGGGATCGAGCAGATCAAGGCGGCGCTAGAGCCGCCCAAGCCGCCGGCAGAGAGGAAGCCCCGAGCGAGGGACGCCCGCACCCAGGCGTGGGTGAGGGCAGGGCTGCAGCAGCTACGGTGGGGTGTTTGAGCGAAGGTGGATCCAAGCCGGTCCCAGCAATCTTGCAAGTCGTTGGCCTAACGTGCAGTGGAAGTCCCCTCCTATGGATAAGGTCGCCCGTTCGAATCGGGCCGGGGTCACCCTGTTTGCGGCGCCACGTCCGCGCGCTGCCCGCCAGGCCACTCGGATATGCTGGCGCCTCGCCACGCGATCCGCCCGCCATGGACCACCGCCTGCAGCCCGTGCAACCCCAGGACTACGCGAGCATCGCCGCGTGGCTGGATTCGGCCGTGGCGACGCTGCGCTGGGCCGGGCCGGGCGTGCCCTATCCATTGCGACCCGATCGGTTCGAGCACGTATTGCAGCTGCGCGAACGCCCGGGGTGGGTGCTGCTGGACGCAAGCGACCAGCGCGTGGGTTTCGGCCAGGCCTGGTCCACGCAGCCGGGCACCGTCCATCTGGGCCGCCTGCTGGTTGCGCCGCAGGCGCGGGGCCGCGGTCTCGGGCGTGGGTTGGTGCAGGCGCTGATCGCGCAGGCGTTCCAGGCTGCTGCCGTTGAACGGCTGACCTTGCGGGTCTATCGGGACAATGCCGCTGCAGTTGCGTTGTACCGCTCCCTCGGCTTCGAGCCGGTGGACGCTGCATCCACGCCGGCGCTGCTGTTCATGCAGCGGGCCCGGCGCTGAGCATGGCCACGCAGGCCGGTACGCCTTCAGTCCTGCTTGAGCAGTTCAACCAGCTGGCGCAGGCGGTAGGGCTTGGGCAGGAACTCCACCTGCTCCGGAAGCGGCGGCAGCTGCGAACGCGCGTAGCCGGAGGACAGGATCATGCGTGCCTGCGGCTGGTCGCGGGCGACGTGCTCGCTGAGTTCGATGCCGGACATGCCATTGGGCATGCTGACGTCACTGAACACCACGTCGAAGCGTGCGTCGCTCTTCAGCAACGCGGCCGCTTCATGCCCATCGGCAGTGGTGGACACCTCGATGCCGAAATCGCGCAGGGCCAGGCCGATCATCTCACGCAGATCGTTCTGGTCCTCCACCATCAACACGCGGATCGGTTCATCGGTCATGGGCGGGGTCCTCAATTGCGGGTAGCAGCAGGCTGACCGTGGTGCCGACACCGGGCGTGGTGGACACATCGACGAAGCCGCCGCTCTGGGTGGTAAATCCGAACACCTGGCTCAGGCCCAGGCCGCTGCCCTTGCCGATGTCCTTGGTGGTGAAGAAGGGTTCGGTCGCGCGCTCGGCGATGTCGGCGGCCATGCCGTGGCCTTCGTCGCAGACACTGAGCGTGACATAGCCGCGTTGCAGGGCCGTGTCTGCATCCGGGTCGAGGCGATGCTGGAGGGTCGTGCCGATCAGGATGCGGCCGCCCTCCAGCGTGGCCTCGGCCGCATTGGCGACCAGATTGGCCAGCGCGGTCTGCAGCTGCATCGCGTCAGTGCTGACCTGCGGCAGCCCGGGCGCCAGCTCGGCTTCCAGCGTCACATGCGCCGGGCAGGTTCGTTGCAGGTCCGGCAACCAGCGCTGCAGCAGGGTGTTGATGTCCACCGGTTCGCGGATCAGGGTCTGGCCGGTGCTGAATGCCAGCAGCTGCCGGGTGAGCAGCGCGCCGCGGTCGGTGGCGGCCTGCGCGGCATCCAGCAGCTCGGCCGTGCGCGCATCATCGCCGCCCACGCGAAGGGAAAGCAGGTCCAGCGCATTGCCGATGGTGGTCAGCAGGTTGTTGAACTCGTGCGACAGGCCGCGGCTGAGGCGGCCGACGGTCTCGAACTGCTGGGTGTTGCGCAGCGCCCGCTGGGCATCGCGCAGCAGTCGCTGCGCCTGCCACTGTTCGGTGATGTCGCGGGTGATCTTGACGAAGCCAAGGAGTTCGCCCGCTTCCATGACCGGCTCGATGACCACGCTGGCGCGGAACGACGAACCGTCCCGGCGTACCCGCCAGCCTTCGCTGGCCACATGGCCATGCTGCGCCGCGAGGCGGAGCAGGCGCAGTGGTTCGCCGGCCTCACGGTCGGCAGGCAGGTAGAAGCGGCCAAAGTGCGTGCCGATCACTTCATCGGCGGAATAGCCCTTGATGCGCTCGGCGCCGGGGTTCCAGCTGCAGACAATGCCTTCTGGATCAAGCAGGTACAGCGCATGGTCGCGCACGCTGTCGATCAGCAACCGCAGTTGTCGGGAAGGATCCGTCAGCACGGACGTCGTAGAGGCAGCTGCGTCCACGTGAAAATAAGTGTTACCCCTGTGAGGCACGTGAAGCTAGGCATTCAAGTGTGAAGGATGCGTGCACACCTGACACGTGCCATTTGTCCTGTGCGGCTGAATGCGACACGGAGTACCATCTTCCACCCTTTGCCTTCTGGAACCGACCTGCATGCGTCCTGGTGCGACTACGCGTGACCGCTGGATCTGGATGACGTCCGCTGTGCTGCTGGCCGCGACCATTTCGCTGGAACTGGTCGTACCGCTGGGCTATGCCGTCTGGCTGGCCTACTTCCTGGCCGTTGGCGTCACGGTGTTCCAGCGCAGTGCGCGGGCGCCATTCGTGGTGGCCGTGCTGTCCTGCATCCTGCTGGTCATTGGTTTCAACGTCGCGCCCGTCAGTTCCAACTCGGCGTTTTCGTTCGTCAACCGGACCATTGGCGGTTTCGCCTTCATGATGATCGCGCTGATCGTCTCGCGCGCGATCCAGGCGCGCCGCCAGGCCATGCGCGCGCTCTGGTTGCAGGAGGCCGAGAACGCGGTGGCGATCAGCCTTCGCGGTGACCTGGGGCCGGAGCAGATCGCCGAGGCCGCAGCAACGAGCGTGGCCGGGCAGCTGGGCGCAGAGGTCGCTGCGGTCTACCGCCTGGAAGGCGGGCGGCTGCAGCTGACCGGGGGCATGGCGCTGCCTTCGGGGGCGCCGGCCTCGCTGGCCCTGCACGAGGGGCTGGCCGGGCAGGTCGCGCGTGATGAACGCATCCGCCACCTGCACGGTGACGATGCCGCCGTGCTTGAACTGCAGACCAGCCTGGGCCGGCTGCCGGTGCGCGAGCGCATCCTGGCGCCGCTCAGCAGCGATGGCGCGGTGGTCGGCATCATCGAGCTGGGGCGCGCCCGGGTCGGCGAGCTGCGTGATCTGGATCGCGAGCTGCTGGAGCGCTGTGCCGAGACCATCGGCATGGCGCTGCGCGCATCGCTGCTGCGCGCGCAGCTGGTGGTGCTGCTGGAAGAGTCGCAGCGCCAGGGCGAGGAGCTGCAGGCCCAGCAGGAAGAGCTGCGCGTGGCCAACGAGGAACTGGAAGAGCAGAGCCGCAGCCTGCTGCAGTCGCAGAGCCACCTGGAAGAACAGCAGGCCGAGCTGGAACAGAGCAACGTGCAGCTGGAAGAGCGCACCCACGAGCTGGAGGCGCAGAAGCAGGCACTGCTGGTCGCGCAGAGCCAGCTGGTGCGCAACAGCAACGAGCTGGCCGCGACGTCGCGTTACAAGTCCGAGTTCCTGGCCAACATGTCGCACGAGCTGCGCACGCCGCTGAACAGCTCGCTGATCCTGGCCAAGCTGCTGGCCGACAACAAGGACGGCACGCTCACCGAGGAACAGGTGAAGTACGCCCGTGCGATCCTCTCGTCCAACAACGACCTGCTGGCACTGATCAACGACATCCTCGACCTGTCGCGCATCGAGGCCGGCCATGTCGAACTGTCCGATGAAGTGGTGGTGGTCGACAGCGCGCTGCAGCGCCTGCGCGAGACCTTCGAGCCGATGGCGCGGCAGAAGGGCCTGGCCCTGCAGATCGAAGCCGATGCGCTGGCACCGAGCCAGCTGGTGGTCGACAGCCAGCGGCTGCAGCAGATTCTGAAGAACCTGCTGGCCAACGCGGTGAAGTTCACCGAGCACGGAAAGGTCAGCCTGCACGTGCGTGCGGCCGGCAACGGCCGCATCCGGTTCGAGGTCTGCGACACCGGCATCGGCATCGCCCGCGAGCAGCTGGACGTCATCTTTGAAGCCTTCCGCCAGGCCGATGGCAGCACCCGCCGTCGCTACGGCGGTACCGGCCTGGGCCTGTCGATCTCGCGCGATCTGGCCGAGCGCATGGGTGGCTACATCCAGGTCGACAGCGAGCCCGGGCGCGGCAGCTGCTTCATCCTGGAGCTGCCGTTGCAGGGCGCCCCGGCGGCGAGCGCAGCCGAGGCTGCCGAGGCCCCCGTGGCAGTGCCGACGCCGGCACGCACACCGGCCGTGCTGCCGCCGGCACCCGTGCGCGCTGCCACTGCGGCGGCGCCGGTCACCGCGTCCGCCGGCGTGGCCGACGACCGCGGCCGCCGCCAGCGCGCCGGGCGCCTGATCCTGGCGGTCGAGGACGATGCCACGTTCGCCGAAGCACTGGTGGCCCTGGCCCATGAACTGGACTTCGACTGCGTGGTGGCGGGCACGGCGGAAGAGGCGCTGGCGCTGGCCGGCGAACTGCGTCCGAACGGCATCCTGCTCGATATCGGCCTGCCGGACGTGTCGGGCCTGAGCGTGCTGGAGCGCCTGAAGCGCAACCCTGATACCCGGCACATCCCGGTGCATGTGGTCTCGGCAACGGACCGCAGCCAGGTGGCGCGCGAGCTGGGCGCGATCGGTTTTGCGATCAAGCCGACCACGCGCGAGCGGTTGGTGACGGCCATCGAGCAACTGGAACAGACCAGCCAGCGCGACGTGCGGCGCCTGCTGATCGTCGAGGACGACAGCGAGCTGCGCCGCAACCTGGAACTGCTGCTGGGCCGCGACCAGCTGCAGATCGTCGCGGTGGGCACCCTGGCCGGTGCGCTGGAACAGCTCAGCACGGTCACGTTCGACTGCATGGTGATGGACCTGTCGCTGCCCGACGGCAGCGGTTACGACCTGCTCGAACACATGGCCGGCAACGATGACGTCGGTTTCCCGCCGGTGATCGTCTACACCGGTCGCGCGCTCAGCCGCGAGGAAGAGCAGCGCCTGCGCCGCTATTCCAAGAGCATCATCATCAAGGGTGCGCGCTCGCCCGAACGCCTGCTGGATGAAGTGACCCTGTTCCTGCACAGCGTGGAGGCCAGCCTGCCAACCGACCAGCAGCGCCTGCTGCGCGAGGCGCGCCGCCGCGACACCGTACTCGACGGCCGCACGGTACTGCTGGCCGAGGACGACGTGCGCAACATCTTCGCCCTGTCCAGCGTGCTCGAACCGCTCGGTGTGACGCTGGAGATCGCGCGCAATGGCCAGGAGGCGGTGGATCGGCTGGCCGAGCGCGAGGTCGACCTGGTGTTGATGGACATCATGATGCCGGAGAAGGACGGCCTGGCGGCAATGCGCGAGATCCGCGCGCAGCGCCACCTGCAGGACCTGCCGATCATCGCGCTGACCGCCAAGGCCATGCCGGACGACCGTGAGCGCTGCCTGCAGGCCGGTGCCAACGACTACATCGCCAAGCCCATCGACGTCGACAAGCTGGTGTCGCTGTGCCGGGTCTGGTGCTCGCGGCAATGAACGAGCAGGCCCTGTTCGACCTGGAACTGAAGGTCCTGCTGGAAGCGTTGTACCAGCGCTACCACTACGATTTCCGCAGTTATGCGGTGTCGTCGCTGCGCCGGCGCATCCGCCAGGCCATGCAGCGCTATGAGTGCGAGCGGCTGGTTGACCTGCAGCATCGCCTGCTGCACGAGCCGGACCTGTTCGCGCAGGCGATGCAGTTCTTCACCGTGCAGGTGTCGGAGATGTTCCGTGACCCGGCCTATTTCCGTGAGCTGCGCGAACAGGTGGTGCCGGTGCTGCGCACCTATCCGTCGGTGAAGCTGTGGGTAGCCGGTTGCAGCACGGGCGAAGAAGTCTGGTCGCTGGCGATCCTGCTGCACGAGGAAGGCCTGCTCGAGCGCAGCATCGTCTACGCCACCGACATCAATCCGGCGGCGCTGGCCACGGCGGAAGCCGGGGCCTATGGCATCGACCGGATGGCCCAGTTCAGCCGCAACTACCTGGCGGCGGGCGGCACTGCGTCGTTGTCGGACTATTACGCCACGGCCTACGATGGTGCCGTGCTGGATCGACAGCTGCGCCGCAACGTGGTGTTTGCCGACCACAGTCTGGCCACCGACACCGTGTTCTCCGAAGTGCACCTGGTGTCGTGCCGCAATGTGCTGATCTATTTCAACCGCGACCTGCAGGACCGTGCGGTGGGCCTGTTCCGCGAAGCGCTGGTGCACCGCGGCTTCCTCGGCCTCGGCAGCAAGGAGTCGCTGCAGTTCGGCTGCCACCATGATGCGTTCGAGGTCTGTTCGCGCGAGCATCGCCTGTACCGGAAGGTGGCCTGATGGCCACGCCGACACGCCCGGCCGTGCTGGTGATCGGCGCTTCGGCCGGGGGCGTCGCGGCCCTGCAGGTCGTGCTCGGTGCGTTGCCCGCGGCACTGCCGGCGCCGGTGCTGGCGGTGCTGCACCTGCCACGCGACCGCAGCAGCCGCATCGCCGAAGTGCTGGCGCCCTACTGCGCGCTGCCGGTGCGCGAGGCCGAGGACAAGCAGCCGCTGCAGCGCGGCACGGTCACCTTTGCGCCGCCGGATTACCACCTGCTGGTGGAAGATGCCCGCTCGCTGGCGCTGTCGGTCGATGCGCCGGTGCTGTTCTCGCGCCCGGCCATCGATCCGCTGTTCGAATCGGCAGCGGCCGTGTTCGGCGACCAGGTGCTGGCCCTGCTGCTCACCGGCGCCAGCAGCGACGGCAGTGAAGGCGTCGCCGCGGTGCGCGCTGCCGGTGGCCGCGCCTGGCTGCAATGTCCCCAGGAGGCCGAGGCATCGATGATGCCGGCCTCCGCCCTGCAGCATGCCGGCGCCGACGCCGTGCTGCCCCTTGATCTGATGTGCCGTCGCCTGAAGGAGTTGTTTGCATGAACCTGCTGCCACCGGACCCTGCGCAGTCGCAGACCCCGGTCAACCTGCTGATCGTCGATGACGTGCCGCAGAACCTGGTGGCCATGCAGGCGCTGCTGCAGCGCGAGGGCGTGAACCTGCTGCTGGCCGGCTCGGGCGCGCAGGCGCTGGAGTTGCTGCTGGAACATGAGGTGGCGCTGGCGTTGCTGGACGTGCACATGCCGGAGATCGACGGCTTCACCCTGGCCGAACTGATGCGCGGCTCGCACCGCAGCCGCGATGTGCCGATCATCTTCCTGACGGCCTCGCCGGATGACCCGGTGCGTGCGTTCAAGGGCTACGAAACCGGCGCGGTCGACTTCCTGCACAAGCCGGTGGCACCGCGGGTGATCCTGAGCAAGGTCAACGTCTTCATCGAGCTCTACCAGCAGCGCCAGCTGCTGAAGGCGCGCAACGAGGCGCTGGAACGCTCGCTCAAGCTCAACGAGACGATGGCGGCCGTGCTCACCCACGATCTGCGCACGCCGCTGTCGGCGATCCTGCTGTGCGCCGACAAGCTGTCGCTGGAGCTTCCGCAGGACAACAGCGGCGCGCAGCAGACCCTGAAACATCTGGAGGCCAGCACGCTGCGCATGGCGCGGATGGTCGAGCAGCTGCTGGACTTTTCGCGGATCCGCAGCGGCGGCCTGCGCCTGCAGGCCAGTGCCTGCGACCTTGCCGAGGTGACCCGTGCGGTGGTGGCCGAGGCCGGCAGTGCGCACGGCCATGCGCGGATCCATCTCGACACGCTGGGCGATACCCGCCTGCAGGGCGACCTGGATCGGCTGGGCCAGGTCGCTGCGAACCTGGTCGGCAACGCGCTCACCCATGGCAGCGAGGCGAGGGTGGAGGTGGACGGTCGTGACCCGCGCACTGTGCTGCTGCGGGTCAGCAACGCAGGTCGGATCGATGACGCGCTGCTGCCACGCCTGTTCGAGCCGTTCAAGGCCAGTTTCCATCCCAGCAATGGCCTGGGCCTGGGGCTGTACATCGTCGACCAGTTCGTCCGCGCCCACGGTGGCCGCATCGGCGCGCGCAACGACGCCGGTCTGGTGGTGTTCGAGGCAATGTTGCCGCGGCGCTGTGACGGGACGGCAGCGGCCGCAACCTGAATCCTTCAGCAAGCCTGCGGTGGATCTGAGACGGACTCGTCCGCAACTGCTACCGTGGCTGCATCCACTGCCAAGGAAGCACCATGCCATTGCGCGCGATCGCCTACGTCAGCCAGGCGCGGGCGGATCTTTCCGCTGAACGGCTGCAGGCGGTGGTTGACGATGCGGCCCGCTTCAACAAGATGGCCGGCGTGACCGGGGTGCTGCTGCACGATGGCGGGCACTTCCTGCAGTACATCGAAGGGCCGCCGGATGGCATTGCGTCGGTGTACGAGCGCATCCTCCAGGCCGGCAGCCATGTCGACATCATTGAACTGGCGCGTGGCCGCCTGGGCCAGCGCCAGTTTCCGTACTGGTCGATGCGCGCGTTGCCGGTGGACGAGGCGCTGTTGCGGCGGCTTTCATCCGGCGACTGGTCGGGCTTCAGCCGTACCCTGCACGGCGATCGCGCCGTGCCGACGCCGCTGGACCTGCTGGACAACGTCGTGCAGCCGGTGCTGCACGCGGGCTGAGCGTCAGCGCGAGGTGCCGCTACCGCAGTATGCGGCGTGCAGTGCGTGCAGCACGCCCAGTGCGGGCCCTTCGATCATGCGGTAGTGGATGGCCTGTGCTTCGCGCCGGGTCGCCACGATGCCCAGTTCGCGCAGCACGGCCAGATGCTGCGAGAGCGCCGATGCGCTCAATCCGGTCAGCGCCTGCAGTTCGGGCACCGGCGCTTCCCCCTCAACCAGGCGGCACAGCACACGCAGCCGGGCCGGATGGGCCAGGCTCTTGAGCAGGGCGGCGGCCTGCGCGGCGTGCTTTGCCATTGCGGCACTGTCGAGCGCGGTGCGCGGCATGGTTGACCTTTTTGTTTAGAAGACGCTAATTTAGAAAAAGCTAAATAAAAAGGCAAGTCGATGGATGCAATGCGCGGAGGCCGGACATGAACCTGCCATGGGCCGCTGTGGCGGGCGGGGCGATGATCGGGGCCGCCGCGGTGCTGTTGCTGGCCACCACCGGGCGCGTGGCGGGCGTGAGCGGCATCGCCGCCGGCAGCCTGCGTGCGGAACCGGAGGAACGCGCCTGGCGCTGGGCGTTCCTGCTCGGCCTGGCGGCCGCCGCCGCAGCCGTGCTGTGGTGGCAGGCACCGCCCGGGGAGGCGCCGCGGGCGCTGCTGCGCGACGCGCTGCCCGCCTGGCAACTGGTCGGCGCCGGTGTGCTGGTGGGCGTTGGCACGCGGCTGGGCAATGGCTGCACCAGTGGGCACGGCGTATGTGGCATGGCGCGGGGCTCGAAGCGCTCGATGCTGGCGGTGCTGGTGTTCATGGCCTGCGCCATGCTGACCACGTTCCTCATTCGCCACGGCGGAGGCCTCCGGTGAGCCGCACGACCTGGGCTGCCGGTGGCGCAGGGATGCTGTTCGGCGCGGGATTGGCGCTGGCCGGGATGACCGATCCACGCCGCATTCTCGGTTTCCTCGATGTGGCCGGGCAGTTCGATCCGACTCTGGCCTGGGTATTGGCGTCGGCGGTGCTGGTCAGTGCAGTCGGGCAGCGCGCGGTGCTGCGCCGTGCGCAACCGCTGTGCGCGGAGCGCTTCCAGTTGCCCACTGCCCGTGGCATTGATGGGCGGCTGCTGCTGGGCGCGGCGCTGTTCGGGATCGGCTGGGGCTGGGCGGGCTACTGCCCGGGGCCGGCCATCGCGGGCCTGGCGGTCGGCGCCCACGAAGCCCTGTGGTTCGTGCCGGCGATGCTGGCAGGCTTCTGGCTGCACGATCGCCTCCTTCGATGAGGCTTCACTGCTGTGTCACCCTGCATGGGGTGAGATCCACCGATCACGGGGAAAGGAGTGCAACGACATGGTACGGATGAAGTGGACGGGCCGGGCAATGCTGGCGGTCGCACTGGCTGCCGCGGTCGCACCGGCGCTGGCCTGCACGCGGGCGGTGTACCTGGGCGACAACGGTGATGTGATCACCGCGCGTTCGATGGACTGGAAAGTCGATGTGGCGACCAACCTCTATGTGCTGCCACGCGGCATCGCGCGCACCGGCCAGGCCGGCCCGAAGTCGCTGGCCTGGACGGCGCGCTATGGCTCGGTCGTGGCCACCGGCTACGACGTGTCGACCACCGACGGCATGAACGAAAAGGGCCTGGTGGCCAACCTGCTGTGGCTGGTCGAATCGGAGTATCCGAAGCAGCGTGGCAACAAGCCCGGACTGGCCATTTCGCTCTGGGCGCAGTACGTGCTCGACAACTTTGCGACCGTTGGCGAGGCGGTGGCGGCGTTGGAGCGTGAGCCGTACTCGATCGTCACCGACAAAGTGCCGGGCGAAGACCGCCAGGCAACGCTGCACCTGTCGCTGTCCGATGCCACCGGCGACAGCGCCATCGTCGAATACATCGGTGGCCGCCAGGTGATCCACCATGACCGCCGTTACCAGGTGATGACCAATTCGCCGATCTTCGAACAGCAGCTGGCGCTCAACAGCTACTGGCAGCAGATCGGCGGCACCGTGATGCTGCCCGGCACCAACCGCTCGGCCGATCGCTTCGCGCGGGCTTCGTTCTACATCAACGCCATTCCCAAGTCCGAAGACCCGGTGGTGGCGCTGGCCAGCGTGTTCAGCGTGATCCGCAATACATCGGTGCCCTACGGCATCACCACGCCGGGCGAGCCGAACATCTCCTCCACGCGCTGGCGTACCGTGGCCGACCACAAGCGGCGCTTGTACTTCTTCGAATCGGCATTGACCCCGAACACGTTCTGGGTCGACCTCAACAAGGTGGATTTCGGCGGCAAGGTGCTCAAGCTCGATCTCGGCCCGGACCAGCGCAACACCTATTCCGGCAATGCGCTGGGCCAGTTCGTGCCCAGTGCACCGTTCACCTTCCTGGGCGTGGACGGTTAGTCCGGCGCCCGGTCAGGCACGACCCGCCACCGATCGTGGGAGCCATCGCGTGTGGAGGCGCGCCCGCGTTGCAGGGATATCCAAGCACGCGCACACTCGCCGGATGGGCGCGATCTTCCACCTGCGGCAGTACGGCCAGGCCACCGGCCTGGATCGCCATGACTATGCGCAGTGGGTGTTGCCGCTGCAGGGCGAGCTGCAGTTCGAGATGGAGGGGCGCGGGGGGCGCTTGGACCTGCTGCAGGGCGCGTTCGTTGCAGCGGGCGAAGCCCACGACCAGATGGCAGACGGTCCCAACGGTTTCGTGATTGTCGACTGCCCACCCGGCGTGCTGGATGACGCAACCCAGGAACACCTGTCCCGCCAGCGCTGGCTGCACCTGCCGCTGGCGTTGCGCCAGTGCCTGGCGCAGGTGCGTGCGGGCCAACCGTTGCCGCCCCTGCTGCCGCAGTTGCTGCAGGTGTTTGCGCCCGCCGGTAGTGGCGCGCGCATGCAGGGCCTGTGCGCGGCGGTGCAGGCCGACCCCGGGCAGGCGTGGCCGGTGGCACGCATGGCCGGCTTCGTCGGTGTCAGCGAGAGTCGCTTGCATGCGCTGTTCCAGCGGGAATTCGGGCTCGGCCCGCAGGCATGGCTCAGTGCGTGCCGGTTGCGCTGGGCCAAGCATCAGCTGCGCACCAGCGCCGCGCCGATCAGTGATATCGCACTGGCCGCAGGCTATTCCGAGCAGAGCGCATTGACCCGTGCGCTGCGCCGCGAATGTGGCCAGACTCCCGCTGCGTGGCGAAGGGGCGCCACCTGACCTGTAGAGCCGAGCCCATGGCTCGGCTCCCGAGTCGAGGCGACTCCGCATGCGCACAGCCGGGCAGGGCAGTAGCCTCGGTCAAGAGCGCCCGCCGTGCAACGCATACACTGCGTGGCCTGTTCTCTCCCCCGAAGTATCCGAATGCGCAACAACCCGATGGCCCTGGGCATCGCCAACGGCATTGCCGCCGGCGCGCTGTGGGGCGTGGTCTTTCTGGCCCCCGCCGTGCTGCAGTCGTTCAATGCGCTGCAGCTGTCGGCTGGCCGTTATCTGGTCTACGGCCTGATTGCCGTCGCGCTGCTGCTGCCGCGCTGGAGGCGGCTGGCGCCACGGCTGGGCCGCGCCGAATGGTTCGGCCTGCTGTGGCTGAGCCTGGCCGGCAACCTGGTGTACTTCCTGCTGCTGGCCACGGCCGTGCAGTGGGCCGGTGGCGCTGCGGCATCGCTGATCGTTGGCCTGATCCCGGTGGTGGTCACGCTGGTCGGCGTGCGCGAGCAGGGGGCCGTGCCGCTGAAGCAGCTGCTACCGGCGCTGGGCCTGTGCGTTCTGGGGGTCGCTCTGGTCGGCTGGGAGTCGCTGATGTCCGAGCATCTGGCCACGCCGTGGCGCCAGCGCGTGGTCGGACTGCTGTGCGCGTTCGGCGCGCTGTTCTCGTGGGCGCTGTACTCGATCGGCAACAGCCGCTGGCTGGCGCGCAGGCCGGATCTGTCCAGCCATGACTGGTCGCTGCTGACCGGCGTCACCACCGGTGGCCTGGCGCTGCTGCTGGTGCCGATGGCCTTCATCGGCCCTGGCGACCACACGGCGGCGCAGTGGGGTGGCTTCTGGGCGATCAGCGCCGGCGTGGCAGTGGTGGCCTCGATCCTCGGCAACGCGTTCTGGAACCGTGCCAGCCGCCTGCTGCCATTGACCCTGACCGGGCAGATGATCGTGTTCGAAACGCTGTTCGCGCTGCTGTATGCCTTCGCCTGGCAACAGCGTTGGCCGTCGCTGCTGGAAGCACTGGCGATCGTGTTCCTGGTGGCCGGCGTGATGCTGTGCGCGCATGCCCACCGCACGCCGCGGGCGATCGCCGAACATGCAGGCTGAATCCGGTCGACAAGCGTGCTGATGCACGCTTGGTCTCAATTGCAACCAAATGCACGCACGTTGGCCGATGATCACGGCAGCGGTCTTTTGCGGTGCAACACTTGACAGCAGGCCCATGCGCAGTGTTTTCTGTGCGCCATGGTCCTTGATGCCGCCCACGCCAGCCTGATCGCCCCCGCCACTGCGGGCCGTTCGACTGCGCCGGTCGCCACCACCACCATTACCACCACCACCGTCACCACTGCCCTGGTGCGGCCCGTCGTCTTCGTGTAACTCCCGAAAACCACGGCCCCGCACCATCCAGGTGGCGGGGAAACTCGACACCTGCATGCGACGGGGCCTCCTGCCGAGGTCTGCATGTCTTCCCACGCCCCCGCCCATCCCGTTGCCCCGGCCGATCTGGCTGCGCCGTCCACTGTCGTGCACAAGTTCGGCGGCACCTCGGTGGCCGATGCCGAACGCTATCGCCATGTTGCCGGCCTGCTGCTGGCCCGCCCCGAACCGCTGCAGGTCACTGTCGTCTCGGCGATGAAGGGCGTCACTGACGCGCTGATCGATCTGGCGCAGCTGGCGGCCAAGGGCGACGAAGGTTGGCGCGAGGCGTGGCATGCCCTGCGCGCGCGCCATCGCGGCGCCGCCGTGGCGCTGCTGGGCGAGCAGGTCGGCGAGACGGTCGAATGGATCGACGCCCACTTCGATCAGCTGGCCGAAGTGCTGGCGGCGCTGGCGGTGATCGGCGAGCTGCCGCGCGAAGTGCTCGACCGCGTGCAGGGCCTGGGCGAAGTGTTTTCCGCACAGCTGCTCGGCAGCCACCTGCGTGCCCTGGGCGAAGACTGTGCCGTGCTCGATGCCCGCGATGTGCTGGTGGTCGGGCATGGCGAACTCGGCGTGGATGTCGACTGGGAGGCCAGTGCTGACCGGCTCGCCAGGTGGCGCCTGCAGCATCCGCAGTCGCGGCTGGTGGCCACCGGCTTCGTCGCGCGCGACCGCGATGACCGCATCACCACCCTGGGCCGCAATGGCAGTGACTACTCCGGAGCGATCTTCGCCGCGCTGTTCAATGCCGATGAACTGCACATCTGGACCGACGTCGACGGCGTGCTGTCAGCCGATCCGCGGCTGGTGCCCGAAGCCGTGCAGCTGGAATCGCTGAGCTACGACGAGGCCTGCGAACTGGCCTACTTCGGCGCAAAGGTGGTGCACCCGCAGACGATGTCGCCGGCCATCCGCCTCGGCCTGCCGATCTTCATCCGCAACACCTTCCAGCCGGCACACCCGGGAACGCGCATCAGTGCAGAACGCTCGCCGCGTGGGCCAGTGAAGGGCCTGACCCTGAGCCCCGGGCTGTCCCTGTTGAACCTGGAGGGCACCGGCCTGATCGGCGTGCCCGGTACCGCCGAGCGCGTGTTCGCCGCGCTGCGCCAGGCGCAGGTATCGGTGGTGATGATCTCGCAGGGTTCGTCGGAACATTCGATCTGCTGCGTGGTACGCGCTGCCGAAGCCGGCCGCGGCCGCGAGGCCCTGCTGCACGCGTTCGCCCACGAGCTGTCGGTGGGCCAGGTGCAGCGCGTGCAGGTCAGTGATGGTGTGAGCGTGCTGGCGGCGGTCGGCGATGGCATGGCCGGCCAGCCGGGCGTGGCCGCGCGCCTGTTCGAAGCGCTGGGGCGTGCGCAGGTGAACATCCTGGCGATCGCGCAGGGCTCGTCCGAGCGCAACATCTCCGTGGCCGTGGACAGTGCCGATGCCACCCGTGCGCTGCGCGCCGCGCATGCGGGTTTCTGGCTGTCGCCGCAGACCTTCGCGGTGGGGGTGATCGGGCCGGGCAATGTCGGCGCCGCGCTGCTGGACCAGCTGCTGGCCGCCCGTCCGCAGCTGCTGGCCAAGGCCAACGTCGACCTGCGCCTGCGCGCCCTGGCCTCGCGTTCGCGCATGCGGCTGGAGGCGGATGGCCTGCATGCGGACTGGCGCGATGCCCTGCAGCAGGCGGGTGAGCCCAGCGATCTGGATCGCTTCACCGAACACCTGTTGGCCGCGCACCTGCCGCATGCGGTGGTGATCGACTGCAGTGGCAGTGCCAAGGTGGCTGAGCGCTATGAGGGCTGGCTGGCAGCCGGCATCCACGTGGTCACCCCGAACAAGCAGGCTGGCGCCGGCCCGCTGCCGCGTTATCAGCGCATCCGCGCCGCGGCGGCGGCCAGTGGTGCGCGGTTCCGCTACGAGGCCACGGTGGGCGCGGGCCTTCCGGTGATCACCACGCTGCGCGACCTGGTCGATACCGGCGACGAGGTACTGGCCATCGAAGGCATCTTCTCCGGCACGCTGGCCTGGCTGTTCAACCGCTTCGATGGCAGCCAGCCGTTCTCCGCGCTGGTCGCGCAGGCGCGGTCGATGGGCTACACCGAGCCGGACCCGCGCGATGACCTGTCCGGCGTGGACGTGGCGCGCAAGCTGGTCATCCTTGCCCGCGAGGCCGGCCACGCGCTCAGCCTGGAGCAGGTGCAGGTGGAAAGCCTGGTGCCGGCGCTGCTGCGCGACGGCGGCGTGGACGACTTCATGGCGCGGCTGGGCGAGTCCGACGCCAGCCTGCTGCAGCGCCTGCAGGAAGCGCGGGCGCGCGGCGCGGTACTGCGCTATGTGGCTCGGCTCGGTGCGGACGGTGCCTCGGTGGGCCTGCAGGAACTGCCGGCCGACCACGCCTTCGCCAACCTGCGGCTGACCGACAACGTGGTGCAGTTCCGTACCCGTCGCTATTGCGACAATCCGCTGGTGGTGCAGGGGCCGGGCGCGGGGCCGGAAGTCACGGCAGCGGGCGTGTTCGCGGACCTGCTGCGGGTGGCCGCTGGCGAAGGAGCACGCCTGTGATCGCACGTGCGTTCGCGCCCGCCTCGGTGGCCAACGTGGCGGTCGGCTTCGACATTCTTGGCCATGCGCTTGCCGGTGTCGGCGATACCGTAAGCGTGCGCCGTCTCGATGAGCCGCGGGTGCGCATCGACGCGATCCGTGGCAGCGCCGTCGCGCTGCCGCTGGATGCGGCCGGGAACACCGCCGGCGCAGCGTTGATGTCGCTGCGCGCCGGGCTGGGCCTGGAGTTCGGTTTCGCGGTGGAGATCGACAAGGGCATTCCGTTCGGCTCCGGCATGGGCGGCTCGGCCGCGTCGTGCGTTGCTGCACTGGTGGCCGCCAATGCGCTGCTCGATGTGCCGCTGCCACGCGAGGCGCTGTACCCGTTTGCGCTGGACGGCGAAGCCGTGGCCAGTGGCGGGCGCCACGGCGACAACGTGGGACCGCTGCTGCTGGGCGGGCTGGCGCTGTGCACGGCGGACCGCCTGCTGCCGATTCCGGTGCCGGCCGCCTGGCACAGCCTGCTGGTGCATCCGCACGCAGTGCTGGAAACCCGGCTTGCGCGCCAGGCCCTGCAGGGCAGCTATGCGCTGGCTGAATTCGTGGCACAGAGCGCGAACCTGGCGCTGGTGCTTGCCGGCTGCCATCGCAGCGACGCCGGGCTGGTCCGCGCGGGGCTGCGCGATGTGCTGGTGGAGCCGCGCCGCGCTGGCCTGATCGGCGGCTTCGAGGCCGCCCGCGATGCGGCGCTGTCGGCGCAGGCGATGGGCGCAGGTATCTCCGGTGCCGGCCCCAGTGTGTTTGCCTGGTTCGAGGACGCCGACCAGGCCCGTGCCGCCGCTGCACCGGTGCAGGCTGCATTTGCCGCCGCCGGTTTCGACAGCGACGCCTGGGTGTCGCCGCTGGATGCGCCGGGAGCCCGGCTGTGCTGAATCCTTCCCCCCTACTGGATACCGACCCCATGCACTTTGTTTCGACCCGCGGCCAGGCCCCGGCCGTTGGCCTCAGCGCGGCGATCGCTGCAGGATTGGCACCTGACGGCGGGCTGTATGTGCCCGCCACCCTGCCGGCGGCACGTGAGCTGCAGGCCGGGGCGACGCTGGCCGATACCGCCGCGGACCTGCTGGCACCGTTCTTCGCCGCTGACGCACTCGAGGCCGCGTTGCCGTCGATCTGCCGCGAGGCGTTCGACTTCCCGGTGCCGCTGCGTGCACTTGGCAACGGCGACCATGTGCTGGAGCTGTTCCATGGGCCGACGGCGGCGTTCAAGGACATCGGCGCGCGTTTCCTGGCCGGAACGCTGTCGCGGCTGCAGGCCGGCAAGGACCGCGACCTGACGATCGTTGTCGCCACCTCTGGCGATACCGGTGCCGCCGTGGCGGCAGCCTTCCATCGCCAGCCGGGCGTGCGTGTGGTGGTGCTGTACCCGGATGGCCGCGTGTCGCCGCGGCAGGCGCATCAGCTTGGCTGCTTCGGCGACAACATCCAGGCGCTGCGTGTGGCCGGGGCGTTTGACGATTGCCAGGCCATGGTCAAGCAGGCGCTGGCCGACCGTGACCTGCAGGCGCAGGTGCCGCTCAGCTCGGCCAACAGCATCAGCCTCGGCCGCCTGCTCCCTCAGATGAGTTACTACGCACATGCGGCGTTGACCCATTACGCAGCGCATCGTCGTCGGCTCAACCTGGTGGTGCCGACCGGCAATCTGGGCAATGCGATGGCCGCAGTGCTGGCGCGCGCGCTGGGCGTTCCGATCGGGCAGATCGTGCTGGCGACCAATGCCAATGCGGTGCTGCCGGCGTACTTCAACGGTGGCGACTATCAGCCGCAGGCCAGTGTGGCCACGGTTGCCAACGCAATGGATGTGGGGGCGCCCAGCAACTTCGAGCGCCTGCGCTGGCTCTATCACGGTGATGATGCCGAGCTGCGCGCTGCCTTCCGCGCGTTCGCGGTGGATGACGTGACCATCCGCGCGACGATTGCCGCAGCGCATGCCAGCAGCGGCGAACTGTTCTGCCCGCACACGGCGACGGCGGTGAAGGTGTTGCAGGACCTGCGCGCGCGCGGTGCCAAGGGCGACTGGGCGGTGCTGGCCACGGCGCATCCGGCCAAGTTCGAGGTGGTGGTGGAGCCGTTGATCGGCGGCCCGGTCGCGGTGCCGCCGGCATTGGACGCGTTGCTGCAGCGACCGGCGCATGCCGAGCCATTGGCGGCCGATTACGCGGCGTTGCGTGAGGTGTTGATGCGTTGATCGCAGATGGAGGATGCAACACGGGTAGTGCCGGCCGCTGGCCGGCAACCCCATCAACCGCGATGCCGTCAGATCAATCCTTCACCGGCCAGCGTGCGCAGCCCGTCCTCGTCGAGGATCTCCACCACGTTCAGGTGGGGCAGGGCGATCAGCCCCTGCTGGCGCAGCTTGGTGAAGGTGCGGCTGACCGTTTCCATGGTCAGGCCCAGGTGGTCGGCGATATCGCCGCGCCCCATCGGCAGCGATACGCGCAGGCCGTCACCGCCGAGCCTGGCCTCGCGTGCGGCCAGGCGCAGCAGGAAATCGGCCAGCTTCTCGGCCGGCTGCAGGCGTGCCAATGCCAGCGCCGCATCCTGGGCGGCGTCCAGTTCCTGGCAGGCGCGCTGCAGCAGCTTGCGCTCCAGGTGCGGGAAGCGGCTGCGCAGCGCCTTCATCTGTGGCAGCGCGACCCGGCAGACGCGGCTGTCGGCGATCGCTTCGATGTCGTAGCGGTGGTGATCGCTGCCACTCAGCCCGAGGTAGTCACCGGGCAGCACGAAGCCGCTGATCTGGCGCCGGCCGTCGGCCAGGGTGCGAACCAGGCGCAGCGCACCGCCGGTCAATGTATAGACATGCTGGCGCTCCTCGCCGGTGCGGGCCAGGGTGCTGCCCATGCCGACCTGCTGCGAAACGGTGACCTGTTCCAGCGCCTGCACTTCATCGGGCGACAACGCCGAGCACACCGCAAGGTGGCGAACCGAGCAGTGCAGGCAGTCCAGCGTGATGCAGGACGGCGCGGCGGGATCGTTGTTGGCGGGCGGAGCGCCGGAAGGCCGTGACATGTTGCGGGGGCGTATCGCGGGCGGGGAGGGCCTTATGATACTTCAAGCGGCCGTTCGACCCTGCCGGAGGCGGGGGCGCTAGAATGTCGCCCCCTCCCACGTCCCGTTCCAGCAGGAGTTCCGCCCGTGATCAAGCCCCGTACCCCGCCCGGCACCCTTGAGCTGCTGCCGCGCGAGCAGATTGCGTTCCAGCGCATGCTGGACGTCATCCGCCGCAACTACGAGCGCTTCGGGTTCCTGCCGGTCGAGACGCCGGTGTTCGAACTGTCCGACGTGCTGCTGACCAAGTCCGGTGGCGAGACCGAGCGCCAGGTGTATTTCGTGCAGTCCACCGGTGCGCTGGCCAATGCGGCTGAATCGGGCGACCGTTCGTTGCCGGAAATGGCGCTGCGTTTCGACCTGACCGTGCCGCTGGCGCGCTACGTGGCCGAACACGAACACGAGCTGACCTTCCCGTTCCGCCGTTACCAGATGCAGCGCGTGTACCGTGGCGAACGCGCCCAGCGCGGCCGCTTCCGCGAGTTCTACCAGTGCGACATCGACGTGATCGGCAAGGACAGCCTGAGCGTGCGTTACGACGCCGAAGTGCTGGCGGTCATCCACGCCGTGTTCTCGGAACTGCGCATCGGTGACTTCAGCATCCAGCTGAACAACCGCAAGCTGATGCGCGGCTTCTTCGAAAGCCTGGGCGTGGCCGAAGGCGAGCGCCAGCTGGCGGTCTTGCGCGAAGTGGACAAGCTGGACAAGCGCGGCGCCGATTACGTGCGCGAGACGCTGGTGGGCGAGGGCTTCAACATCCCGGCCGAACAGGTCGAGAGGATCCTGGCATTCGTGGCCGTGCGTTCGCAGGGGCATGCCGATGCGCTCGCGCAGTTGGCTGCCCTTGAAGCCGACGCCGGTTCTTCGGAGATCCTGCGCACTGGCGTGGCCGAACTGCGCGAGGTGCTGCAGCTGGTGCAGGCGCTGGGCGTGCCGGAAACCGCGTACTGCCTGAACTTCTCCATCGCTCGGGGCCTGGACTACTACACCGGCACCGTCTACGAGACCACGCTGACCGACCATCCGCAGATCGGCTCGATCTGCTCGGGCGGCCGCTACGAAGACCTGGCCAGCCACTACAGCAAGTCGAAGCTGCCGGGCGTGGGCATCTCCATCGGCCTGTCGCGCCTGTTCTGGCAGCTGCGCGAAGCCGGCCTGATCGACGGCATCGAGGCCAGCAGCGTGCAGGCACTGGTGGCACTGATGGACGAGCAGGGCATGCCGCAGTCGCTGGACATCGCGCGCCGCCTGCGCGCCGGTGGCATCAACACCGAAGTGCAGATGGAGCCGAAGAAGATCGGCAAGCAGTTCCAGTACGCGGCCAAGGCCGGCATCCGTTTCGTGGTGCTGGCCGGCGAGGACGAGCTGGCACGTGGCGTGGTGGCGGTGAAGGACCTGCTGCGCGAGCAGCAGTTCGAAGTCTCCCGCGACGAGCTGGCCAGCACCCTGCAGGTGGAGCTGGAGCAGTCCAAGGCAATGGCGTGATGCGGGCCGCCGCAGGGGCGCTGTGCGTGCTCCTGCTGGCGGGCTGCCAGAGCGACCCGGCGCTGCGCAGTGCACGGATAGGGCCGGCACAGTACCGGCTGCAGGTCGATCGCTGCCACGTGATCGATCGCGCGCAGCTGGAGGGCGACCTGCAGGCCCTGGCCTCGCGGACGTGTCCGGCCGGCGCAGGGGCGTTGGAAAACATCCAGTCCCTGCCGAGCCGGCAGGGCAGCCTGTTCGGCGAATGCCTGCGGCGTGGGGCGCTGCAGGCCGAGGTGCGCTGTCTGCCCTGAGTCGGCCAGATTGTTGATTTGAAAGCAGAACGCCCGCCCTTCGGTGGGCGTTCTGCGTTTGCGGGCGAAGCGCAGTCGAGCATGGCTCGACTCTACAAAAGCCGGTTCCGATCCGATCCATGCTGTTCTGACAGATCGCGGTCAACTGTCGAAGGCGGGGTGGGTCCGGTTGAGGGGGCGTGAGCCGCATGGATGCGGCGACCGAGCTTACATGGACGTACTTGCAGCGGCCCCCTCAACCGGATCCATCCCGCCAACCCTCGGGAAACCGCCTTTTGCTGTTGCTCTGGCTCTTGCCTCTGCGGGTGCAGGGCAGCAGCCTTGCCGCCCCCCAATCCCCCCGATTTGACGCATCGCGCAAGAATGCGCTAATGTACTAACGCGCTATTACATTGATGCATGGACCCGACCCCGTGAAAGCCCGCCCCGAGATTGCCGCCAAAGACCCCAAGGCCGACCTGGAAGCCCTGGCCCGGGCCTTTGCCGCCCTGCGCGAGCCGGAGCAGGTCGAGGCCTTCCTGCGCGACCTCTGCACCCCGGCCGAGCTGGAGGCCATGGCCGACCGCTGGAAGGTGGTGCCGTTGCTGCAGCAGGGCGTGCCGTACCGCGAGATCCACGAGCGCACCGGCGTCAGCGTGACCACCACCGGACGGGTGGCGCGCACGCTCGAGCATGGCCATCGAGGCTATGCCGCTGCCATCGACCGCCTTGCCCTGCGCTGATCCGCGCCCCGTTCCGAACTTCGAGACCTCCCCCATGAGTGCAACCCAGGCAGCGCCGGTACGAGACCGGCTGCGTATCGCCATCCAGAAGAGTGGCCGGCTGGCCGAGCCCGCCCGCAACCTGCTCAGCGCGTGTGGCCTGAGCTGGCGTGAGAGCCGCGACAAGCTGTTCTGCTATGGCGAATCACTGCCGGTGGACCTGCTGCTGGTGCGCGACGACGACATCCCCGGCCTGATCGCCGACGGCGTCTGTGACCTCGGCATCGTGGGCCGCAACGAGCTGGACGAGCAGGCCGCGGCGCGGCGCCAGATCGGGCTGCCCGATGCGTACCAGGCGCTGCGCGGGCTGGGCTTTGGCCAGTGCCGGCTGATGCTGGCAGTACCCGAGGAGTGGCAGTGGCAGGGACCGGCGCAGCTGGCCGGTACCCGCATCGCCACCAGCTACCCGGCCATCCTCAAGCAGTGGCTGGCCGAGCAGGGCGTGGATGCACAGGTGGTCGAGCTGTCCGGTTCGGTGGAAATCGCACCGCGCCTGGGCACGGCCGACCTGATCTGCGATCTGGTGTCCAGCGGCGCGACACTGCGCGCCAATCAGCTGACCCCGGTACACAACCTGCTCGACAGCGAAGCAGTGCTGGCCGGCGCGGTGCGCGTACCGGATGATGCGCGCGCATCGCTGCGCGCGATGCTGCTGCGCCGCCTCGACGGCGTGGTGCAGCGCCAGGACCGCAAGCTGCTGATGTTCCGCGCCAGCGAGGATCGCGTCGACGCGCTGGCGCAGCTGCTGGCCGATGCCGAGCCGCTGGTGCGGCTGCCGGCCGATGGCGGCGCGCTGCGCCTGCAGACCATGTGCCCGGGCCCGCTGAGCTGGCAGCGCATGGAAGAACTCGAGCGCGCCGGCGCGCAGGGCCTGATGGTGTTGAGCGTGGAGCGGTCGCTGGCATGAACCGTCTGACCTGGTCCCGACTTGATGAAACCGCGCGCCGCGCCGCGCTGACCCGCCCGGTGCAGACCGTGGCGCAGCAGACCCGCGACGCGGTGGCTGCGCTGATCGCGCAGGTGCGTGCGCAGGGCGACGACGCGCTGCGTGCGATCACCGCGCGTTTCGATGGTGTCGAGCTGTCGTCCTTTGAAGTGAGCGAAGCCGAATTCGCCGCTGCCGAAGCCGCCGTGCCCGCCGAACTGCGCCAGGCCATGGTGGACGCCGCCGAGCGCATCGCCCGCTTCCACGCCGCCGGCATGGGCAAGGGATACGCGGTGGAGACCGCGCCGGGGGTGGTCTGCGAACGCATGCTGCGTCCGATCGGACGGGTAGGGCTCTACGTGCCGGCCGGCAGCGCGCCGCTGCCGTCCACCGCGCTGATGCTGGGCGTGCCGGCGCAGCTGGCCGGCTGCCCGCAGGTGGTGCTGTGCACGCCGCCGCGTGCCGATGGCACGGCTGATCCGGCGGTGCTGGTGGCCGCGCGGCTGACCGGCGTGCAGCGCGTGTTCAAGCTGGGCGGCGCGCAGGCGATCGCCGCGATGGCCTATGGCACGGCCAGCATTCCGGCCTGCGACAAGCTGTTCGGGCCGGGCAACAGCTTCGTGACCGAAGCCAAGCAGCAGGTCGCACAGGACGGCGCCGCCGCCATCGACATGCCGGCCGGTCCCTCGGAAGTGCTGGTGATCGCCGATGCCGGCGCCAATCCAGCGTTCGTCGCCGCCGACCTGCTGTCGCAGGCCGAGCACGGCCCGGATTCGCAGGTGCTGCTGCTGACCGACGATGCGGCGATGCTGGCCGCGGTCGAAGCCGAGGTGGAGCGCCAGGTCGCCCTGCTGCCGCGCCAGCAGATCGCACGGCAGGCCTTGTCGGCGTCGCGGCTGATCCTGGTCGATGCGTTGGCCGAGGCGTTCGCGATCAGCAACCGCTATGCGCCCGAGCACCTGATCCTGGCCCTGCGTGAACCGCGCGCGTGGCTGGACAAGGTGCAGGCAGCCGGCTCGGTGTTCCTGGGGGATTACACCCCCGAGGCATTGGGCGACTACTGCAGCGGCACCAACCACGTGCTGCCCACCGCCGGTGCCGCGCGCGCCTACAGTGGTGTCAGCGTGGCCAGTTTCCAGAACCTGATCAGCGTGCAGAGCGCCAGCGCCGCCGGCCTGGCGGCGATTGGCGGCTGCGCGCGCATCATCGCCAGCGCCGAAGGCCTGGATGCCCACGAGCGTGCGGTGGCATTGCGCATGGAGGCGGCGGCATGAGCGCGGCGATCGAGGACGTGCTGGCGCTGGTGCGCCCGGACCTGCAGGCGTTCGCCGGCTACAGTTCGGCGCGCAGCGCGGCGGTGCAGGGCGAAGTCTGGTTGAATGCCAACGAGTCGGCCTGGGCCAATCCGGCCGATGCGGCGGGCAGCAGCCGGCGCTATCCGGAGCCGCAGCCGCTGGCACTGCGCGAGGGCCTGGCCGCGCTGTATGGCGTGCAGGCGCAGCAGCTGCTGATCGGCCGTGGGAGTGACGAAGCCATTGACCTGCTGGTGCGCGCCCTGTGCGTGCCGGGCCGCGATGGCGTGCTGGTCACGCCACCGGTGTTCGGCATGTATGCGGTGTGCGCGCGGCTGCAGGGGGCCGCACTGATTGAAGTGCCGCTGGTGGACAGCGAGGATGGCCTGCGCACCGATCTGGATGCGGTGATCGACGCGGCCAAGGCCCGCAATGCCACGCTGGTGTTCCTGTGCGCGCCGTCGAACCCGGCCGGCAGTGATATCGCGCTGGACGATGTCGAGCGCGTTGCCGTTGCGCTGCGCGGACAGGCGTTGGTCGTGGTGGACGAGGCGTATGTGGAATACGCGCAGCGCCCGTCGGCGACGACGTTGCTGGCCGCGCATGCCAACCTGGCGGTGCTGCGCACGCTGTCGAAGGCGCATGCCCTGGCCGCGGCCCGCATTGGAACCCTGATCGCCGCACCGGAGCTGATTGCCGTGCTGCGCCGCTGCCAGGCGCCGTACCCGGTGCCGACCCCGTGCGCCGAACTGGCCGTGCAGGCACTGCAACCCGAAGCGCTGGCGCGCACCGCCGAGCGCGTGGCGACGGTGATCGCCGAGCGCGAGCGCCTGCGTGCAGCCCTGGCCGGCCTGCCCGGCGTGCGCCGGGTGTACGCCTCGGCAGGCAACTACCTGCTGGCGCGCTTCGCCGACGCCCAGGCCGCATTCGATACACTGCTGGACGCAGGCGTGGTGGTGCGCGACCAGCGCGCCGCGCCGCAACTGGGTGATGCACTGCGCATCAGCATCGGCAGTCCCGAAGAGAATGACCGCGTGCTTGCGGCCCTGTCGGCGCGGAGGGCCGCAGCATGACCCCGATCCTGTTCATCGACCGCGACGGCACACTCATCGAAGAGCCGTCCGATTTCCAGATCGACGCCTACGAAAAGCTGCGCTTCGTGCCGCAGGTGATCCCGGCGCTGCTGAAGCTGCGCGACGCCGGCTATCAGTTCGTGATCGTCACCAACCAGGACGGCCTCGGCAGCGACAGCTACCCGCGCGCCAGCTTCGACGGCCCCAACGACCTGATGCTGCAGATCTTCGAAAGCCAGGGCATCACGTTCCGTGACGTGCTGATCGACTGCAGCTGGCCGCACGACAATGCACCGACCCGCAAGCCGGGCATCGGGCTGATGACGGCTTACCTGCAGGACCGCAGCATCGACTGGGCGCGCTCGGGCATGGTCGGCGACCGCATCACCGATCTGCAGTTCGCCGACAACCTCAACATCCGGGGCTTCCAGCTGCGCACCGAGCAGTTCGGTGGTGAGTGGGACTGGCCGGGCATTGCCCACGCGCTGGCCGACGCACCGCGCACCGCCGTGGTCCAGCGCAACACGAAAGAAACGAAGATCCGCGTGGAACTGGACCTGGACCGTGCCGGTGATGCACGCATCTCCACCGGATTGCCGTTCTTCGACCACATGCTGGAACAGATCGGCAAGCACGGCGGCTTCGCGCTGGACATCCAGGCCGAGGGCGACCTGCACATCGACGAGCACCACACCATCGAAGACACCGGGCTGGCCCTGGGCCAGGCCCTGCGCGAGGCGCTGGGCGACAAGCGCGGCATCGGCCGCTACGGTTTCACGCTGCCGATGGACGAGACGCTGGCCAGCGCCGCGCTGGACTTCAGTGGCCGGCCATACTTCGTGTTCGAGGGCGAGTTCAAGCGCGAGCGGGTGGGTGACATGCCCACCGAGCTGGTGCCGCACTTCTTCCGCTCGCTGTGCGATGCCAGCGGCCTGAACCTCAACCTTCAGGTGCGCGGCGACAACGATCACCACAAGGTAGAGGCCTGCTTCAAGGCACTGGCGCGCGCACTGCGCCCGGCGCTGGCCCGCCAGGGCACGGCGCTGCCGAGCACCAAGGGGGCGCTGTGAGCGACGTTGCGCTGATCGATGCCGGTGGCGCCAACCTCGGTTCGGTGCGCTACGCACTGGAGCGCCTGGGCGCGACGGTGCGGCTGGTGCGCGATGCGGACGGCCTGGCCGGTGCGCAGCGGGTGATCCTGCCCGGCGTCGGCGCCGCCGGTCCCGGCATGCAGCGCCTGCATGCGCAGGGCCTGGTGGAACCGCTGCAGCGGCTGGAGGTGCCGTTGATGGGCATCTGCCTGGGCATGCAGCTGCTGTTCGAGCGCTCCGAAGAGGCCGGCGTGGAGACTTTGGGACTGATTCCCGGGGTGGTGCGCAAGCTGGTGCCGGCCTGTGGCATCCGCGTGCCGCACATGGGCTGGAACCGCCTGCTGCCGCTGCGTGAGTCGCTGCTGCTGCGCGGCGTACCCGAGCGCGCCAGCGCCTACTTCGTGCACAGCTATGCGGCGCCACTGAACACCCACACGGTGGCTGCCTGCGACCATGGCGGCCTGTTCACTGCCGTGGTGGAGCAGGGCCGCTACTACGGCGCGCAGTTCCATCCCGAACGCTCCGGCGAAACCGGTTCGCTGATGCTGCGCAATTTCCTTGAGGGCACTGCTGCATGAGTTTCATCGTCTACCCCGCGCTGGATATCCGTGATGGCCGCGTGGTGCGCCTGCGCCAGGGCGACTATGCGCAGGAAACCTCCTATGGCGATGACCCGTTGCCGCGCGCGCAAGCCTTCGCCGCGCAGGGCGCGCAATGGATGCACCTGGTCGACCTGGATGCCGCCCGCGCCGGTGGCTACACGCTGGCGCCGCTGCTCGCGGCGATCCGTGCGCACACGCCACTCCAGGTGCAGACCGGCGGTGGCGTGCGAGGCCGTGACGACGTGGCGCGCATCCTCGACGCTGGCGCCGGCCGCGTGGTGGTCGGTTCGCTGGCGGTGCGCCGCCCCGACGAAGTGGTCGGCTGGCTGGGGGAGTTTGGTGCCGAGCGCATCACGATCGCGCTCGACGCGCGCCAGGATGCACAGGGGCAATGGCAGCTGCCGGTGCACGGCTGGACCGAAAATGCCGGGGTGACCCTGGACGAGCTGGCCCAGCGCTACGCGCGCGCCGGCATGCGCCACCTGCTGTGCACCGACATCGCCCGCGATGGCATGCTGGCCGGGCCCAACATCGGCCTCTACCAGCACCTGTCGGCATTGCTGCCGGGCGTGGCGGTGCAGGCGTCCGGCGGCATCCGTGACGTGGCCGATGTGGCCGAGGCCCGTGCCGCTGGCTGTGGCGGTGCGATTCTCGGCAAGGCGCTGCTGGAGCAGCGCATGGACCTGGCGGAGGCGCTGGCATGTTGAGCCGCCGCATCATTCCCTGCCTGGACGTGCGCGACGGCCGCGTGGTCAAGGGCGTGCGCTTCCGCGACCACGTCGACATGGGCGACATCGCCGAGTTGGCGCAGCGCTATCGCGACCAGGGCGCGGACGAGCTGGTGTTCTATGACATCGGCGCCAGTCCCGAAGCGCGTTCGGTGGACGTGGCGTGGATCGAGCGCATCGCGCGCCTGATCGATATTCCGTTCTGCGTGGCCGGTGGCATCGACAGCGTCGAAACCGCGCGCCGCGTTCTGTTTGCCGGTGCCGACAAGGTGTCGATCAATTCGCCGGCGCTGGGCCGGCCGGAGCTGATCACCGAGCTGGCGGACGAGTTTGGCGTGCAGTGCGTTGTGGTGGGCGTCGATTCGGTGCGCGAGGCCGACGGGCAGTGGCGGGTGCGTCGTTTCAGCGGCGATCCGGACAAGACCCAGGCGGTGCCGCTGCGCACCCTGGACTGGATCGTCGAAGCACAACGGCGTGGCGCGGGCGAGATCGTACTGAACTGCATGGACAGCGATGGCGTGCGCCGCGGCTACGACGTCGCGCAGCTGCAGCAGGCGCGGGCCCTGTGCCAGGTGCCGCTGATCGCCTCCGGCGGTGCCGGTACGATGGAGCATTTCGCCGAAGCCTTCGACCAGGCCGACGTCGACGGCGCGCTGGCCGCCAGTGTGTTTCACAGCGGCGCGATCGCCATTCCGGAATTGAAGCGCTACCTGCGCGCACAGCAGATCGAGGTGCGGGATGTCTATTGAAGTGAGGCCCTCTCTGGACGCGTTGCAGGCGCTGGACTGGGGCAAGGGCGACGGCCTGCTGCCGGCGGTGGTGCAGGATGCCGACACCCTGCAGGTGCTGATGCTCGGGTATGTCAGTGCCGAATCACTGGCCGCCACGCTGGCCATCGGTCACATGACCTTTTTCAGCCGCAGCAAGCAACGGCTGTGGACCAAGGGCGAGCAGTCCGGCAACGTACTGGTGGTGCAATCGATCCGTGTCGACTGCGATGCCGATACGCTGCTGGTGACGGCACGGCCGGCGGGACCAACCTGCCACACCGGTGCCGAGAGCTGTTTCGACCAGGCGCCGAAGGATTTCCTGGGCGGGCTGGGCCAGCTGGTGGCCATGCGCGAGGCGCAGCGCCCGCCCGGCAGCTACACGACGAGCCTGTTCGAGGGTGGCATCCGCCGCATCGCACAGAAGGTGGGCGAGGAGGGCGTGGAGACCGCCCTGGCGGCGGTGGCGCAGGACGATGCGGCGCTGCTGGGCGAGGCCTCGGACCTGCTGTACCACCTGCTGGTGCTGCTGCGCGCGCGTGGGCTGTCACTGGATGATGCGCGGGCAGTACTGGAAAAACGCCATCGCTGAAGCGTGGTAGTGCCGGCCGCTGGCCGGCAACCCCCAGATGCCCGACGATCATGAGGTTGCCGGCCAGCGGCCGGCACTACCGGCCGGAAATGCAGCCGAGCGTGTCGGGGCTCTACAATACCGCGTCTCTTTTTGCCGGATCTCTCCCATGAAACTGCCTGCCACCTGGCTGTGCTGCCTGTTGCTGACCTCGCCGGCCTGGGCCGCGGACACCGTGGTCACCGGCAAGGTGTATCTGGAGCGTGACGGCAAGCCTGGCCGCGGTGCGACCGATCCGGGCCTGGCCGGAGTGCAGGTCTCCAACGGCGAGACCATCGTCAAGACTGCCGCTGACGGCAGCTACAGCCTGCCGGTGCGCGACGGCCAGACGGTATTCGTGATCAAGCCCGATGCCTACGCCTTCCCGAAGGCGGCCGATGGCCTGCCCTCGTTCTGGCGCCACTATCGTCCGAGCGGCTCGCCGGCGCTGAAGTACGGTGGCATCGCCGCGACCGGCGACGTCACCCGCAACTGGGATTTCGCCCTGCAGTCAGACCGCCATGACAGCCGTCGTGGCTTCCAGATGCTGGTGTTCACTGATTCGCAGACCGCCAGCCTGAAGGACATCGGCTACTACCAGCAGTCGATCGTGGCGCCGCTGGTCGGGCAGACCAAGGCACGCATGGGCACCACCCTGGGCGACATCGTCAACGACGACCTGACCCTGTACCCGGCGATCAACAAGGTCACCACCGAACTCGGCGTGCCGTGGTTCCATGTGCCGGGCAACCACGACCTCGACTTCGATGCGGCCAGCGATGCGCATTCGCTGGACAGCTGGCGCAACATCTATGGCCCGGACACCTACGCGGTGGAAGAGGGCGGCGCCAGTTTCGTGTTCCTGGACGACGTGGTGTACGACCCCAAGGCCAGCCCGAAGTACGTCGGTGGCCTGCGCGAAGACCAGTTCGCCTTCCTCGCCAGCTACCTGAAGGGCCTGCACAAGGACCGCCTGCTGGTGCTGGGCATGCACATCCCGCTGTTCGACGCGGCACCGGGGCGGGAGACCTTCCGCCACGCCGACCGCCAGCGCCTGTTCGACCTGCTGAAGGACTTCCGCAACGTGCTGGTGCTCAGCGGCCACAGCCACACCCAGCAGCACGTCTACCACGGCAAGGCCGACGGCTGGAACGGCGACAAGCCGCTGCATGAGTACAACGTCGGGGCCAACTGCGGTGCGTTCTGGTCCGGGGTGAAGAATGCCGCCGGCGTGCCGGACAGCACGATGAGCGATGGCACGCCGAAGGGCTATGCGCTGCTCGACGTGGCCGGCAACGGCAGCTACCGGTTGCAGTACCGGGTGGCGGGCAAGCCGGCCAGCGAGCAGATCGGCCTGCATGCACCCAAGGTGCTGCGCCAGGGGGCCTACCCGGCGTGGGGCGTGTACGCCAACGTGTACATGGGCGAAGATGCCAGCGTGGTCGAGTACCGCGTCGATGGTGGCGCCTGGCAGCCGATGAAGCAGGTCAGCCAGCCCGATCCGCGCCTGATGGTGGAGAACGTGGCCGACGACCTGGCCGACAGCCTGCGCGGCTACGACCGCTCACCGGAGGCCACCGCATCGCCGCACCTGTGGCGTGGTGCGCTGCCGACCGACCTGGCGGTGGGCAGCCACAAGGTTGAGGTACGCTCCACCCAGCCCGATGGCGCGGTGTTCACCGCGACCACCCGCTACAGCCTGCAGGCCGCCCAGCCCTGATCCCGCACCACCGTTCCAGCGAAAGGACCCCGCATGGATATCCGCTTCATGGCCGGCACCACGCCGGTCACCCTCAGCCGCCACTGGTTCACCGGCGCGATGCTGCTGCAAAGCGCCACCGAGAAAGTCTGGGTGCAGCATCCGCTGCATCCGGGCACCCACTTCTCGTTCTCGCTGGTACAGTCGTGGCTGCGACATATCGCCGGCCACGAAGTGCTGGTCGAGCGCACCCGGCCGCTGTTGTTCGCCGGCTTCCGCCCGCAACGACTGCGCGTGCTGGTGGACGGCGTGCAGGTGGCCGAGCAGGAAGGCATGCAGGCCAACCTGAACCGCCGTCGCGCTAGGCAAAGCGGCCCCGATGCCTGAGAATCGGGGCGATTCAATCGATCCAAGCAGGCCAGCGTGACCATCGCAGCAGCGTCCCCGGTTTCCTCCGACTCCACCTGCGGCGGTCTTCCGCGCCGCTTGGTCGTCGCCGATGTTGGCGGCACCTTCGCCCGCCTTGCGCTGGCTGAAACCGCACCTGGCAGGGCGCCGTCGTTGGGCAGCCACCGCACCTATGCCTGTGCCGAGCATCCCAGCCTGGCCGCGATCCTGGCTGACTTCACCGCAGGCCTCGGCCAGCCGGTGCAGACCGCAGTGGTCGCCATCGCCGGCCTGCTCGATGGCGACGTGCTGATCAATTCCAACCTGCCGTGGACGGTGTCGCTCGCAGCCACGCGCGCGCAGTCCGGGCTGCGCGAACTGCAGCTGATCAATGATTTCGAGGCGGTGGCGTTGGCCATTCCCTTCCTTCAGCCCGACACGCTGGTGCCGCTGAATGGCGACGCGGATCCGGCGCAGGCGTTCCCGGCACTGGTTCTGGGCGCCGGTACCGGCCTGGGCGCCGCGCTGCGCTTCGCCGATGGCGAGCGCCCGGTGCTGGCCAGCGAAATCGGCCATGCCGCGCTCGGCGCCGGCAATGCGCTGGAGCTGCAGGTGCTGGGCAAGCTGCTGCAGCGCTGGCCGCATGTGGACAACGAGCGCGTGCTGTCCGGCAGTGGCCTGATGAACCTGTATCCGTGCCTGTGCGAGTTGCGCGGCGTCACCCCGGTGTGGAGCAGCACCGAGGCACTGATCGGCGCAGCGCGCAGCGGCGAGGATGCCCTGGCGGTGGAGACGCTGCAGGTGTTCTGTGCCTGGCTGGGCAGCCTGGCCGGCGACGCAGCGATCGCCGTCGGTGCGCGTTCGGTGTACCTGGCCGGGGGCATTTCCGCGCATGTGCAGGATTTCCTGGCCGATGGTCGCTTCCGTGAGCGCTTCCTCAACAAGGGCGTGCTGACCGAGGTGCTGCGCCAGGTGCCGGTATGGCGCGTGGAGCATGGCCAGCTGGGCGTGCTCGGCGCAGCGGTCTGGCACGCCGCACGGCAGCCCACGCACGACTGATCGTCGGGGCCGGCATCGGGCCGGCCGCGCATTGCAGACTGGGAGGGGAAGATGGTGGATCGCAGGCAGTTCCTGCAGGCCGGTGCACTGGCCGCGGGCATGGCGGCCTTGCCGGGCGTGCATGCACGCACGCAGGGTGGGGCCAGGGTGGTTTCCACCTGGGACTTCGGCGTGCCGGCCAACCAGGCCGCATGGAAGGTGCTGGCGCAGGGCGGCAGCGCGCTGGATGCGGTGGAAGCGGGCGCACGCTGGGCCGAGAGCGAGCTGTGCAATCCCACCGTCGGCCATTGCGGCAACCCCGATCGCGACGGCGTGCTCAGCCTGGACGCGAGCATCATGGATGGCGATGGCCGTTGTGGCGCGGTGGCCGCGCTGGTCGACATCCTGCATCCGGTGTCGGTGGCCCGCAAAGTGATGGAAAACAGCCCGCACGTGCTGCTGGTAGGCGAGGGCGCGCAGCAGTTCGCGGTGCAGCAGGGGTTCGAGCGCAAGCATCTGCTGACGCCGCAGGCCGAAGCGGCCTGGCGCGAGTGGCTGAAGACCGAGAAGTACCAGCCGCAGATCAACGCCGAGCGGCGAGGTATTCCCGGTAACAGCGACAACCACGACACCATCGGCATGCTGGCGCTGGATGCCCAAGGCCGCCTGGCCGGTGCGTGCACCACCAGTGGCATGGCCTGGAAGCTGCACGGCCGGGTCGGCGACAGCCCGATCATCGGTGCTGGCCTGTATGTCGACAACGACGTCGGAGCGGCCACTGCCTCGGGCGTGGGCGAGGAGATGATCCGCAACGCCGCCTCGTTCCTGGTGGTCGAGCTGATGCGCCAGGGGCGTTCGCCGGCGCAGGCCTGCCGCGAGGCGATCGACCGCGTCGTACGCAAGCGGCCTGAAGCGAGCAAGACCTTGCAGGTCTGCTTCCTGGCGATGAACAAGCAGGGCGAGGTCGGTGCCTACGCCCTGCATCGCGGCTTCGTCTACGCGGTGTGCGATGCGCAGCGCCAGGATGACCTGCGCGACTCGCCGTCGATCTACACGAGCAGCCAGGCGTGAGCACGCGGCTGACCCTGGAGGTCGCCAGCAATTCGTTGGCCTCGGCACTGGCCGCGCAGGCCGGCGGCGCCGACCGCATCGAGCTGTTCGACAACCTGGCCGAGGGCGGCACCACGCCGTCCTTCGCCAGCATCGCGATTGCCCGCGAACGCCTGTCGATCCCGCTGTTCGTGCTGGTGCGGCCACGGCCGGGCGACTTCCACTACGACGCGCTGGAAACCGAACTGATGCTGCGTGACATCGCGCAGTGCCGCGCGCTGGGCTGCGATGGCGTGGTGATCGGTGCGCTGGACGTGCAGGGCGGTATTGACCTGGCGCTCTGCCGCGAGCTGGTCCAGGCCGCCGGGCCGTTGCAGGTGACCTTCCATCGCGCGTTCGATGCGGCCCGCGATCTGTCGGCGGCGCTGGAGCAGGTGATCGGGCTGGGCTGCCAGCGCGTGCTGACCTCGGGCGGCCAGGTCAGCGCCGAAGCGGGCGTGGATATGCTCGCCGGTCTGGTCACCCAGGCGGCAGGCCGGATCACGGTGATGGCCGGTGCGGGCCTGGGGCCGGCCAACATCGCCGCCGTGGCACGACGGAGTGGCTGTACTGAACTGCACGCGTCCGCAAAAGGCCTGCGCCGCTCGGCGATGCAGTTCCAGAACCCGGCGCTGCGCGGTCTGGACCCGGACTGGAGCCAGACCAGCACCGCGACCGTGGCCGCACTGCGTCAGGCCCTCGACGGCTGATCGCAGGGCGGGGTCGGATCCCTTCGCAGAAGGGCTCCGACCCCGCTGCGGAACGCGCACCCGTTGCCGAAAAGTGACGCTTCTGACGTGCGCGGATCGCCAGTCCGTCTGCCAAACAGCGGAACGCAGGGGCATCCATCTTTCCGTGTAGACGATCAAGCGGGGATTGTTGACAGTGGGTCCGACTCCCCGTGGCAATGGCCCTCCTTCCGCATGTCTCGACTGCTCTTGCTGCTTCTCTGTCTGCTGCCCATCGCCGCAATAGCTGGAGAGGAGGCACGGCCCCCACTGTTGATCTGGACGGCGGCCGGACCGGAGGGAGGCGGCATGGACGCTGTGCTGGACGGCGTGACGCTAGCCGCTGCTGCTACTGGCGCGTTCGTCGACACGCGCGTACATCGAATCGGGAAGAAGCGCTTCCGCGCGCTGTATCAGGTGTTCGATTCAAACGCGTCCAACCCGATGGGGCACTGTGGGGCGGGGCACGAGATCCGTTTGTTCGTCTACGATTTGACCTCGCCGAAGCCCATTGAACGCGGCAGGATCCTGGTCAGCAGCTGCCTCCAATCCGTGTCCCTCGCCAGCCAGAACGCAGGGCGACCCCACAGTGAATCCGACTTTTCCTCGGTCATCTGGCGGGGCGACGGGTTCACCATCGAGTGGTGGGGTAATGGGCCCGGAGGCGTTACGTCGAGCCACTACGCCCTCCGAAATGGCCGCTTCGTCCCAACTAGCTCGGGTGAGGGGAATCGCTGAGGGCGGACAAAACCGTTCCGCGCGCGACTGTCGTGACCGTGTCACGTCTTCGTGCGCCGGTCTCTCAATGATGTTTCGCAACCCTTTGATTGTTCTGCGTAGAGGGAGCCGTTAACGGCATTCCCCCGGGCATTGCTGCATCGCCGCATGCCCGGTGTGGTTCAGCTGTGCTTTAGTTTGGATCGATCCACAGGGGAGGTGCCGTATCGGTCGTGAACCGATCCAGGCGCCTGGATCCGTCGTAGTGCCGCGCCACCGTCCGCCCGTGCGTCCACATCTTCGAAGAGCAACCACCCATGGCTCAGATCGTCCACAAGCGTCGTCACCTCCTGTCCCAGGCCCTGATCCTGGCTCTGTTGCCGCTGGCAGCCAGCGCACAGGAAGCCGCCAGCCCCTCCACCCAGGATCTCGACGCGGTCACCGTTACCGGCTCGCGCATCAAGCGCGCCGCGGTCGAAGGCCCGGCCCCGGTCAACGTGATCACCGCGCAGCAGATCCAGAAAGAGGGCTTCGTCAGCGTGTATGACGCGCTGAAGACGCTTACCGAAGCGACCGGTACCGTCGAAGCGGCCTCGCAGTGGGGTTCGCACACGCCCAACGCCAGCGGGCTGAATCTGCGCGGGATGGGGCCGAACCGCTCGCTGCTGCTGGTCAACGGCCGCCGCGTGGCCGATTACCCGCTGCCGTACGGCGGCGAAACCAACTTCTCCAACTACGGCAACATTCCGGCCGCGGCGGTGGAGCGGATCGAAGTGCTGACCGGTGGCGCCTCGGCCATCTATGGCTCGGATGCGATCGCCGGCGTGGTCAACGTCATCCTCAAGACCAACTACGACGGTGACGAAGTGCGCGTGCGCGGCGGCACCTCCACCGAAGGCGGACGCGATACCTGGGACCTGTCCTGGGCCGGCGGCAGGACAGGGGACAACTGGAGCGTGACCTATGCGTTGCAGTACACCAAGCGCGATCC
This sequence comes from Stenotrophomonas sp. PI_27, assembly GCF_027854495.1. Lineage (NCBI taxonomy): Bacteria > Pseudomonadati > Pseudomonadota > Gammaproteobacteria > Lysobacterales > Lysobacteraceae > Stenotrophomonas > Stenotrophomonas sp. PI_27. The sequence goes on from NZ_JAJNOF010000004.1 coordinate 274,497, forward strand.
GTTGTTCGGCCGCGATCGCCCGCAGATGGACGATGCCGATGATGCACCGTATGCGTCCTGGAACATGGAGCAGCGCAAGGTCGGCTTCCGTCCCACGGCCGGGCTGGCGCTGATCGATCCGACGACGGGCCAGCGCCTGGCGCCGCCCACCGGTACCTGCGAGAAGTTCGACGGTGAGTACTACACGGCCGATCGACTGGTCTACAACTACGCCGCCAACCGCATCACCAACACCGGCCGCCTGTGCGGCATGAGCGCCGACTACGCCAACTGGCTGCTCACCGGTGGTGCCGAGAACGTGTCCGGCAACCTGTATGCCACCTTCGATTTCAGCAGCGACCTGCAGGCCTGGACCAACCTGGCGGTCTACCGCTCCGAAGCGATCTGGGGCACCAATCCACCCAGCGTCTCGCTGATCGACGATGCCAACGGCTATTACTGGGACGCCAACCGTAACCGGCCGATCCTGGGCGTGCGCCAGTTCACCCCGAACGAGGTCGGCGGCCTGGATACGCTGCGCAACACCAATCGTGAACTGTCCTGGGACTGGAGCGCCGGCCTGCGTGGCCGCCTCGCCGACCGCTTCGACTGGAGCGCGACGGTGGGGCGTTCCTATTACCGCGTGGAAGAACGGCAGAACGTGGTCGACGAGCAGAAGTCGTACGATTATTTCCTCGGCCCGCGCCTGGGCACCACCGCCGATGGCGAGGCGATCTACGCGCTGAACGAGTCGCGCTGGTGGAACCCGCTGACGCCGGACCAGTACTGGCAGATGGGTACGGTGGCGAGGAACCGCGCGTCATCGTGGGTCAACCAGGCCTCGGCGGACATCACCGGTGAGCTGTTCCAGGGCTGGGCGGGCCCGATCTCGTTCGCCGCCGTGGCCGAAGTGGCGCAGCAGGGCTATCACCTCAGCCCGGACCCGCGCGCCGGTATCGACTTCGACCTGCAGAACGTTGACCGCGGTGGCGGCGAACGCACCCGCTATTCGGCCGGCGTCGAGTTCAAGATTCCGCTGCTGGACAGCGTGACCGCCACCGCAGCCGCGCGCTACGACCGCTACGGCAACTACAAGGCCGATGACAGCAGCCAGGCGCTGGACATCGGCAGCCAGAAGGAAACCACCTGGAACGTTGGCCTGGAATGGCGTCCGGTCGAATCGCTGCTGGTGCGTGGCTCGTACGCCACCAGTTTCCATGCGCCGGACATGCATTACCTGCTGGGCCAGCCGAGCAGTTCCGAAGTGCAGACCTATGACCGCCTGCGCTGCATCCAGAGCGGTGCCTACCTGGTCAACAACTGCGGGGTGGGCAACACCGATGTCTGGTACACCTTCGACGTGAACCGGCGCGGCACGCCGCTGCTGCGCTCGGAGACCGGCGATTCGTGGACGGTCGGCTTTGTCTGGGACGTGATGCCCAACCTGTCGGTCAGCGCCGACTACTGGGCCATCAAGCTGGAAGACATGATCGTCGACGTCGGCGCCGACGAGGTGCTGGCCAGCGAGGCCGGTTGCCTGACCGGCAAGAACATCGATGGCACGCCGTGGGCCAATCCGGCCGGTGGCGACTACTGCGCCGGCATCCTGGCCCGCGTGAACCGTGACAGCAGTGGCCGGCTGGTGTCGATCGAGCGCGGCCCATTCAACCTGGCCAGCCGCGAAGTGCGCGGCATCGACCTGACCGCGCGTTACCGGCTGGAAACCGCCCAGTGGGGCAGCTTCCAGCTTGGGGTGAACTACACCAACCAGATCTCGACCAAGGAACAGCGCTACGCCGCCGATCCGAATCCGGAACGCCGCGACCGCGACCTGCGCAGCAAGCTGCGCGCGAGCCTGGCCTGGCAACGCGGCAACTGGAACGCCAACGTCTATGCCGACCGCATCGGCTCGGTGCCGGGCGTGCGTTACCACTGGGGCACCGATCGCCTGGACAACCCCGGCGGCTGCCTGCCGTTCGCCGACGGTTACGTGCCCAGTGACAGTCCGTCGCTGAACTGCCTGGAACCGGCACGGCTGCCGGATGGCTCGGTGAACCCGAACCCCAATGCCGGCCAGCAGACCTCGCGCTACTTCGGCCGGGTCGGGCCGTTCATCACCTGGAACGTCAACGTGGGCTATCAGGTAACCGAGCACGCCAAGGTCAATGTCTACGTCAACAACGTGTTCAATTCGGCCAGCTGGAACCACAAGGACCCGTACAAGCTGGACTATGACTTCGCCCCGACCCGCCTGCTGAGCGCGGTCGGTCGCGAGTTCGCACTGGAGTATGTGTTCACCTTCTGAGGCGAGCTGCCGCCGGCGATGGATCCACGCCATGCGTGGATCTGGCCATGCACGGACGTGGATGCCGGGTGCCATTCAGGAACTGCGGACAGGCTGGATTTGACCTTCCCACGATGGCAAGGTTTAGCCTGTCCGCATCCAGAAGGAATTCCGGGAATCTGATCATGAGCACGCCACGCGCCACTGCCGTCCCCACTAGCGCCCCGATCAGCCTGCCGATCGAGGGCATGACCTGCGCCAGCTGCGTGGGTAGGGTCGAAGCGGCACTGTCCAGGGTCGAGGGCGTGGGAAGTGTCGCGGTGAACCTGGCCACCGAGCGGGCGGACATCCGCCCGTCGGGCCCGGTCGATCGCGCGGCGCTGATCCAGGCGGTGGAGCGGGCGGGCTATGACGTGCCCGCCGGTACCACTGAGCTGTCGGTCGAGGGCATGACCTGTGCGTCCTGCGTGGGCCGTGTCGAACGTGCGCTGTTGGCCGTGCCAGGCGTCAGCCAGGCCAGCGTGAACCTGGCCACCGAGCGCGCCACGGTGCGTGGCGTGGCGGATGCTGCGGCGCTGGTCGCCGCCATCGACAAGGCCGGCTATGACGCACGCGTGATCGAGGCGGGTGTGCAGTCCGATGACGAGGCCGCAGAAAGGAAGGATGCCGAGCGTGCCGAACTGAAGCGCGACCTGATCGTGGCCACGGCGCTGGCATTGCCGGTGTTCGTGCTGGAAATGGGCTCGCACCTGATCCCCGGCATGCACGCATGGGTGATGTCCACGATCGGCATGCAGGCCAGTTGGTACTTGCAGTTCGTGCTGACCGCGCTGGTGCTGGCCGTTCCCGGCCGTCGCTTCTACCAGAAGGGCGTGCCCGCATTGCTGCGGCGTGCGCCGGACATGAACTCGCTGGTCGCGGTGGGTACCGCCGCGGCCTTCGGTTACTCGGTGGTGGCGACCTTCCTGCCGAAGCTGTTGCCGGCGGGTACGGTGAACGTCTACTACGAAGCAGCAGCGGTGATCGTGGCGCTGATCCTGCTCGGCCGCTTCCTGGAGGCGCGTGCCAAGGGCCGTACCTCCGAGGCGATCAAGCGCCTGGTCAACCTGCAGGCCAAGGTCGCCCATGTGATCCGTGACGGCCGAACGGTGGATGTCCCGGTCAATGAAGTGCTGAGCGGCGACGTGGTGGAAGTGCGTCCGGGCGAGCGCGTGCCGGTGGACGGCGAGGTGGTTGAAGGCCGCAGCTTCATCGACGAGTCGATGATCAGCGGCGAGCCGATCCCGGTCGAGAAGCAGGCCGGCAGCAGCGTGGTCGGCGGCACCGTCAACCAGACGGGCGCACTGACGGTGCGCGCCACCGCGGTGGGCGCGCAGACCATGCTGGCGCAGATCATCCGCATGGTGGAACAGGCGCAGGGCTCGAAGCTGCCGATCCAGGCGGTGGTCGACAAGGTGACGTTGTGGTTCGTGCCCGCGGTGATGCTGGCTGCACTGGCCACCTTCGTGCTCTGGTTGATCTTGGGCCCGTCACCGGCGCTGAGCTTCGCGCTGGTCAATGCGGTGGCGGTGCTGATCATTGCCTGCCCTTGCGCGATGGGACTGGCCACGCCGACCTCGATCATGGTCGGTACCGGCCGTGGCGCCGAGATGGGCGTGCTGTTCCGCAAGGGCGAAGCGCTGCAGTTGCTGAAGGACGCGCAGGTCGTGGCCGTGGACAAGACCGGCACGCTGACCGAAGGACGCCCGCGCCTGACCGATCTGGACGTTGCCGCCGGTTTCGAGCGCGACGCCGTACTGGCGGCGGTTGCCGCGGTGGAATCGCGCTCGGAGCATCCGATTGCCCGCGCGATTGTTGACGCCGCGATCGGGCAGGGCATTGTGCTGCCATCGCTGGTCGATTTCGAATCGGTCACCGGCATGGGCGTGCGGGCCAGTGTCGAGGGTGCTCGGGTGGAGGTCGGTGCCGATCGCTTCATGCGCGAGCTGGGCGTGGACATCACGGCATTCGCAGCATTGGCGGCGGAACTTGGCGCGCAGGGCAAGTCACCGATGTACGTGGCCATCGATGGACGCCTGGCCGCGATCATCGCGGTGTCCGACCCGATCAAGCCGAGCACCCCGGCGGCGATCGCGGCGCTGCATCAGCTGGGCCTGAAGGTGGCGATGATCACCGGCGACAACGCTGCCACCGCGCAGGCGATCGCGCGCCAGCTGGGCATCGACGAGGTCGTGGCCGAGGTGCTGCCGGAAGGCAAGGTCGAAGCGGTGCGTCGCTTGAAGTCCACCTACGGCCAGATCGCCTTCGTCGGCGACGGTATCAATGACGCGCCAGCACTGGCCGAGGCCGATGTCGGCCTGGCCATTGGCACCGGTACCGATATCGCGGTGGAATCGGCTGATGTGGTGCTGATGTCGGGCAACCTGCAGGGCGTACCGAACGCCATTGCGCTATCGAAGGCGACGCTGGGCAACATCCGGCAGAACCTGTTCTGGGCCTTCGCCTACAACACCGCGTTGATTCCGGTGGCCGCCGGCGTGCTGTACCCGGTCTGGGGCGTGCTGCTGTCGCCGGTGTTCGCGGCCGGTGCGATGGCGCTGTCCAGTGTGTTCGTGCTGGGCAACGCACTGCGCCTGCGCCGCTTCCAGCCACCGATGGCCGATGCCGCCGCTGCGACCCACTGAAGGAGAATCGCATGAACATCGGTGAAGCCGCCAAGGCCTCCAGCGTATCGGCGAAGATGATCCGCTACTACGAACAGATCGGCTTGATTCCTGCGGCGGATAGAACGGAGTCGGGCTATCGGGCGTATTCGCAGGCCGACATCCATCGCCTGCGCTTCATCCGCCGCGCGCGCGATCTCGGCTTCCAGGTGGCCGAGATCGGCGACCTGCTGGGCCTGTGGAATGACACGTCGCGCCACAGTGCCGACGTCAAGCAGCTGGCCGAGCAGCACATCGCCGACCTGGAACAGCGCATCGAGCACATGCGGCAGATGGCCGATACGCTGAAATCGCTGATCCGCTGCTGTGCCGGCGATGAGCGCCCGGAATGCCCGATCCTGCAGCGGCTGGGTGAAGACGATGAGGACCCGCTGCCGGTGGAAGCGGCCAAGACCGGCGCGGTGCGCCGCCGCGCGCGCAAGCACTGAGTTTTCATGTTCGCATGCATTGAAAAGCCCGCCCTGTGACAGTGCACGGGGCGGGCTTCGTTGTGGATGCCGGGCAGGGGATCAGGCGCTGCGCGGCGGGAAACCTGCATCGTTCACCGCGGCGAACACCTGTTCCTGCGACGCGGTGGTCTGCACCTTGACCAGGCCGCTCGGCGGGTCAGCGACTACGCGGGCGTTCGGATCGATCTGCTGGATCGCGCGGGTCACGCTGCGTGCGCAGCCGCCGCAGGTCATGCCGTCGACATGGAATTCCATCTGTGCCTCCTTCGATGCTCTTGGGATAGGGCCAGTGTGCACCTTCCAACGATGGCAGGGTCAAGCGCCGGACTGAACGGCGGCCAAGGGGCCCATGAACATGCATCCATGAAAAACGGCAGCCACCTGTACCAGCGTGGCTGCCGTGGAGGACCCTCCCCGCCGGAACGGGGCGAGAGCGCGCCGGGCAGGCCCGGCGCCGCCTCAGAACTTCCAGTTCACGCCGAAATACAGCTGGCGGCCGGCGTACAGGTTGGACAGCAGGCGGGCCTGGCTGTCGTTGCCGATGTAGCTGCGCAGCTCGGACTTGGTGGCGTTCAGCACGGCGGCGGTCACCGTCCAGTCCGGGGTGAGGTTGTAGGCCACGTTCAGGTCAAGCTGGCTGTACGGCTTGGTGTAGGTGGTCATGCCATTGTTCAGGCCGCCGACCACTTCACCGCGACGGTTGTACGAGGCACGCGCCAGGAACTTGTCGTTCTCGTAGAACACGGTGACGTTGGCCTGGTTCTTGGCGCTGCCGACCAGCGGCGAGGAGCCGATTTCCTCGCCGTCCAGCACGATCGAGGCCAGATTGGTGTCGTTGTAGGTGTAGTTGGCCTGCATACCCAGGCCGAAGTCGAAGGTGTACTGGCCATACAGTTCCACGCCCTGCGAAACGCCATCGCGGCCGTTGGCCTGGGTCTCGTACTTCTGCACGGTGACCGACTGCCCGCCGACGTTCATCTGCTGGTCGCGTACCACCGGCACGGTGAAGTTGTCCACGTTCTTGCGGAACAGCGAAACACCCGCGACGGCGCCCGGCTTGAAGTACCACTCCAGGCCCAAGTCGAACTGGACCGCCTTGAACGGCTCCAGCGCCTTGTTGCTGCCTGAGCCGTACCAGCCGGGCGTGTCGGTGCCGCCGGTGACACGGCGATCGTTGGCGTACTCCTCGCTGATGTAACGCAGGCCACCGGGGTAGGCGATGCTGGTGTAGCTCGGGCGCGCGACCACCTTCGATGCTGCGCCGCGCAGCACCAGGTTGTCGGTGATGTCCCAGGCGATGTTGAAGCTGGGCAGCACGTCGGTATAGGTCTTTTCCAGCGACGACAGCGCGTACACCTTGTCGCGCACCTGGGCGTCGGGCAGGCGGACGAAGCCACCCTGGCAGCGCAGGTTCGGATCGGCGGCCGGATCATCGCAGCTCATCGGTGCGCCGCTGGCGTTATCGACGAAGTAGTCGTTGAAGCGCTCGACCGAGTCGCTGGACTGGGCGAACTGCTTGGTGCGCACCACGCGCACGCCGACGTTGCCGCGCACGCGCTCGGTGCGGAAGTTGGCCTGGAAGTAACCGGAGTAGATCTTCTCGTTGACGTCGTAGACGAAGTCTTCCTCGGTGCGGTTGTGCGAGCCGCCGTAGGTCTTGTTCAGGTAATCGATGTAGGCCGGGTAGTTGATGCCCGGGAACACATTGGCGTTGAAGGCGCCGGTGATGTTGCTGATCGGGTTGGACAGGAAGAAGCCCGGCTGCGCGTTGCCAGCGGTCGGATCGCAACCGGCCTGGTAGCGGTTGTTGTCATAGTCGGACGGGTCCAGGCCCGGGCACACCCAGTAGGTGTTGCCGGTGTTGCGGTGGACCTTGCCGTCGCGGTACTTGGCGCCGAACTGGATCGAGTCCAGCCAACCCGCCTCGAACAGCTTGGTGACGTCTGCCTGGAAGTAGTTCTGCTTGACTTCGGTCTGCATCCAAGACGAATCGGTGGAACCGGTATCGACTTCGGCGATGCCGGCCATCAGCTGCTGCTGCAGGTCGGGCGAGAACTGCACCGACGGCGTCCCGGTGAGGTCCCACGCGGTGTACTGGTTGCCGGACTGCCACTGGTTGCCAACCTTGCGGCGCGGCTTGGCCGACATGCGGAAGTTCATCGACGGGCCACCTTCGGACCAGGTGCGGCCGCCGGTGAACGAGGCTTTCCAGAGCGGGCTGATGTCCCAGTCAATGGTCAGGTCCGCAGTCTGCGACAGCGCCTTTTCCTTGCTGTAGCCGCCGGTGAGCTGCGGGGTGGGGATGGTGCAGTCGTCCGGGCCCCAGCCACCGGGCTTGAGGCCGGCGGCAGCCGCTTCATCCTCGCTGCAGTAGTAGGTCTTGCCGGCCAGCTTCTGGTACTGCGCGCCGGTGACGATGCTGCCGCTCGGATCGAAGTCGAGGCCATTGAGCAGGCGGCCGCCGGCCCAGTTGCCGTCCTGGTTGTAGCGGGCCAGGTTCCATTCCGGCACCTTCAGCATGTTCTGGGTGTAGTCACCCTGCAGTTCGAAGCGGAAGTAGTTGGCCGTCATCGTGACGTTGTCGACCGGCTTGAACTGGAAGGTCAGCTGCCCGCCCTTGCGTTCGCGCTTCTCTTCCTTCACCGCGAAGTTCACCGAGGTCGGCATGAAGAACTCGCTGTAGTTCTTGCCTGTCTGGTTGTTGAAGCCGGACTGGCCCCACCAGTAGTGGATGCCATCCTGCTCCAGCAGGTTGCCGTTGGCATCGCGGGCGGTAGTGCCGTTGCCGTACCACTGGTAGTCCTCGGTGCTGGCTTCCATGGTGCGGGTAGTGCGCTTCTGCTGGGTCACGCCGACCAGCACGCCGAAGCGCTCGTCCTTGCTGTGCCAGGAATACAGCGCCGACACCTGCGGATCGACGTCGTGGCTGGTGTCGGAGGTGGTGCCCTCCAGGTTCACGTAGCCGGAGTTGGATTCCATGTCGAGCGGACGGCGGGTATGCAGGATGACCGTGCCGCCGATGCCGCCTTCGTCGATGCGGGCTTCCGGCGACTTGAACAGCTCGGCGCTGGACAGCATGTTCGACGGCAGCAGGGTGTAGTTGAAGGAGCGGGTCGCTTCGTTATTGGTCTCCGACGAGGCGACGAAGTTGCCGTTCAACTGGGTCAGGGTCAGGTCCGGTGCAAGGCCGCGCACGCTGACGCTCTTGCCTTCGCCACCGCTGCGGGTGATGACCACGCCGGGCACGCGCTGCAGGGCGTCGGCCACATTCTTGTCGGGGAACTTGCCGACGTCTTCGGCGGTGATCACTTCGACCACGGCGTTGGCATCGCGCTTCTGCTCGAGGCTCTTTTCAATGGCGTAGCGGTAGCCGGTGACCTGGACGCTGTCCAGAGTCGTGGCGTCCTGCGTGCCGGTGGACGCGGCCTGCTGCGCGGCGGCGCCTGCCGGAATGACGGCGGCAGCCAGGGCCAGCGCGATGGCCAGCGACAATGCGTCCTGGCCGTGCGTACGTGTTGAATGCTTCATTCCCATCTCTCCCTCTCTCCTGGATTGATCCGGTGACGTGGCACGGACAACTTGAATCGATCTAATTTGAAGTGACTTTGCGGCGGTCGCCATGCAGTGGCAGTAGCACCGCGCGTGTGGCCTGGTACGTCCTGTTGCTGCTCCCCCAACTCCCGGCCATCGCAGCGTCGTCTTGGATCGATCTAAGCGATGGGCGGGCGATTTTTAGCACGGGTCGCCCGCAGGCGCATGCTGCTGCGCAATATGGTACTGGCGTGGCGAAGGGATGACGGTTTGCTGAAATCAGTGAAATCGTTTTCGTGCGCAGGGAGAGGGGGTCGGCAGGGCTGCGCCCTGCACCTGCGGGGGGTAGTGCCGGCCGCTGGCCGGCAAGAGCCAAAGCCAAAGCGGCTCGGGGTTGTCTGTGGGTTGGCGGGGCGGTGTGGACTGGCAGGACACGCCGTAACCCCCCCTCCGGGGTCCGGCCCAGCCGCTGGCGGCTGGGCGTTCGGGCGCTTGCGAAGCAGTGCTTCGCAAGCAAAGCGCCCTCACCCATGGGGGCTCGATGGCGCCATCCATGGCGCCAACGGTCCTGCCAGCCCACACCGCCCCACCGTTGACAGTTTCCCGGTGACGGTTGGATTGATCCTGGAGCGACATGGGGTCATGGGGTCAGATCCGTTTTCCGTTGGAAAACGGATCTGACCCCGGATCGATTTTCGTTATCCGTCAGAGATCCATTGCAGATCACGGAGATCTGTCGAAGGCGGGGTGGGTCCGGTTGCGGGGGCGTGAGCCGCATGGATGCGGCGACCGAGCCTACATGGACGTATTTACGGCGCCCCCCGCAACCGGACCCACCCCGCCATCGCACGGATCGCCGGCTTTTGCTGTTGCTTCTGGCGTTGCCGGCCAGCAGCCGGCAGTACGCGCGGGTGCAGGGCGCAGCCCTGCCGAACCCCCTCATGCTGCGCCGCAGAATGCATTCGGCTGAACCCGCATGCTCTACTTGAATCGATCTAAATTCACGGTCGCACGGGTCGGGCATCATTCCAGGGGGAGCTCTCTGCAGGTCAGGGCAGGGCTCAGCGGAACGCTGCCGGACGGCCCCGGCCGTCTGCCTCCGCGCCATCGACTACAGGAACCCGACATGCGTCCAGTGCCGTCCGCTCCCGCCGTCCCATCATCCTCGCGCCCGCTGGTGCGCCTGGCCTGCCTGCTTGCGCTGTCGGCGGCGCCGATGCTGCTGCAGGCCGCGCCGGCAGCGCTGGAGCGCGAGGTCAACACCTTCATCGGCAGCAAGGACGACGGCAACACGTTCCCGGGTGCGTCGGCACCGTTCGGCCTGATCCAGGTCAGCCCGATCGGCAGCCACTACTCGGGCTGGCGCTATGACGATGAGAAGATCCGCGGGTTCGGCCACTCCTTCCTGTCCGGCGCGGGTTGCTGGGAACAGGGCGGCCAGGTGTCGGTGCTGCCGGTGACCGGCTCGATCGGTCCGGGCGGTGATTTCGATACCGGCAACGCCAAGCAGTTCGACCACAAGGCCTATGCCTCGGCTTACACCCATGACGGCGAGGTCGGCCAGGCCGGCTACTACAAGGTGCGCCTGACCAGCTACGGCGGCATCGATGCCGAGGCGACCGCGCGTACCCGTGCCGCGGCCGAGCGCTATACCTTCAGCCAGCGCAGTGGCGATGGCCACGTGCTGGTCAACGTCGGCCAGGCCAACGAGCGCCATTCGGTGATCGGCAGCGTGGTCGATGTGGTCGGCGACCGCGTGGTCGAGGGCAAGCTGGTCACCAAGAGTTTCTGCGGCGGCCATCAGTACACCACCTGGTTCCGCATCGAGTTCGACCGTCCGTTCAAGGCGCATGGCACCTGGGGCGAGGGCGGTGGCCTGCCGGGCGCGCGCCACAGCATGGAAGGCGAGCAGAAGCCGAACGGTGCCTGGCTCAGCTTCGACCTGGCCAAGGGCCAGTCGGTGACAGCGGTCAGCGCGATCTCGCACGTGGATGCCGAAGGCGCGCGCACCAACCTGCGCGCGGAGGGCATGCAGGGTGGGGCGCTGCTCGGCTTCGACCGCATGCGCGCGCTGTCCCAGCAGGCCTGGCGTGAGCAGTTGGGCCGGGTGCGCGTGCAGGGCGGTACCGCCGATGACCGCACCGTGTTCTACAGCGCGGTCTACCACGCGCTGCTGCAGCCGATGACCGGCAACGACGCCGACGGCCGCTACCGCGGCTATGACGATGGCATCCACCGTGCCGATGGCTGGACCTACTACGAGTACTTCTCGCTGTGGGATACCTACCGCGCGCAGAACCAGTGGCTGGCACTGACCCGCCCGGACGTGGCGCGCGACATCGGCCGCACCCTGCTGGCGATCGATGAGCAGGGCGGTTGGCTGCCGCGTTGGGGCTATGCCAACTTCGAGACCAACATCATGACCGGCGATCCGGTCACCCCGTTCATGGTCGACCTGTGGCGCTTCGGTGCGCTCAAGGGGCGTGAATCGCAGGCCTGGGATGCGCTGCGCCGCAATGCCTTCGGTACGCCGCCGCTGAACTCGCGCATGGCCGGTCGCTCCGGCAACCCGACCTACCTGGACAAGGGCTACGTGGCCTATGACCGTGCATTCCCGTCCAAGGGCATGGACGTCGATCCGCACCACGGTGGCTCGGCCACGCTGGAGTATGCGCTGGCCGATTGCGCGCTCTCGCAGATGGCCCATGGCCTGGGCCACGCCCAGGATGCGGCGACGCTGCGCGAGCGCGGCCGCAACTGGCGCAAGGTGTGGGACCCGCAGGTGCGCGATGCCGAGACCGGCTTCACCGGGTTCCCGCGCCCGCGCACCGAGGATGGCCAGTGGTACACCCCGTCCGACGGCCATTACAGCCCGCGTTCGCACCACGGTTTCCACGAGGGCACGGCGTGGCAGTACCAGTGGCTGGCGCAGCAGGACGTGCCGGGCCTGGTCGAAGCGATGGATGGCCGCGAACAAGCGGGCCGCCGCCTCGATGCGTTCTTCGCGATGGACGCGCTGCAGGCCGACCCGCTCAACGCCGCGCGCAAGGCGTGGGTGGTCGGGCCGTACAGCTACTACAACCAGTTCCGCTACAACCCGAACAACGAGCCGGACCTGCATTCGCCGTGGCTGTACACGCTGATCGGCCAGCCGTGGAAGACCGCGGCCGTGGTGCGTGCGGCGCAGCAGCTGTTCACCAATGCCCCCAACGGCGTGACCGGCAACGATGATCTTGGCACGATGTCGGCCTGGTACCTGTTCAGCGCCATCGGCGTGTACCCGGCGGTGCCGGGCAGCGGCCAGTTCCTGCTGCACACCCCGCGTTTCAGCAAGGTGGAAGTGGACATGGGCAACGGCCGCACCCTGCGCATCGACGCGCCGGGCGCCGATGGCCGCCGCCTGCAGTACGTGCAGGGCGTGCAGGTCGATGGCCAGGCGCATGCACCGGTGTGGCTGGACTGGAGCCGCCTGCAGCAGGGCCCGCGCGTGCGCTTTGCGCTGGATGCGAAGGTGCCGGAGCAGGGCTGGGGCACGGCGGTGAAGGACCTGCCGGTATCCTGGTGCGCGGCACCGGGCAGCCAGCTGCGCTGAGCCGGACTGTGCCGTTCGCGGTGACCCAGCGAACGGCACGGCACGACACGGCCCTGATCCATTAGGCTTGAGCCTCCAGCGGAGTCCGGGAAGACGATGAACGACAACGGCAGCAGTCCCAGCAAGCGCGCCGGCAAGGCGGTGACGGTGACCGACATCGCGCGTGCGATCGGCGTGTCACGGGCAACCGTGTCGCTGGTGTTGCGCGGCAGCCCGCTGGTCAATGTCGATACCCGCGCCAAGGTCGAGGCCGAGCTGCGCCGCCAGCGCTATGTCTACAACCGCGCGGCGGCCAACCTGCGCCGGCGCACCTCGTCGAGCATTGCGCTGGTGATCAACGACCTGTCCAACCCGTTCTTCGCCGAATTCGCGTCCGGCGTGGACGAGGCGCTGGGCGGGCGCGGTTACGTGACGCTGCTGGGCAGCACCGGGGAATCGCCGGAGCGCCAGCAGGCGGTGCTGTCCACGCTGATGGAGCACACCCCGGCCGGCCTGATCCTGTCGCCGGCCGAGGGCAGCGACACCGCGCAGTTGCGGCAGGCGCTGGGCGCCAATGCCAACGTGCTGCTGTTCAACCGCGAACTGGCCGGGGCTGACTGGGACTTCCTGACCCTGGACAACCAGCACGGCGCCTATCTGGCCACGCGCCACCTGATCGAGCGCGGCCATCGCCAGATCGCCTTCTTCGGCGGCCACGCCGCATCCAGTTCCTGCCACCAGCGCCGCGCCGGGTTCCAGCAGGCGTTGGCCGAGGCCGGGCTGTCGCTGCCGCCGGGTTGGATGATCGAGTCGGCGCCTAACCGTCTGGAAGCGGCAGCGCGCACCGATGAGCTCTTCGCCGACGGTCATCGGCCGAGTGCGGCGGTCTGCTACAACGACACCGTCGCGCTGGGCCTGATGCTGGGCTTGAACTCGCGGGGCATCCGTCCGGGCGGCGATTTCGCCGTGACCGGCTTCGATGACATTTCCGAGGCGGCGGTGGCGGTACCGCCATTGACCACGCTTACCGCCGATCCGCGCGAGCGTGGCCGCCAGGCTGCGGCGCTGCTGCTGCAACGGCTGGACGAACCGGACGCGCCGCCGCGGCGCACGGTCGCGCCGGTGCAGCTGCGCATCCGCGAAAGCAGTGCCGCACGACCGAACTGATTCCTTCCGCATACCCCTTCCACGCAACAACGATCTTCCGCGCATCGAGGCGCGTACCGCATGCCGATCTCCGCAACGCCCCGTCCATCGGGTTCTTCGGGCAACGCACCCGCCGTCACCAACGGCAAGGCGCTGGCTGTCGTCACCACGATCTTCTTCATGTGGGGCTTCCTGACCTGCCTCAATGACATCCTGATCCCGCACCTGAAGGCGGTGTTCGAACTGAACTACGCCAAGGCGATGCTGGTGCAGTTCACCTTCTTCGGCACCTATTTCCTGATGTCGTTGCCGGCCGGTCGGCTGGTGGCGGCGCTGGGCTACAAGAAGGGCATCGTGGCCGGCCTGGTGATCGCCGGCATCGGCGCGCTGGGCTTCTGGCCGGCGGCCGAACTGCGCGTCTATGGCGCCTTCCTCGGTGCCCTGTTCGTGCTGGCCACCGGCATTACCGTGCTGCAGGTGGCCGCCAACCCCTATGTCGCGCTGCTGGGCCCGGAGCAGACCAGCTCCAGTCGCCTGACCCTGGCGCAGGCGCTGAACTCGCTGGGTACCGCCATCGCGCCGATCTTCGGCGGCATGCTGATCCTGTCCAACACGGTCAAGAGCGCTGACGACATCGCGGCGCTGCCGGCCGCCGAGCAGCTGGCCTACCGTGCCGCCGAGGCGCAGGCGGTGCAGGGTCCGTACGTGGGCCTGGCCGTGGCGCTGGTGCTGCTGGCGCTGTTCGTGTTCCTGTTCCGCCTGCCGGCGCTGAGCGACGCCACCGAGCAGGCCGACCAGGGCCACCACCACAGCTACCTGGATGCGCTGCGCAAGCGCCACCTGCTGCTGGGCGTGCTGGGCATCTTCTTCTACGTCGGCGCCGAAGTGTCGATCGGCAGCTTCCTGGTCAACTACCTGTCGATGCCCAACATCGGTGGCTTCAGCGAACAGGAAGCCACGCATTACGTGTCGGCCTACTGGACGATGGCGATGATCGGCCGCTTCGCCGGCTCCGCGCTGCTGGCGCGCTTCTCGCCGAGCCGCCTGCTGGCGATCTTCGCGCTGGTCAACGTGGCGCTGCTGGTCACCACCATGCTGACCTCCGGCAACATCGCGCTGTACTCGGTGGTGGCGATCGGCCTGTTCAATTCGATCATGTTCCCCACTATTTTCGCGCTGAGCATCGAGCGCCTGGGCCCGCTGACCAACAAGGGCTCCAGCCTGCTGATCATGGCCATCGTCGGCGGTGCCGTGGTGCCGTACCTGCAGGGCGTGCTGGCCGACCACATCGGCGTGCAGGCCAGCTTCATCCTGCCGCTGCTGTGCTACGGCTACATCATTTTCTACGGACTGGTCGGCGCGCGTACGCCGGCCTCCGCAACGCAGGGAGGCTGAGTTCGGAATGGGTGCCATTGTCTGCTTCGGCGAAATTTTGATCGATCTACTAGCGCAGCCGCCGGCCTCGGCCGACACGCCGCGCGCATTCCTGCAGTACGCCGGCGGTGCACCGGCCAACGTCGCCGTGGCGGCTGCACGGCTGGGCGCGAAGACCCAGTTCGTCGGCATGCTGGGCCGCGACATGTTCGGTGACTTCCTGGCCGACAGCCTGGTCGAGCACGGCGTGGGTACCGATTACATCGTGCGCACCGACGCGGCCAAGACCGCACTGGCCTTCGTGGCCCTGGATGCCAATGGCGAGCGCAGCTTCAGCTTCTACCGGCCGCCGGCGGCCGACCTGCTGTTCCGTGACAGCGATTTCCAGGCCGCGTGCCTGGACAGCGCGCAGTGCTTCCACGTCTGCTCCAACAGCCTGACCGAGCCGGCCATTGCCGGGGCGACCTTCGCCGGCATGGACCGCGCCCGTGCCGCCGGTGCGGTGGTCAGCCTGGACCTCAACCTGCGCCCGGCGCTGTGGCCCGCCAACGAAGATCCGACGCCGCGGCTGTGGCAGGCACTGGAACGCGCTGACCTGGTCAAGCTGTCGCGCGAGGAGCTGGACTACCTGGCTGCGCCGCTGGGTGCCGACGGCGAGGCGGCGGTGCTGCGGCGCCTGCTGGCTGCGCAGGCGCGCTGGGTGATCGTCACCGACGGTGCCGCCACGCTGCACTGGTACACCCGCGACAACCACGGCACCGTCACCAGCTTCCGCGTGGCTACGGTCGACACCACGGCGGCGGGCGACGCGTTCGTCGGTGGCGTGCTGGTTGGGCTGCTGGAGCGCGGCGGTGCCGGTACCGGTTTTGCCGCCTTCTGCCAGGACCCCGAGGCGATCACCGCCACGCTGCGCTTCGGCGCTGCGGTCGGCGCGCTGGCTGTTACCCGCAAGGGCGCGTTCGCCGCGATGCCCTCGCTCGATGAAGTGCAGCAGCTGCTGCAGGCACAGGACATTACCGCATGAGCCCTTCGCCCGATTTCCGTTCGCCCGCGTTCCTGCGCGCGCACATCGCCGAGACCATGGCGTTCTACCACCCGCGCTGCATCGATCCCAACGGTGGCTTCTTCCACTACTTCCGTGACGACGGCAGCATCTACGATGCCAGCCATCGCCACCTGGTGAGCAGCACCCGTTTCGTCTTCAACTATGCGATGGCTTACCGCGAGTTCGGCAATGCCGAGTACCGCGACGCGGTCGAGCACGGCGTGCGCTACCTGCGCGAGGTGCACCGCAACCCCGCCACCGGCGGCTATGCCTGGACCCTGCGTGATGGCAAGGTCGAGGACGATATGAACCACTGCTACGGCGTGGCCTTCGTGCTGCTGGCCTACAGCTGTGCGCTGAAGGCAGGCATCGAACAGGCGCGCGCGTGGATGGACGAGACCTGGCAGCTGCTGGAAACGCGCTTCTGGGAGCCGCAGCACGGACTCTACAAGGATGAAGCGGACGGCCAGTGGAACTTCACCGGCTACCGTGGACAGAACGCCAACATGCACATGTGCGAGGCGATGCTGGCCGCGTTCGAGGCCAGTGGCGAGCGGCGCTATGTCGAGCGTGCGCTGCAGCTGGCCGACAACATGACCCGCCGCCAGGCGGCCAAGGCCGGCGGGCTGGTCTGGGAGCACTACGATGAGAACTGGGAGATCGACTGGGATTACAACCTGGACAACCCCAAGCACCTGTTCCGCCCGTGGGGCTTCCAGCCGGGCCACCAGACCGAATGGGCCAAACTGCTGTTGATCCTCGATCGCCACGTGCAGGCCGACTGGCTGGTGCCGACCGCCCAGCACCTGTTCGACGTGGCCGTGGCGCGCAGCTGGGACGACGCCCGTGGCGGCCTGTACTACGGCTTCGCACCGGAATCGCGCCGGCAGCCGGGCATGGATGGCGCGCCGATCGGTGGCGACAGCTTCGTCTGCGACGACGACAAGTACTTCTGGGTGCAGGCCGAAACGCTGGCCACCGCCGCACTGATGGCCAAGCGCACCGGTGATGACCGCTACTGGCAGTGTTACGAGCGCATCTGGGCGTACGCGTGGGCGCACTTCGTCGACCATCAGTACGGCGCCTGGTTCCGCATCCTCGATGCTGACAACCGCAAGTACAGCGACGAGAAAAGCCCGGCCGGCAAGGTGGATTACCACACCATGGGTGCGTGCTACGAAGTGTTGAACGTCGTGCGTTGAAGATCGTTCGAATGCAGTAGTGCCAGACCATGCCTGGCAATCCCAAATCGGTAGCGCCGGGCCACGCCCGGCGGAAAAACAGGAGCCCCGCGTGCATCGTCTTTCCCTCGTTGTCCGTCTGCTCCTGCTGCTGGTCGCAACGTCGGCCTTCCCGGCAACTGCAGCCCCGCTGCAGGCGCAATGGGAATTCCGCATGCTGCCCGGCGACGCGCAGGGCGCCGCGCACCCGGGCCTGCAGCAATGGCGTGCGGCCACGGTGCCGGGCAGCGTGCACACCGACCTGCTGGCGCATGCGCTGATCCGCGACCCGTACGTGGGTGCGCCCGAAGCCGAGCTGCAATGGATCGGCCTGGCGGCCTGGGAGTACCGCGCGCGCTTCGACGTGGACGCGGCGACGCTGGCCAAGCCCAATGCCGAACTGCGCTTCGACGGGCTGGACACTTATGCCGAAGTCAGCCTCAACGGTAAGCCGCTGCTGCGCGCGGACAACGCGCACCGGACCTGGCGTGCGCGCGTGGAAGGGCGCCTGCGGGCCAGGGACAATGAACTGCAGATCGTGTTCCGCTCACCGATCCGCACGCTGCTGCCGGGCGTACAGGCGATGCCGCACAAGATCGCCGGCAACTATCCTTCGCCCTATGGGGACGAGCCGAAGGACGCGATGGTCGGCAACTTCGCGCGCAAGCCGGCCTACCACTTCGGCTGGGACTGGGGTCCGCGCTATGTCACCGCCGGCGTCTGGCGTGGAATCGACCTGCAGGCCTGGGACACGCACCGCCTGACCGATCTTGCGGTGCGCACCGATGCATTGAGCGCGGAGCAGGCGAAGCTGGCGGTGCTGCTGCAGGTGGAGCAGGGCAGCGCCACCGGTTCTGCGGTCGTCAATGTGGAAGTCCGCGATCCGCAGGGTCGCGGCGTGGCCCAGCAGCAGCGCACCGTACTGCTGAAGCCCGGGCAGAACAGTGTTGAACTACCGATTGAACTGGCGGAACCGAAGCGGTGGTGGCCGGTCGGCCATGGTGCGCAGGATCGCTATACCGTGCAGGCGCGCCTGGATGGCGGTGCCGACGCAACGCTGGTGCGCGAGCAGCGCATCGGCCTGCGCACGGTCGAACTGCGCCGCGATGAGGACGGCAAGGGCGGGCAGGGCTTCGCCTTCGTCATCAACGGCGTGCCGATCTTCGCCAAGGGCGCCAACGTGATTCCGTTCGATGCCTTCCCCGCACGCGTCGATGCCACGCGCCTGCGCCAGGTGCTGACCGCCGCGCGCGACGCCAACATGAACATGCTGCGCAACTGGGGCGGTGGCTACTACGAGGACGACGCGTTCTTCGACATCGCCGACGAGCTGGGCCTGCTGGTCTGGCAGGACTTCATGTTCGGTGGCGGCATGCAGCCGGGCTACGATCCGGCGTTCCGCGCCAGCGTGGTCGCCGAGGCGCGCGACAACGTGCGCCGCCTGCGCCATCACCCCAGCATCGTGCTGTGGTGTGGCAACAACGAGGAAGAAACCGCCTGGAAGGACTGGGGCCACGGCCGCGACCTGAAGGCGGCCGACCCGGCGTTTGCAGAGAAGGTCTGGCAGGGCTATGTCGACCTGTTCGGCAATGACCTGCGCCAGGTAGTGGGTGAGGAGGGGCTGGGCGTGCCGTACTGGTCCAGCTCGCCCAGCAACGACCTGGACGAAAAGGCGAACGACTCGACCCGTGGCGACAAGCACTACTGGCAGGTCTGGGGCAATCCGGCGCTGCCGGTGCAGGCTTACCTGCGCGAGACGCCGCGCTTCATGTCCGAGTACGGGCTGCAGGCGTGGCCGTCGGTGGCCACCGTGGACCAGATCGCCACCCGCGCCGAGCAGCGCATCGACAGCCCGGTGATCCGTGCACACCAGAAGTTCATGGCTGGCGAGGGCAACAGCCGCCTGCTGCACTACATCGAGCTGGGCTACGGTGCGCCGAAGGACTTCGAGGACTTCGTCTACCTCAGCCAGGTCATGCAGGCCGATGGCATCGCTCTGGCGGCACTGCACCATCGCGCCTCGCGGCCGTACACGATGGGCTCGCTGTACTGGCAGCTCAACGATGTCTGGCCGGGTGCTTCATGGTCCAGCGTGGACTACTTCGGTCGCTGGAAGGCGCTGCACTTTGCCGCGCGGCGTTTCTTCGCGCCGGTCACGCTGGCGGCATTGCGTGATGAGGGCAGGACGCGGGTGCGCCTGATCAATGATGGCGCCTCACTGGAAGCGCGCTGGCGGCTGCGGGTGATGGATGTGGATGGCAAGGTGCTGCGTCGTCGCGAGGACGCGGTGATGCTGTCGGCGGAGGGCGTCACCTCGATCGGTGATTTCCGCGATGCCGAGCTGCTGGCCGGCGCCGACCCGAAGCACACGGTGGCCGTGTTCGAGCTGCTGCAGAACGGCGCGGTGCGTGCGCGGCAGGTGGTCGGATTCGTCGAGGCCAAGGACCAGGTGCTGCCGCGGCAGAAACTCAAGGCCACGTTGGCCATTGACGGCGACCACTACCGCCTGCGCCTGGAAAGCGCGGCGTACGTGCGCGCGGCGTGGATCGACTTCGGCGCGCTGGACGTGCAGCTCGAAGACAACCTGCTGGACCTGCTGCCGGGTGAAACCCGCGATATCGCGGTGCGCGGTCCGGTGGACCTGGCAGCGCTGCGCGAAGCGCTGAAGGTGAAGACCCTCAACGATCGTTGAGCAAAAAAAGGGGGACGGAGGGGATTAAGTCGGTTGTGGCCCCTGTGTGCCACAAACGACTTAATCCCCTCCGTCCCTTTTTTCCTGCTTACAGCTGGATCTGCTGGAAGTTCTCGACCCGCTCGTGGCCATTGGCGGCCTGGCCGGTGCGCGGCATCGGGTAGTCGTCGCGGCGGTCGATCAGGCGCGTCTGCAGGCCGGCTTCACGGGCGGCATCCAGCTCTTCCACCACATCGGACAGGAACAGGATCTCGCCGGCGGGCACGCCGATCGACTGCACGATGCGGCGGTAGCTGTCGGCCTCACGCTTGCCGCCGATCTCGGTATCGAACCAGCCCGACACCAGCGGGCTGAGGTCACCGGCATCGCTGAACCCGAAGAACAGCATCTGTGCCGGCACCGAGCCGGAGGAGTACACGTACAGCGGCAGGCCGGAGGCATGCCAGCCTTTCAGCACCGGCGCCACTTCCGGGTAGAAGTGCGCGGTGTAGTCGCCGCGGCGGTAGCCTTCATCCCAGATCAGCCCCTGCAGCGCTTTCAGCGCGGTGTGCTTGCGGTCCTGGTCGATCCAGCCCTGCAGCGTTTCGGCCACCAGGCTGTCCTGGCAGGCCCCGCCGATCTCGGCAGCGACCGCATCCAGCCAGCGGCGGACGTCGGGCTGCTGGCCGTGCTCGGCGATGAACGCGGGCAGCGCTTTGCGGGCATAGGGGAACAGCACGTTCTTGACGAACGAGATGCTGCTGGTGGTGCCTTCGATATCGGTCAGGATGACGCGGGGCTGCATGGATCAGGACGCCTGGGTGGGTACGTAGCGGGGGAACTTCTGCGCGATGTCGGTGCCGGTGAAATGACCCACCCAGCCGTCCGGCTCGGTGAAGAAGCGGATCGCCACGAAGCTCGGCTCATCGCCCATGTCGAACCAGTGGGAGGTGCCATCGGGCACGGCGATCAGGTCGTCCTTCACGCACTCGATCTCATAGACCTTGTCCCCCACGTGCAGGGTGAACAGGCCCGAGCCTGCGACGAAGAAGCGCACCTCGTCCTCCTTGTGGAAGTGCTCGTCGAGGAACTTCTTGCGCAGCTCGGCGCGGTTCGGGTTGTCCGGGGCGATCGAGGCGACGTCCACGCTCTTGAAGCCGCGCTCGGCGACCAGGCGATCGATGTCGGCACGGTAAGCGGCGAACACTTCCTCCTGGCTGGCGCCCGGCGCGACCGGCGCGGCGGCCTGCCAGCGCTCGAAAGTGACGCCGATCTTCTGCAGTTCGGCAGTGATGACCGCGCCGTCCTGGGTGTCCAGCAGCGGCGATTCGGGGCGGGTGTCGTCGTAGATGCGCAGTCGGCTCATGGCGGCAGCTTGAACGTCTCGGGGGGAAGACAGGGTAGCAGGGCGGGCGCGGGGTGCAGATTCCGGATCGGCATCTGCACCTGCGCGCCGGTTCAGCTGCGCAACTTGCGCAGCTCCAGTTCGCAGTGGAACAGGAACTCGAACGCTTCCAGGTGGCGGCGTGCCTCGGCCATGTCGCGGCCCCAGGCATACAGGCCATGGCCGTCGATCAGGTAGCCCCACAGGTTCTGGCGGTCGAGCAGGTCATCGACCTGCTGCGAAAGCACGTTCATGTCCTGGGTGTTGGCGAACACCGGTACGTCGATGGCCATCTCGTGGGTGCTGTTGCCGGCGAAGGCCTTCAGCAGTTCGTAGCCTTCCAGGTGCACATGACCCTGCGGCGCGTACAGGCGCGAGGCAATGGTCTGCACCGGCGAATGGGTGTGCAGTACGCAGCCGATTTCCGGGAAGCGGCGGTACAGCTGGGTGTGCAGCAGGGTTTCGGCGGAGGGGCGCAGCGGGCGGCCGACGGCCTTGCCATCGAAGTCCACCACCATGATGTCGTCCTCGATCAGGCGGCCCTTGTCCTTGCCGGAGACGGTGATCGCCGCGTGGCGGTCGTCCAGGCGGTGGGAGAAGTTGCTGCTGGTGGCCGGGGTCCAGCCGGCCTGGGCCAGTTCGCGGACGTTGTCGATCAGCAGCTGGGCCAGTTCGCTCAGGCGCGCGGTGTCGTACGGGAAGGTGGGGGCGTTCATGTGGGCGATTTTACTGGATTCGGCCAACGGCTGAGCCCCTCGTGGCGGGTCTTGTAGAGCGGTTCATGGCGGGCGGGGCGGGTGGGCCGTGCAGGGGACGCTGCAAGTACGTCCCTGTAAGCTCGATGGCGCCATCCATGGCGCCAACGCCCCTGCGCGGCCCACCCGCCCCGCCTCTGACAGGTTCCGCGCGCGGCCTGCCACGGAGTGAATAAGGAAAAGCGAAAAGCGGGTCGCTTCGCTTCGCTGCGCTTGCTCGCAGTCGAGCATGGCTCCGCTCGACAGAAATATTCATTCCGGAACATTCGTTCATGAGAACGCTTCATCCACGCATGGCGTGGATCTACTGAACGCGCCGGTGGACTCTCGGAGGTGGGGCGGGTTGGGTTCGCGGGGGTGTCCGCGGCATGGATGCCACGGCCAAGCCCCCAAGGATGGGTTTACGGCGTCCCCCGCGAACCCAACCCGTCCCGCCAAGCCCTCAGTCCAGCTGTTGCTGTTGACGTTGCTCCCGCGGGTGCAGGGCCGCAGGCCCTGCAATACAAAAACCCCTTACTGACCCCGCAGGCGGCTGTGCCGGAACCCGTAGCAGAAATAGATCACGAAGCCGACGAACGTCCACACCCCCATCAGCATCCAGTTGTGCATCGTCATCGCCGACAGCAGGGCAAGGCAGCTCAGCACGCCCAGGCTGCAGATCAGCCACGCCATCGGCATGCGGAACGGACGGGGCAGGTCCGGCTGGGTGCGGCGCAGGATCAGCACGCCGGCACACACCGCCGCAAAGGCGATCAGCGTGCCCATCGAGGTCAGCTCGCCCAGGATGTCCAGCGGGAACAGCGCCGCCAGCAGCGCGATGCCGATGCCGGTGATCACGGTGTTGATGTGCGGGGTGCGGTACTTCGGGTGGATCCGGGTGAACACCGGCGGCAGCAGGCCGTCGCGGCCCATGATCATGAAGATGCGCGGCTGGCCGATGATCATCACCAGCACCACCGAGGACAGGCCGACCAGCGCGCCGACCTCGACCACCCAGCGCAGCCAGCCGAGCTGGGGATGCGCCGCCACCGCGGTCACCACCGGCTCATCGGTGCCCAGCAGCTGGAACGGCACCAGGCCGGTCATCACCGCGGCCATCGCGATGTACAGCACGGTACAGATCACCAGCGACAGCATCATGCCGATCGGCATGTCGCGTTGCGGGTTCTTCGATTCCTGCGCCGCCACCGATACCGCCTCGAAACCGATGTAGGCGAAGAACACCATCGCCGCGCCACGCAGCACGCCTTCCATGCCGTACTTGCCGGGGCCTTCATTGGCGGGGATGAACGGAGTCCAGTTACTGGTGTCCACGTACTTCCAGCCGACCACGATGACCAGCACGATCAGGCCGGTCTTGAGCACGACCATCGCCATGTTCATCGCCGAGGACTTGCTGATGCCGACGTAGCACAGCCAGGTCAGCAGCAGCACGAGCGCGGCGGCGGGCAGGTTGGCGATCGCGCCGGTGGGGCGCAGCTGCGCGTCGAGCGGGGCACTGACCAGGGCCGCCGGTAGATGGATGTCGAACTGGCTGAGCAGGCTGAGGAAATAACCGGTCCAGCTGACCGCCACCGCCGAGGCGGAGACGCCGTACTCGAGCACCAGCATCCAGCCGATGAACCAGGCCGAGAGCTCGCCGAAGGTGGCGTAGGTGTAGGTGTAGGCGCTGCCGGAGACCGGCACCATCGAGGCGAATTCGGCATAGGCCAGCGCGCAGAAGGCGCAGCAGACGGCGGCCAGCACGAAGGACAGCATGATCGCCGGGCCGGCGTGGTTGGCGGCGGCCTGGCCGGTGATGACGAAAATGCCTCCGCCGATCACCGCGCCGATGCCGAGCGCGGTCAGCCCCCAGGGGCCAAGGTGGCGACGCAGGCTCAGGCCGTTGGCGTCTTCATGGGCGGCATGCGGATGCTTGGTGGCCCACAGTTGCTTGAACATGTGTGGTGGTCTTGTCGAAGCGCGCCATGGGCGGCGCGCGGGAAAACGGACGGGCCGGCGCGAGGCCGGCCCGAAGGCGGATCAGGGCGACTTGGCGAGCTTGCTGTTGCGGATGCCGTAGCCCAGGTAGATCAGCAGGCCGAGCAGCGTCCAGCCAACGAACAGGTGCCAGTGCACCACGAACGCCTGCCAGAACAGGAACAGGCAGGTGGCCGCGCCGAGCGGGCAGATGATCCAGACCATCGGCACGCGGAACGGGCGGTGCAGGTCCGGCTTGGAATAGCGCAGCACCAGCACGCCGATGCAGACCGTGGCGAAGGCCAGCAGGGTACCCATCGAGACAAGTTCGCCGAGCACGTTCAGCGGCACCAGGCCGGCCAGCGCGGCAGCGATCACGCCGACCACGATGGTGGCGACGTACGGGGTGCGGAAGCGGGCGTGGACCTTGCCGAAGAACTTCGGCAGCAGGCCGTCGCGGGAGATGGTGTAGGCGATGCGGGTCTGGCCCATCATCATCACCAGCACCACCGAGGACAGGCCGGCGATGGCGCCGACTTCCACGAACGTCTTGAGCCAGGACAGGGTCGGGTACGGCTCCAGCGCGGTCGCCACCGGCTTGTCGGTGCCCAGCAGGTGGTACGGCATCATGCCGGTCAGCACCGCACAGACGATGATGTAGACGATGGTGCACACGGCCAGCGAGCCGAGCAGGCCGATCGGCATGTTGCGTTGCGGGTCCTTGGTTTCACCGGCAGCGGTGGAGACCGCATCGAAGCCGATGTACGCGAAGAACACGATGGTGGCGGCGCGGAAGATGCCGCTCCAGCCGAACTCACCCGGCACGCCGGTGTTTTCCGGAATGAACGGGTGCCAGTTGGCCGGGTCGATGTGGGCCGCGCCGATGCCGATGAACAGGCAGATGACGGTGACCTTGATCGCCACGATGATCGCGTTGACGAACGCCGACTGGGTCACGCCCACGTACAGCAGGCCGGATACCGCCGCCACGATCAGCACCGCCGGCAGGTTGAACAGCTTGCCGGAGGAGACGAACTCGCTGCCGGTCCAGGCGATGGGCGCGGCGCTGAGCAGGTCCGGGAAGGGCATGTGCAGCGTGGTGGTGATGAAGCTGATCAGGTAGGCCGACCAGCCCACCGCGACCGACGCTGAGGCGAACAGGTACTCCAGCACCAGGCACCAGCCGATGAACCAGGCCATGCCTTCGCCGAGGGTGGCATAGGAATAGGAGTAGGCACTGCCGGAGACCGGCATCATCGCCGCGAACTCGGCATAGCACAGGCCTGCCAGCGCACAGGCGAAACCGGCCAGCACGAACGACAGCATCACCGCCGGGCCCGCGTGGTTGGCTGCGGCCTGGCCGGTCAGCACGAAGATGCCTGCGCCGATCACCGCACCCACGCCCAGCAGGATGAGGTGTTTAGCCGTGAGGGTCCGTTTCAACGTGGCTTCGCCGTCCAGGCTGCCTTCGATGGGTTCGCCGGCATCGACGTGCCCGGCCGGCTCGACCGGCTTGACCCTCAACAGAGCTTTCAGCATGCAGTACTTCCTAGTGATCGGATGGGGTGGGCGGCCGATACGTTGCCGGCTGCCTTGAATGGTGAAGGCCGTGCGAACGGCCCGCTGTACCTTAGCCAAAGCTGAAGCCAACGCACAAGCGCAATCGCAACAATGAACGGCGATAATGAGCAGTATTTTTCCGAACTGCCCCCATTCATGAGCCAGACCGTCGAAACCCTTGCCGCGCTTGACGATCGCCTGCGCGGCCTGCTCCGCGACTACGCGCGCCGCGATCCCGCCCACGACGCCCTGGCTGCCGAATTCGGCACATTGCTGGATGATCCGCAGGATCCGTTCCGGCGTGAGCGGCTGGCCGGCCACTTCACCGCCAGCTGCTGGCTGGTCAGCGCCGACGGCCAGCGCCTGCTGCTGACCCACCATCGCAAGCTGCAGCGCTGGCTGCAGCTGGGCGGCCACGCCGACGGTGACCGCGACCTGGCCCGGGTGGCGCTGAAGGAAGCCGAGGAGGAGTCCGGTCTGAGCGGCCTGGTACTGGAAGACCCCGCCATCTTCGATCTGGACAAGCACTGGATTCCCGAGCGCAAGGATGTGCCGGGGCACTGGCACTACGACGTGCGTTTCGTGATCCGGGCGCTCGGTGGCGAGGCATTCGTGCTCAGCGAGGAATCGCTGGAGCTGGCCTGGCGGCCGGTAACCGAGGTCGCGGCCGACCCGGCGTCGGATGAATCCATGCAGCGCATGGCGCGCCGATGGCTGGCACGTTGATGCTCTCGGACGGCTGTGCCGCGTTTGTTGCGGCTCATGCCTGTGGCGAGGCGAAGCAGGATGCTGCCCTTGCGATGATCAAGGCTGCATTGCCAGTCATCACATCCATCGACTGGGAGCGCGTGCCATCGCGCCTGGAGGTCCCCGGGGTGGGGCGGGAGCGGCTGGCGCAGGAGTTGAGCGCCATTGCAGATGCTGTTGGCTTGCCAAGCGAGGCTGCGTTGACGGTTGTCCAGGTGGATGGGGCGGTACCTTCGCTGGGCAGCCGCCTGCAGGACTGGCTGGTTCATGCCGAGGAGCTGGATTTCGTCGATACGCTGTTCCTGTCGATGGAAGACAGGGTTCTGATCCATTGGGACTTTTACAAGAACCTCCACGCCGTAAGGTTCTGAGGTTTTCCATCCACGCCATGCGTGGATGGTGCGACGCCGGAAGCAATCCGCCGGGGCATGCCCGGCGACGCCTTGCTCAATACAGGATGCGCGTCCGCAGCGTGCCCGGAATCGCGGCCAGTTCGTCGCGGACGGCGGCGGCCTGCGCCTCGCTGGCGGTGATGTCGATCACCACGTAGCCCACCTTCGGGTCGGTGCGCAGGAACTGGCCGTCGATGTTGACGTTGTGGCGCGAGAAGATCTCGTTGACCCTGGACAGCACGCCCGGCACGTTCTGGTGGATGTGCAGCAGGCGCAGGCTGTCTTCGTGCTCGGGCAGGGTCACTTCCGGGAAGTTGACCGCCGACAGGGTGCTGCCGTTGTCGCTGTAGCGCACCAGCTTGGCCGCCACTTCCACGCCGATGTTGTCCTGCGCTTCCAGCGTGCTGCCGCCCACGTGCGGGGTCAGGATCACGTTGTCGTGGCGGGTCAGCGGCGACTCGAAGATATCGCCATTGCCCTTCGGTTCGACCGGGAACACGTCCAGCGCGGCACCGCCGACGTGGCCGCTGGCCAGCGCAGCGTCCAGTGCATCGATGTCGACCACGGTGCCACGCGCGGCGTTGATCAGGTGCGCGCCCTTGCGCATCTTCGCCAGCTCGGTGCCGCCGATCATCCACTGCGTGGCCGGGGTCTCCGGCACGTGCAGGGTGACGATGTCGGCGCGGGCCAGCAGGTCGTCCAGGCTCGCCGCGGCACGCGCATTGCCCAGCGCCAGCTTGGTTTCCACGTCGTGGAAGATCACCTGCATGCCCAGCGATTCGGCCAGCACGCCGACCTGGGTGCCGATGTGGCCATAGCCGATGATGCCCAGGGTCTTGCCACGCACCTCATGGCTGCCGCTGGCCGACTTCGACCAGCCGCCGCGATGGCATTCGGCGTTCTTCTGCGGAATGCCACGGGTCAGCATGATCGCCTCGGCGATCACCAGCTCGGCCACGCTGCGGGTGTTGGAGTAGGGCGCATTGAACACCGGGATGCCGGCCAGCTCGGCCGCGTCCAGGTCGACCTGGTTGGTGCCGATGCAGAAGCAGCCCACCGCGATCAGGCGCTTGGCCTCGGCCAGCACCTCGGCGCTGAGCTGGGTGCGCGAACGGATGCCGACGATGTGCGCCTCGGCGATGCGCGCCTTCAGTTCGTCCTCGGGCAGTGCCTTGGTGTGCGCCTCGATCTGGCTGTAGCCGGCGGCGCTGAACACCTCCACGGCGGTCTGGCTGACCCCCTCCAGCAACAGCACGCGGATATCCTGCTTGGGGAACGAGGTCTTCTTCGGCGACATGGGGCAACACGGCCAGTGGGACAGGGGCTGACCACTATGCCAGATCGCAACGCCCATGGTGCAGTGCGCAATTGGTTGCATCCGTAGCTATCTGTACGGCTGCGGGGCTGGACGCTGGCGCGTGCCGCTGGCACGCTTGCCCGTTCTTCACGCACCGCGCTGGACCGTCATGACCGATTCCCGCATTGCCTCGCTGCAGCAGGCCTGTCCCGGCCTGAAGCTGAAGACCGACCCGGCCGACCTGGAGCATTACGGGCGTGACTGGACCCGGCGCTGGACGCCGGCGCCGCTGGCGATCGCACTGCCGGCCACGGTCGAGGAAGTGCAGGCGGTGATGCGCTGGAGCGCGGGCGAGGGCGTGCCCGTGGTGCCGTCCGGTGGCCGCACCGGCCTTTCCGGTGGCGCGGTGGCGGCCAATGGCGAGCTGGTGCTCAGCCTGGAGCGGATGAACAAGGCGCTGGCCTACGACGCGGTCGATCGCACCCTGGTGGTGCAGGCCGGCATGCCGCTGGAGGCCGTGCACAACGCCGCGCTGGACCACGGCCTGATCTACCCGGTGGACTTCGCCGCGCGCGGGTCGTGCACGATCGGCGGCAACATCGCCACCAATGCCGGCGGCATCCGCGTGATCCGCTACGGCAACACCCGCGAGTGGATCGCCGGGCTGAAGGTGGTTACCGCCAGCGGCGAACTGCTGGAGCTCAACAAGGGCCTGATCAAGAACTCCAGCGGCTATGACTTCCGCCAGCTGCTGATCGGTTCGGAAGGCACGCTGGGCGTGATCGTCGAAGCGACGGTGAAGCTGACCGATCCGCCGCCGGCCAGCAACGTGATGCTGCTGGCGCTGCCCAGCTTCGAAGTGCTGATGCAGGTATTCGCCGCGTTCCGCGCGCGGTTGCAGCTGCAGGCCTTCGAATTCTTTACCGACCGGGCGCTGGAGCACGTGCTGGCGCATGGCGCCCAGGCACCGTTCGACGAGGTGCACCCGTATTACGTGGTCACCGAGTTCGCCGCCAACGACGAAGCGCAGGAAGCGGCGGCGATGGCGGCCTTCGAGGACTGCATGGGCAACGGCTGGGTCAGCGACGGGGTGATCAGTGCCAGCGACGCCCAGGCCGCCCAGCTGTGGCGCCTGCGCGAAGGCATCACCGAATCGCTGGCGCGCTACAAGCCCTACAAGAATGATGTCTCGGTGCGGATCTCGGCGATGCCGGCGTTCCTGGCCGAGACCCAGGCACTGATCGGGCAGGCTTACCCGCATTTCGACGTGGTCTGGTTCGGCCATATCGGCGACGGCAACCTGCACATCAACGTGCTCAAGCCCGACGACACCAGCGACGCCGATTTCGTCGCGCAGTGCGAGCAGGTAACGAAGCTGCTGGCGCAGGTACTGGCGCGCTTCGATGGCAGCATCTCGGCCGAGCACGGTATCGGCCTGGTCAAGAAGGGCTACCTGGACAGTACCCGCGGCCCGGCCGAGATCGCGCTGATGAAAGCAGTCAAACGCGCGTTCGATCCCCAAGCGCGGCTGAATCCCGGCAAGCTGTTTGACGCCTGAACCGGGCAAATCCTTCACGCACCCGTTACGCTCCACGGATCCTCACAACCGGCTTCGAACCGATGACCCGTCCGATCCTGCTGCTCGCCCTGCTGTCCCTGCCGCTGGCCGGCTTTGCTTCCAGCTTCGCCGGCACCTCGGCCGGTTCGGCGACCGGTGCCTCTTCCGGTTCCTCGGGCAGCAGCTCGGGTGACGACAAGGTGGTGCTGGCGGCACGCGACGACGCCGCTGCCTTCGTCGCCAGCGACGGCCAGATCCGCGGCGCCCGCCTGCAGGCCGCACTGGCCCACCTGCGTGAGCAGAGCGCCGCCGCGCAGCAGCAGAGCGACCTGGAACTGGCCCGCTCACTGCTGGCGCGTTGATCCGGCCTTCGGGTAGTGCCGGCCGCTGGCTGGCAACTGCATGACATCTGTACGGAACGCCGCCACGCATGGCGTGGCTCTACTGCTGGCCGCCCACGTCGCGCACGCAGCTGATCGCCTGCAGCTGGACCCGGCAGGGTTGAGCCCTGCCCAACGGCAGGCGGCGTCGCAGACGCTCGCCGATGTGCAGTCATTGCTGCCCGAGGGCCTGCTGCGCGCATTGCCGGCGCAGGTCCAGGTGCGCTGGAGCGATGACCTGCCGGTCGATGTACATGGCCGTGCCTTCGGCGGGCGCATCGCGCTGCGCCGCGACCTGCTGGACGAGGCGGTGCCGGGTGCGCGGCGCGCGCGACGCAGCGCGCTGGTGCATGAGCTGACCCACGTTGCCGACCGCGGCGGCGCGAACTGGTCGCGCAGTGCGCGCTGGCGTGACCTGGCCGGTTGGCAGCGCAAACCCTGGCACCTCGGTCGTGGCGACAACGATTTCCGTGACCGCAGCCCCGATGCCTATGAACGGAAGGACCCCGCCGAATACCTGGCGGTGAACGCCGAGCACTTCGTGCTCGACAGCACGTTCGCCTGCCGGCGCCCGGCGCTGGCGCAGTGGTACCAGGCCCACTTCGGAGCGCCGCCCTCGCTGCCGCAACCGCAGTGTGCCGCAGCGTTGCCGTTGCTGCAGGCCGAATCGGAAGAGGGCGCGGCATCGCTGCTGCAGCTCGATCCCGCCCGCGTCTACGCCGTGGACTACCTGTTCGCCGAAGGCAGTGCGCAGCCGATGAGCCGCTGGGGGCACAGCATGCTGCGGCTGGTGATCTGCAAACCGGGCCGCGCGCCGGGACCGGACTGCCGCCTGGACCTGGAGCACCACCGCGTGTTGTCCTTCCGCGCCTTCGTCGGCGACGTGCAGATATCCAACTGGCGCGGCCTCACCGGCGGCTACCCGTCGCGCCTGTTCGTGCTGCCGCTGCAGCAGGTGGTGGACGAATACACCAAGGTGGAACTGCGCGGGCTGCAGTCGCTGCCGTTGCGGCTGCACCGCGAGGAGATCGCCAGCCTTCTGGAGCGGACCGCCCAGGTGCACTGGAGCTATGACGGGCGCTATTACTTCGTCAGCAACAACTGCGCAGTGGAAACCGCGAAGCTGCTGCAGGCCGGTGTGCCACGGCTGGGCGAGGCCGGGCTGGCCCAGCTGAGCCCGCGTGGCCTGAAACGGCGACTGGTACGGCTGGATGCGCTCGATGAGCGCGTGCTGGCCGATCGCAGCGCAGCACAGGCGCAGGGGTATTACTTCGCTTCGGCGCGCGACCAGTACCAGCAGTTGTTCGCAGTGGCGGCGGCGCAGCTGGCCTTGCCCGCCCGTGATGTGCACGGCTGGCTGAAGCTGCCGGCACGGCAGCGCGCGCCGTGGCTGCTGCAGGGTGACCTGCGCGCCAGTGCCGGCCTGCTTCTGCTGGAACAGGCCGCGCAGCGGCGCGCCGAGCTGCGCGCGCGCGACGTGCTCAAGCGGCAGCTGCTGGCGGCGCCGGACAGCGCAGAAACCCGCAGCCTGCGCGCGTTGCTGGAGCAGGGCGGGCAATGGCTGCGCCCCGGTACGCTGCTGCAGGATGGCGGCTACGGGTTGCCGCTGGCCGACGAGCAGGCACTGCTGTCCACGGCCGTGGCCACGGCCAGCGCACAGGCCGTACCGGCATGGCAGGCCTTGCGTTCGCGGCTGCGCCAGCAGCTGCCGGTGCGGCAACGCGAGGAAATGGATGCGATCGACGCGAACCTGGCCGCGCTCGGTGCACGGCTGCGGGCACAGGCCGCGGCTCCGGCTACTGGCGCGGCAGTTCGATGACGAAGCGACTGCCGCCGGCGCTGCCCGGCGTGCAGTAGGCTTGGCCACCGTGCGCATCGGCAATCGCCTTGACCACCGCCAGGCCCAGCCCGCTGCCACCGCCCTGGCGTGAGCGCGAGCCGTCGGCGCGCGTGAACGGCGTGAAGATGTCCGCGTGCAGTGCCGGATCGATGCCCGGGCCCTCATCCTCGATTGCCACCTGCACGTGGCCCGGCGTGTCATGCACGGCGATGCGCACCTTGCCCGGGCTGGCATAGCGGCGCGCGTTCTCCAGCAATGCCAGCAACGCCTGGCGCAGGCGCGTGGGATCACAGTGCGCGTTGTGCTCCTCACGGGTGGTTTCCAGTTCGAGCACGAAACCGGCGGCGCGGAACTGCGGGTCGACCAACGTCATCACCGAGTGCACCTCGGCCACCACGTCGGTGCGCGCGCGGCGTACATCCAGCCGTGCGTTGTCGGACAGGCTCAGCACGCGCAGGTCCTCGATCAGGCGCGACAGTCCTTCGACCTGCGCAAGCAGGCTGCGGAACTGCGACTCGTCCGGCTGGAACACACCCTCGGCCAGCCCCTGCAGGCGACCACGCAGGATCGTCACCGGCGTGCGCAGCTCATGGGCGATGGCCGCGTGCCACATCGCGCGCTCGCTCTCCATGTGCTGCAGGCGGCGCGCCATTGCGTTGAAATCCTCGACCAGGGTGGCCACTTCGCCGGGGGAATTCTCCTCGGCGCTGGCACGTGCGCCGAGGTCGCCGCCGGCAAGCGCGCGCACGCTGTCCACCA
Source organism: Stenotrophomonas sp. PI_27 (assembly GCF_027854495.1). NCBI lineage: Bacteria > Pseudomonadati > Pseudomonadota > Gammaproteobacteria > Lysobacterales > Lysobacteraceae > Stenotrophomonas > Stenotrophomonas sp. PI_27. The sequence continues at coordinate 307,121 of NZ_JAJNOF010000004.1, forward strand.
CCGAATTCAACGGCGACAGGATGCGATGGGCCAGGCGGAATGAAGCAGCGAGGGCCAGCGCCAGTCCGGTCAGGATCACGCCGACCATCCATGCCAGCTCCGGCCCGGTCGGCAGCCAGCTTTCGGGCTCTTCGGTGCTGCCGGGGAAGAATTCGACCAGCACCGCATACAGCAGCCACGACGACAGGATCATCATCACGATGACGCCGATCACCATCAGCGACATCGACACGATGATGTGGCGGCTGAGCCCGGAGCGGCGCAGGCGGGCCATCAGCGGTCGGCCATCAGCCGGTAGCCGACGCCGCGCACGCTGGCCGGCACGTTGACCATGCCCACTTCGTCGAGCTTGCGGCGCAGCTTGCTGACATGGCTGTCGACGGTGCGCTCCAGCGCTTCGCTTTCCGGCAGGCATTCATGCATCAGTTCGCTACGGCTGAAGATGCGCGTGGGCGCCAGCGCCATGCAGTGCAGCAGCTTGAACTCGGTGAGGGTGAGCAGTACTTCATGGCTGTAGCCTTCGCCCTCGACGTGCACGGCATGGGTGGCCGAATCGATCAGCAGTGGGCCGACCCGCAGCGCAGTGGGTGCATCCACCCGCGAGGCCCGCAACGTCCGCCGCAGCACGGCGCGCACGCGCGCGGCCACCTCGGCCGGGTTGAACGGCTTGACCACGTAGTCGTCGGCGCCCATCCGCAGCGCGGTCAGCTTGTCCAGGTCCTGGTCCAATGCGGTCAGCATGATCACCGGCGTCTCGCCACGCTGGCGCAGCTGGGTCAGTACGCTCCAGCCATCCAGGCGCGGCAGCTGCACATCGAGCAGGACCAGGTCGGGGCGGGCGCTGCGATGCAGATCCAGTGCGCTGTGGCCATCGGCGGCACGCAGGGTACGCAGGCCTTCGCGTTCCAGGTAGGCGGTAAGGATGTCGGCGATCTCGACCTCATCCTCGACAATCAGGACGAGGGCGGCGAGGGCGGGTGAGGCATGCATGCAGGGCGGGGCCGTAAGGTGCTTGCCTCCATCGTATCTCCACACTTCCTCCATCGAAACCCCATCATCGCCACGCACACTGCGCGCTTCAGAACCTATCCGCCGCCTGCGCGGCATTGTGCACAGCAATGAGAACCTTCAGGACTCCGGTCGCGTTGATCGCGGCCCTTGCCTTGGCCATGACGGCCTGCTCCTCCCCCGAAGCCACCCCGGAACCGGCGCCGCGTGTCAGCGTGGTGAGCGTGGGTCCGCAGGTGGTGCAGCGCGATGACGAACTGCCCGGCCGCGTGGCGGCGGTGCGCACCGCGCAGATCCGAGCCCAGGTGGGCGGCATCGTGCAGCGGCGCCTGTTCGAACAGGGCGCGGAAGTCAGTGCCGGCCAGGCCCTGTTCCAGATCGACCCGGCAGCGTTCCGTGCCGATGTCGATTCGGCATTGGCCGCGCTGCAGCGCACTGAGGCCGCGCTGGCCCGCAGCCGCGTTCAGTCGCAGCGCCTGCATGCATTGGCCGCCGCGCAGGCGGTCAGCCAGCAGCATCGCGACGACGCCAGCGCCGATTACGAACAGGCCCGTGCCGCCGTGAACGAGGCACGCGCCATCCTGGCGCGTCGCCAGCTCGACCTGCGCCATGCGACGGTCAGCGCACCGATTGCCGGTCGCATCGACCAGGCGCTGGTGACCGAAGGCGCGCTGGTCGACGTGGCCGATTCCGAGCCCATGGCGGTGGTGCAGCAGATCGACCAGGTCTACGTCGATGTGCGGCAGCCCGCCGCGCAGCTGGAATCGCTGCAGCGCAGTGCGGGCGGTGCCGGCGAACTGCCGGTGACGATCATCGGCGCCGCTGGCAAGCCCTTGCCCGAGCGTGGCACGCTGCTGTTTTCCGGCATCAACGTCGATGCGCGAACGGGAGACGTGATCCTCCGCATCCTGGTCGACAACCCACGCCGCCAGCTGCTGCCTGGCATGTACGTGCGCGCGCGGGTGCCACGCGGCGCGCCGGCCAGTGCCCTGACCGTGCCGCAGCAGGCGGTCCTGCGCAGCGCCGGTGGCCAGGCCTATGCCTGGGTGATCGGCGGCGACGGCAAGGCGGTGATCCGCACGCTGGAGGTGGACGGCAGCGTCGACCGGCAATGGCTGGTGCGCTCTGGCCTGAAGGCGGGCGAGAAAGTGGTGGTCGAGGGCCAGGAACGCCTGCAGGAAGGCGTGGTGGTCGATGCACGCGACTGGCACAGGCCAGTCGCCAGCGCCGGTGCCGTGCAGGCCGGCAGCCAGGGCTGAGCCTTTCCCGGGCCGGTCCCTCCAGGGAAATCCAACATGGCACGTTTTTTCATCGATCGCCCGGTGTTCGCCTGGGTGCTGGCGATCTTCATCATCCTGGCCGGCGTACTGGCGATCCCGCGGCTGGCGGTGGAGCGCTATCCGGCCGTTGCGCCGCCCAGCGTCAGCATCTACGCCAGCTATCCGGGCGCCAGCCCGCAGACGCTGAACGACGCCGTGGTCGGCCTGATCGAGCGCGAGCTGTCCAGCGTCAAGCATCTGCTGTACTTCGAATCGTCGGTGGATACCTCCGGTGAAGCGTCGATCACGGCCACCTTCAAGCCGGGGACCGACCCGGAGCTGGCGCAGGTGGACGTGCAGAACCGGATCAAGGCGATCGAGCCACGCCTGCCACGCAGCGTGCGCCAGAACGGCCTGTTCGTGGAGGCCGCCGATTCCGGCTTCCTCATGCTGGTCGGCCTGCGCTCACCGGATGCCAGCGTCAGCGAAGCGGCGCTGGGCGACTTCATGGCCCGCAACATCATCGAGGAGCTGCGCCGCATCGATGGCGTCGGCCGCGTGCAGCTGTTCGGCGCCGAACAGGCGATGCGCGTGTGGCTGGACCCGGCCCGGTTGACCGGTTACGGCCTGACCATCACTGATGTGGCCACGGCCATCGAGCAGCAGAACCTGGAGATCTCTCCGGGGCGCATCGGCGATTCGCCGGGTGTGCCGGGCCAGCGCATCACCGTGCCGTTGAGCGCCGATGGCCAGCTGTCCACGCCGGAGCAGTTCGCCGCCATCGTGCTGCGCGCCGGGGCCGACGGTTCGCGTGTACTGCTGGGCGATGTCGCCCGCGTCGAGCTGGGCGCGCAGAGCTACGCCTGGGGTACCCGCGAGGACGGTCACCCGGCCACCGCCGCCGGCGTGCAGCTGCGCCCGGGCGCGAACGCGGTGCGCACGGCCGCGGCGGTGCGCGAGCGGATGGCCGAGCTGGCACCGCTGCTGCCGCGCGGGGTGGAGTCGAGCATTCCGTTCGATACCGCACCCTTCGTGAAGATCTCGATCCAGAAGGTGGTGCAGACCCTGCTGGAGGCGATGCTGCTGGTGTTCGCGGTGATGTACCTGTTCCTGCAGAACTGGCGCTACACGCTGATTCCAGCGCTGGTGGCACCGATCGCGCTGCTGGGGACCTTCGCGGTGATGCTGGCCCTGGGCTTCTCGATCAACGTGCTGACCATGTTCGGCATGGTGCTGGCGATCGGCATCATCGTCGATGATGCAATCGTCGTGGTCGAAGGCGTGGAACGGATCATGGCCGAGGAGAGCCTGCCCCCGCGCGAGGCCACCCTCAAGGCGATGCGCGAGCTGACCGGTGCGGTGATCGGCATCACCCTGGTGCTGACCGCGGTGTTCATCCCGATGGCGCTGGCCAGCGGCTCGGTGGGCGCTATCTACCGCCAGTTCACCGTGGCGATGGCGGTGTCGATCCTGTTCTCGGCGCTGCTGGCGTTGAGCCTGACCCCGGCGCTGTGCGCGACGCTGCTGCGCCCGAGCACCCATGACCATCATGGCCGCGGCGGGTTGTTCGGTGCCTTCAATCGCGGCTTCGAGCGGATGACCGGGCGTTACCAGCGTGGTGTTGCTTCGGTGCTGCAGCGGAGCGGGCGGGTGATGGGCGTGTTCGCGGCGCTGGTCGTGGCGCTACTGCTGGGCCTGCACTGGCTGCCGGGCGCGTTCCTGCCGGAGGAGGACCAGGGTTATTTCATGACCTCGATCCAGTTGCCGGCCGAGGCGACGGCCGAACGCACCTTGGCGGTGGTCGAAGCCTACGAACGCCATGTGGCCTCGCGGCCGGGCATCGGCTCCAACCAGGCGATCCTCGGCTACAGCTTCTCCGGTTCCGGCCCGAGCGCAGCGCTGACCTATACGATGCTGAAGGACTGGGGTGAGCGTGCAGGGGCCACCGCGGCCGGCGAAGTGGAGGCCGCGCAGAAGGCGATGGCGGCGGTTGCCGAGGGCGAGGTGATGAGCGTGATGCCGCCCGCCATCGACAGCCTGGGCCGATCGTCCGGCTTCTCGCTGGCCCTGCAGGCGCGCACCGGGCAGAGCCAGGCCGAACTGCGCGCGGCCCTGCAGCAGCTGTTGAAGCTGGCCGAGGCCAGTCCGCTGCTGTCGGAGGTGCATGCCGACGGCCTGCCGGCCGGCACCAGCGTGCGGCTGGACATCGATCGGGCCAAGGCCGAGGCGATGGGGGTGGGCTTCGAGCACATCAGCAGCACGCTGTCGGCGGCGATGGGCTCGCAGTACGTCAACGATTTCCCCAACAAGGGCCGCTTGCAGCAGGTGATCCTGCAGGCCGACGCACCCCACCGGATGGAACTGGAGGATGTGCTGAAGCTGTACGTGCGCAACAGCGAAGGCGGCATGGTGGCGCTGTCCGAGCTGGTCACCCCGCACTGGACCGAGGCGCCGCTGCAGCTGCAGCGCTATCTCGGCTTCCCGGCGTTGAATCTGTCCGGCGCACCGGCCTCCGGCGTATCGACCGGCCAGGCCATGGCGGAGATGGAGCGGTTGGCGCACAAGCTGCCGTCCGGTTTTGCCCTGCAGTGGACCAGCCAGTCGCTGCAGGAGCGCGAATCGGGACAGCAGGCACCGTGGTTGTTGCTGCTGTCGATGCTGGTGGTGTTCCTGGTGCTGGCGGCACTGTACGAGAGCTGGTCGATCCCGCTGGCGGTGATGCTGGTGGTGCCACTGGGCCTGCTCGGTGCGGTTGCTGCGGTGCTGTTGCGTGGCATGCCCAACGACGTGTTCTTCAAGGTCGGCATGATCACCGTGATCGGGCTGTCGGCGAAGAACGCGATCCTCATCGTCGAGTTCGCGCGCCAGTTGCAGCAGCAGGGTCGCGGCCTGGTTGAAGCAGCGCTTGAGGCGGCGCGGCTGCGCCTGCGGCCGATCGTGATGACCTCGCTGGCGTTCGCGCTGGGCGTGGTGCCGCTGATGCTTGCGCAGGGCGCGTCGAAGGAAACCCAGCAGGCGATTGGAACCGGTGTGTTCGGCGGCATGGTCAGTGCGACCGTGCTGGCGGTGTTCTTCGTGCCGGTCTTCTATGTAGTGGTGCAGCGCGCGCGGCAGTGGATCGCGCAGCGGCTGCGCAGGCGCCGGCCGATGCCGGAAGGAACCGTGGATGGAACGCAACAGCGTTGAAGATCTGCACGAGCCCCAGTTGATGGCGCTGGAGCAGCGCCTGTGCACGGCACTGCTGGAGAATGATCACGATGCGCTGGCCACGCTGCTATCGCCAGCCCTGTTCATGATGGATGGCCACGGTGGCCGGATGCGCGACCTGCCGTGGCTGGGAGCGTGGCGTGCCGGTGGCCTGCAGGTGCGGAGCCTGCGCCTGCACGCGGTGGAAACGCTGCTGTGTGGCCGCCTGGCGTTGCTGTCCGGCGATGTGCACGGGGTGGTGCATTGGCAGGGCCGGGAGCGCGAGTTGAAACTGCGCCTGCTGCGGGTCTGGACCTGCAGTTCTGGAGACAGCGGCGCCCGGTTGCTGTCGATGGCGGTGTTGGCCGCGTGAGTGCGGTCAGGCCGCTTTCAGGCCCTGCTCACCGCAAGGTGGTAGGGTCGAGCGTCTCTGTAGTTTCGACAAGGAGTCGAGCCATGCGTGTAGTTCCCAGTCTGTTGGCGGCCTCCCTCGGCTTGGTGCTGGCCGCGTGCCAGCCGGCTCAGGCACCCGCCGCCGGCAATGACACCCCGCCTGCCACGCCGCAGCCGGACCCCGGCGCCAAGGGCGGCGGCAGCGAGACCGACTATCAATGCGGTGACCTGGGCGTGCGCGCGACCTTCAATGGCGAGGATGCGGCGACCGTGGTGATCGGCGACCGTACCTTCGCCATGACCTCCGAGCGCGCGGCATCCGGCGCCAAGTACAGCGATGGCCAGGGCAACAGCTTCTGGACCAAGGGCAGCGATGACGGCCTGTTGAGCCTGAAGGGCGAGACGGACCGCGAGTGCCATGCGGTCGAAGCGACCGAAGGCGATGGCAGCGCGGGCACGGCCGCGTTCCGCGCCACGGGCAACGAGCCGGGCTGGTTGGCGGTCGTCGATGGCGACGCGCCGGGCCTGCAGGTGGAAGTCGATTATGGCGAGCGCCGCTTCGACGTCGCCCAGCCCACCCAGGGCGCTGACGGATGGAGCGGCAAAGCATCCGATGGCACCGACGTCAAGCTCAGCTTCCAGCGCACCTCCTGCCAGGACGACATGAGCGGCGAGGCGTTCGAGGCCAAGGTGAATCTGACCATCGGCACCCGCCAGTACCACGGCTGCGGCAACTTCGGTACACAGCAGCCGTAAGCTTCCTGTGGAGCCGAGCCCGCGCTCGGCTCTACACGGCTGCTGCATCCGATGCGCTGCCCGCTGCCTGCGGTGAACTTGCCGCAGGCAGGGACAGGCTGCCGATCAGCGAAAGCGCTTAGTCGGCGCGACCGGCGAATTCGCCGGTGGCGGTGTTCACCAGCACGCGTTCACCGTTGACGATGTACTCCGGCACCATGATCTCGATGCCAGTGTTGAGCTTGGCCGGCTTCGGGCGCTTGGTCGCGGTGCCGCCCTTCAGTTCCGGCGGGGTCTCGATCACTTCCAGCACCACCGAGGCCGGCAGCTGGATCGCCACCGGCTGCTCGTCGATCACCTGCACGTAGATGCCGGTCAGGCCGTCGGTGATGTAGCCGGCGTCATCGCCGATCACGTCCGCGTCCAGGGTGTAGGGGGTGTAGTCCTCGTCATCGAGGAACACGAAGGCATCGCCGTCCTTGTACGAATAGGTGGACTGGCGGCGCAGCAGTTCGACCTCGACCAGGTTGTCGTCGGCATCGAAGCTGGCATCGAGCTTGTTGCCGCCCGGCACGCTGTACATGATGAAGCGGAAGCGCACGTTGCCGCCGCGACCCTGCGGCGAGCTGCGCTCGATGTCGCGGATCTGGTACACGCCGTTGTTGTACTCGACGACGTTGCCCTTCTTGATGTCGTTGGCTTTCATGGTGATCTAGGTCGTTGGGGGAGGGCGCCGTCCCGGCGCCCGGGGGGAATCACTTCGGAGCGAGGCGGGTGGCGCCGTCCAGGCGGATGGTCTCGCCGTTGAGGTAGGTGTTGCCGAGGATGAAGCCGACCAGGCTGGCGAAGTCTTCCGGCTTGCCCAGCCGCGACGGGAACGGGATCGAGGCGGCCAGCGACTGCTGCACGGCTTCGGGCATGCCATCGACCATCGGCGTCCAGAACACGCCCGGGGCGATGGTGTTGACGCGGATGCCGAAGCGCGACAGCTCGCGCGCCATCGGCAGCGTCATCGACACCACGCCGCCCTTGCTGGCCGCATACGCGGCCTGGCCGATCTGGCCTTCATAGGCGGCGATGCTGGCGGTGTTGATGATCACGCCGCGCTCGCCGTCTTCGCCGGCGTCGTTGTGCTGCATGCGGTTGGCCGCGGCCTTGGCCACGTTGAAGCTGCCGACCAGGTTGACCATCACCGTGCCCTGGAAAGCGGCCAGCGGCATCGGGCCTTCCTTGCCCAGCACGCGGCCGGCGCCGAGGATGCCGGCACAGTTCATCGCCACGTTCAGGCCGCCGAGGAAATCGCGGGCCTGGTCGATGGCCGCAGCCACGGCCGACTCATCGCTGACGTTGACGTTGAAATAGCGGGCCTTGTCGGCACCCAATGCGGTGACGGCGGCAGCGCCCTTGTCATCGTTGAGGTCGAACAGGGCCACCTTGCCGCCCTGGGCGACGAGGTGCTGGGCCACGGCCAGGCCGAGGCCGGAGACGCCGCCAGTGATCACGGCACGTACGGAAGACAGCTGCATTGAACGGTCCTGCAGGTTCGAGAACCGCCGATTCTAACGGAAGCGGCGACCGCCGCCGTTGTGCACTGCGCCGCCCCGGCAGGAGCGGCGCAGCGGGGTGCTCAGCCGGTCGCTGCCAGCGCCTGCCCGGTGCGGCTGGCGGTGGCGCGGCCGAGCAGGCCAGCCAGCCAGCGGCCGGTCTCGGCCAGTGCCGGCAGGTCCACGCCGCTGTCCAGGCCCAGGCCCTGCAGCAGGTAGACCACGTCCTCGCTGGCGACGTTGCCGCTGGCCCCCTTCGCATACGGGCAGCCACCGGCACCGGACACGGCGCTGTCGACCACGCGCACGCCTTCTTCCAGGCAGGTGGCGATGTTGGCGATGGCCTGGCCGTAGGTGTCGTGGAAGTGCACGGCCAAGGCGTCCATCGGAATCTCGGCGGCGACCGCCTGCAGCATCGCCCGTGCCTTGCGCGGGGTGCCGACGCCGATGGTGTCGCCCAGCGAGATTTCGTAACAGCCCATCTGGTGCAGCGCGCGCGCCACCCGCACCACGTCGGCCAGCGGCACCTCGCCCTGGTAAGGGCAGCCGAGCACGGTGGAGACGTAGCCGCGCACGCGCACGCCATCGGCGGCGGCGCGGCGCAGGATCGGCTCGAACCTGGCCAGCGATTCGTCGATGCCGGCATTGGTGTTGGTGCGGTTGAAGGCCTCGGACGCAGCGGTGAACACCGCCACTTCCTCCACGCCCACCGCGCGGGCGCGGTCGTAGCCCTGTTCGTTCGGCACCAGCACCGGGTAGTGGATGCCGGGCCGGCGCTGGATGCCGGCGTAGACCTCGGCGGCGTCTGCCAGCTGCGGGATCCACTTCGGGCTGACGAAACTGGTCGCCTCGATGCTGCGCAGGCCGGTGGCCGACAGGCGGTTGATCAGTTCGATCTTGTCGGTGGTGGACACCGACTGCTTTTCGTTCTGCAGGCCGTCACGCGGGCCAACCTCGACGATGCGGACATGATCGCTCATGCGGCTGCCCCATCGGCCGGGAGGTGGCAGACCGCCTCGATGTTGTTGCCGTCCGGGTCGAGCACGAAGGCAGCGTAGTAATCCGGGTGGTACCACGGGCGCAGGCCCGGGGCGCCGTTGTCGCGGCCACCGGCGGCGACAACGGCGTGGAAGGCGTCCACCTGCGCGCGGCGGGCGCAGGCGAAGGCCACGTGCACGCCGTGGCTGGCGGTGCCGCCATTGCCGAGCCAGAAGAACGGCTTGCCGTCGCTGCCGAAGCCGACGTGGTCGTGGTCGCCGGTCTGTTCGGCGCTCACTTCCATCACCACGTCGATCTGCAGCGGCGCCAGCGCCTGCAGGAAGAAGGTCTTGCTGCGCGCCAGGTCGGCGCTGGTCAAACCAAGATGATCGAGCATGTTCAGGCTTCCGTGACCCAATGGGGGGCGCGCTTGTCGAGGAAGGCGCCCAGGCCTTCCTGGCCCTCGGCGGAGACTCGCAGGCGCGCGATCAGGGCCGCATTATCGCGATCCAGGGCGTCGCGGTCATGGCTGTCCCGGACCTGCCGCACCAGCTGCTTGGCGGTGGACGAGGCGATCGGGCCGGCCTTGTCGAGCAGCGCCAGCTGGCGTTCGAGCGCCTCGTCCAGGCGCTCGGGCTCGACCAGCTGATGGACCAGGCCGATGCGCAGCGCGGTGTCGGCATCGAAGTGCTCGCCGGTGGCGAACCAGCGACGGGCCTGGCGGGGGCCGATGGCCTCGATCACATAGGGGGAGATGACGGCGGGCAGCAGGCCCAGGCGGCTTTCGGTCAGGCCGAAGCGGGCCGAGGTGCTGGCGATGGCGATGTCGCAGCAGGCGACCAGGCCGACACCGCCGCCGAAGGCCGCGCCGTGGACCCGTGCCAGGGTCGGTCTGGGCAGCTCGTCCAGGGTGCGCATCAGCCGTGCCAGGGCCAGCGAGTCCTCACGGTTGTCGGCTTCGCTGGCCGCCGCCATGCCGCGCATCCACTGCATGTCGGCACCGGCCGAGAAGGAGGCGCCGTGACCGGCCACCACCACGGCCCGGATCGAATCGTCGCGCCCGGCGGCCTCCAGCGCGGCGGTCAGCCGGGCGATCAGGCTGGCGTCGAAGGCGTTGTGCAGCTCCGGCCGGTTCAGCCAGAGGGTGAGGACGGCGCCGCGGCGCTCGATCTGCAAAGCATCGTTCATGGGATTCCAGAGTCACTCCATACCTGTACCTGTATGGATCATAGCGGGCCGTTGGTCATGGGCCATGACGCGACGCGGGAATGTTAGAATCGAGAACCATTTACATCCAGCAGAGAACACGCTAGATGACGCTGTCCGAACTGCCGCTGCACACCTCGGCCGTGGTCGAGTCCGTGCAGGACCTGCATGCCAACGATGCCATTGCCCGTCGCCTGCGCGAGCTGGGTTTCGTGAATGGCGAGGAAGTACGCCTGGTGGCCAAGGGTCCGGTGGGGGGCGAGCCGCTGCTGGTGCAAGTCGGGTTCACCCGGTTCGCGCTGCGGATCAGTGAAGCCAAGCGCGTCGTGGTCGACGCCGTCAGTCAGGAACGCCGTGCATGACCGCTACTGCCTCCTCCGCCCCCCTGCGCATCGCGCTGGTCGGTAACCCCAACAGTGGCAAGACCGCGCTGTTCAACCAGCTGACCGGCAGCCGGCAGAAAGTCGCCAACTACACCGGCGTCACCGTCGAGCGCAAGGAAGGCCGCCTGCGTGCGCCGTCCGGCCGTGAATTCGCCGTGCTCGACCTGCCGGGCGCCTACAGCCTGCATCCGGCCAGCCTGGACGAGGCGATCACCCGTGACCTGTGCCGGGGCTTCTACCCGGGCGAGGCGGCGCCGGACGTGCTGCTGTGCGTGATCGACGCCACCAACCTGCGCCTGCACCTGCGCTTCGCGCTGGAGCTGCGCGAACTGGGCAAGCCGATGGTGGTGGCCCTGAACATGGTCGACGCGGCCCAGCGCCGTGGCATCCAGGTGGACGTGGCCGCGCTGGAGCGCGAGCTGGGCGTACCGGTGGTGGAGACCGTGGCGGTGCGCAAGCAGGGGGCCAGGGCCCTGGTCGAGCGCCTGGACGCGATGGTGCCGCACCTGGATGCACCGGTGCCGGGCCCGGAAGGTGGCATCGATTACCACGCCAGGGTGCGCGAGATCCTGTCAGTCGCCGTGCGGATGCCGGCGCGGACCGCGAAGATCGACGACGCGCTGGACCGCTGGCTGCTGCACCCGGTGTTCGGGCTGATCAGCCTGGCGGTGGTGATGTTCCTTATCTTCCAGGCGGTGTACGCGTGGGCGACGCCGCTGATGGACGGCATCGAGGCTGGCTTCGCCTGGCTCGGTACTTTCGTTGGCGGCGTGTTGCCGGAGGGCCCGCTGGCCAGCCTGCTGACGGACGGCATCATCGCCGGCGTCGGTGGCGTGGTGGTGTTCCTGCCGCAGATCCTGATCCTGTTCTTCTTCATCCTGGTGCTGGAGGAATCCGGCTACCTGCCGCGTGCGGCGTTCCTGCTCGACCGCATGATGGCTGCCGCCGGCCTGTCCGGCCGCTCGTTCATCCCGCTGCTGTCCAGCTTCGCCTGCGCGGTGCCGGGCATCATGTCCACGCGCAGCATCCAGGACCCGCGTGACCGCCTGGCCACCATCCTGGTCGCACCGCTGATGACCTGCTCGGCGCGCCTGCCGGTGTATGCGCTGCTGATCGGTGCGTTCATTCCGCAGAAGACGGTGTGGGGGGTATTCAACCAGCAGGGCCTGGTCCTGTTCGGCCTGTACGCGGCCGGCATCCTCAGTGCGCTGGCGATGTCGTGGATCATGAAGAAGTGGCGCCGCGACAAGAGCGAGCACCCGCTGATGCTGGAGCTGCCGTCCTACCGGCTGCCGCACGTGCGTGACCTGGCGGTGGGCCTGTATGAGCGCGGCATGATCTTCCTCAAGCGCGTCGGCGGCATCATCCTGGCGCTGACCATCCTGCTGTGGGTGCTGCTGTCGTTCCCGGCGGCCCCGGTCGATGCCACCCTGCCGGCGATCGACTACAGCTACGCGGGCCGGATCGGCCATGCGATGGCCGTGTTCTTCGCGCCGCTGGGCTTCAACTGGCAGATCTGCATCGCGCTGATTCCGGGCCTGGCCGCGCGTGAAGTGGCGGTGTCGTCGCTGGCGACGGTGTATGCGCTGTCGGCGGCCGACGACGATGCCGCCAGCCAGGCACTGACGCCGTTGATCAGCGATGGCTGGTCGCTGGCCACGGCTCTGTCGCTGCTGGTCTGGTACATCTACGCCCCGATGTGCATCTCGACGCTGGCCACCATCAAGCGCGAGACCAACTCGTGGAAGCAGATGGGCTTCGCGGCGTTCTACCTGTTCGCGGCGGCCTATGTGGCCGCGCTGATCACCTACCAAGTGACCAGGGCGCTGGGAGGCGGCTGATGGATACCGGTCTGCTGGTCCAGTACCTGATCATCGCGGTGGCCGTGCTGGTCAGTGCCTGGGTGGTGCTGAAGAAGCAGTTCCCCGGCACCGTGCGCACGCTGCGCGGGGCGCTGGCGCTGGCCCTGCTGAAGCCGGGCCGCGCGGCCTGGGCGCAGGCGCTGGGGCGAAAGATCGCGCCGCCGGCGAGCGGCGGTGCGGGTGCCTGTGGCGGTTGCGACAGCTGCGGGCCGACCAAGAGGTAGCGTCGAGCCATGCTCGGCGGCGGTCGCCCGGTGGGTGCAAACCTTGGTTCGCACGCTCTCAGTGTTCAGACCTCTCTGCGGATGATCGCCCGGAAGTTCCCGTCCCGGTTCAATCGCCGCACCGATTCCCTGTTCCCATGGGCTGCCGCAAAACCCGCCACGTCCGCCAGGGCATCGAGCAGCAGGGCCTTCAATGCGTCGCGATTGCCGGCCTCGAGCAGATCTTCAAGATCCTGCTGGATGAAGGCCCGGCGCAGGCCCGGCGTTTCTTCGATCCGCCAGTCGACATGGGGCGTGGGAATGCTGGAGCGGTACCGGAAGGCCGTTTCAAGATCGTCAGGCGCGAGCGGATACGCGAGCAGCTCTGGGAAGTAGAGTCCAGCATTCACATAGAAGCCCCGGCTTTCGCTGGCACGCTGGTGATTCACGACAAGCAGCGCGGCATCCAACAAGCGGTAGCGGGTCGTCGACGTCCCGGCAAAGCCGGTCTTCCTTGCGCACTTGCTGAAGACGGTCGAGGATTTCATGGGTGTTGCCCCGGCTGAAGGGAGGGCCACAGACTTGAAGCGGAGCGTTGTCGCGTCCAGTGGCAAACCCGTCACCGCCGGAGTCGAACGGCCTGACAGTTGCGCGCAGGCAACACCGTGCGTCGCGAGGAATGAGCGCCCTCAATCAAAGAGCATGCAGCGTCACAGCGATGGCGCTTGCCGGAGCGGGCGTGCTGCCGCTAGCCTGCAGGCATGAACCAGACTCCCCTGCGATTGCTCATTCACGGCGCCTCCGGGCGCATGGGCCAGGCCCTGCTGCGGCTGGCCGCCGAACATCCCGAAACCCTGCAGATCGTGGCCGCGGTGACCGGCCGTGCGCCGGCGCAGCGCGTGGTCGACGGCGTGCCGTTCTTCGGTGCCAGCGAACTGCCCGGCGCGCCGGTGTTCGACGTGGCGATCGACTTCAGCCTGCCGGAGGGCTTCGACCCGCTGCTGGCGCTGTGCGTGGAGCGTGGGGCCGGGCTGGTGTCGGGCACCACCGGCATCTCCAGCACGCAGCGCCAGGCGCTGGAGGCGGCAGCGGCGAAGATTCCGCTGGTCTGGGCCTCGAACTTCAGCTTGGGCGTGGCGGTACTGGACGAGCTGGTCGAGCGCGCGGCGCAGGCGCTGCCCGGCTGGGACTGCGACATCGTCGAATCGCACCACACCCAGAAGAAGGACGCGCCGTCGGGCACCGCGCTGACCCTGGGTGCGGCCGCGCAGCGGGGCGGGGCGGAGCCGCACTACGCCAGCCTGCGTGCCGGCGACATCGTCGGCGAGCACCTGGTCCAGTTCACCGGGCTGGGCGAGCGCATCGAGCTGGTGCATCGGGCCACCAACCGCGACATCTTCGCCCGCGGCGCCCTGTTCGCCGCCCGCCAGCTGCAGGGCCGGGGCCCGGGCAGCTACCGGGTGCGGGACCTGCTGGCGTAAGGCGGTAGTGCCGGCCGCTGGCCGGCAACCTTGGGTTACGGGGGCGCCAATGGGATTGCCGGCCAACGGCCGGCACTATCCGGTAGCGGGTGCCGCATACGCCGCCGGATTGAAATGAATGCGCAATCGCCTGTTCATGAAGCGCGATAACCGCTGGCGCGAGCGCCCCGGCAGCGCTACAATTCGCACTCGCCGAATCACGAAAGCCGGACCGGTCCCAGACCGTACGTCCGCGCTTTTTTGCAACCGGATTTCCGTGAAGCGCAGGCGTGACTTCGGCAGCCCCCTCGGTAGCCAAAGTGAGATTCCCGTGACCCAAGCCGCAATCCTCGTCCTCGAAGACGGCACCGTATTCGAGGGCGAATCCGTAGGCGCGCCCGGCCTGTCCGTCGGTGAGGTGGTGTTCAACACCGCCATGACCGGCTATCAGGAAGTTCTGACCGACCCGTCCTACGCCCGGCAGATGGTCACGCTGACCTATCCGCATATCGGCAACACCGGCATGACCGACCAGGATGATGAAGCGTCCAAGGTGTGGTCGGCCGGCCTGATCGTGCGCGATGTTCCGCGCCGTCCCAGCAACTGGCGCAGCCAGGTGTCGCTGCAGGACTGGCTGATCCAGCGTGGCGTGGTTGCCATCGCCGGCATCGACACCCGCAAGCTGACCCGCATCCTGCGCGAGAAGGGCGCGCAGAACGGTGCGCTGATGGCCGGCGACATCGACGTGGAAAAGGCACTGGAAGCCGCCCGCAAGTTCCCGGGCCTGAAGGGCATGGATCTGGCCAAGGTCGTCACTACCGAGAAGACCTACACCTGGACCGAGGGCCAGCTGGACCTGGATGCCAATGCCTTCGTCAGCGTGCCGGCCCGGTTCAAGGTCGTGGCCTACGACTTCGGCGTGAAGACCAACATCCTGCGCATGCTGGCCGAGCGCGGCT
The DNA here is from genome assembly GCF_027854495.1 of Stenotrophomonas sp. PI_27. Lineage (NCBI taxonomy): Bacteria > Pseudomonadati > Pseudomonadota > Gammaproteobacteria > Lysobacterales > Lysobacteraceae > Stenotrophomonas > Stenotrophomonas sp. PI_27. Next base: position 322,297 of record NZ_JAJNOF010000004.1, read on the forward strand.
GCGAAGTGACCGTGGTACCGGCGCAGACCCCGGCCGCCGAAGTGCTGGCACTGAAGCCGGACGGCGTGTTCCTGTCCAACGGCCCGGGTGACCCGGAGCCGTGTGACTACGCCATCGAGGCGATCAAGACCTTCATCGATGTGAAGATCCCGACCTTCGGCATCTGCCTGGGCCACCAGCTGCTGGGCCTGGCCTCGGGCGCGCAGACCATGAAGATGGGCCACGGCCACCACGGTGCCAACCACCCGGTGCAGGACCTGGACAGCGGGCGGGTGATGATCACCTCGCAGAACCACGGTTTCGCGATCGATGAAGCAACCCTGCCGCCGACCCTGCGCGTGACCCACCGTTCGCTGTTCGACGGCACCAACCAGGGCGTCGCGCGCACCGACGTGCCGGCGTTCTCGTTCCAGGGACATCCGGAAGCGTCGCCGGGCCCGCATGACGTCGGTCCGCTGTTCGACCGCTTCGTGGTGCTGATGGAGCAGGCCAAGGCGTGATCAGTACGCCGCCGGCCTGCCGGTGGCGTCGCGATGGACCGTAAACCCCGCATCGCTGCTGCCCCCGGCGCGGCGCTGCGGATCAAGATTCCTGATCGACAGCGTGCGATCACCCCCCTTGTCACGCTGTACTGACTTAGAGAAGAAAATGCCCAAGCGCACTGACCTCAAGACCATCCTCATCATCGGTGCTGGCCCGATCGTCATCGGCCAGGCCTGCGAGTTCGACTACTCCGGCGCCCAGGCCTGCAAGGCCCTGCGCGACGAGGGTTACCGCGTGGTGCTGGTCAACAGCAACCCGGCCACGATCATGACCGACCCGGAGATGGCCGACGCTGTCTACATCGAGCCGATCAACTGGCAGACGGTCGAGAAGATCATCGCTAAGGAAAAGCCTGACGCGCTGCTGCCGACCATGGGTGGCCAGACCGCGCTGAACTGCGCGCTGGACCTGGCCGACAACGGCGTGCTGGAGAAGTACAACGTCGAACTGATCGGCGCCAAGCGCGAAGCGATCCGCATGGCCGAAGACCGCGAGCTGTTCCGCGTGGCCATGGGTGAGATCGGCCTGGAATGCCCGACCGCCGCCGTCGCCCACACCCTGGACGAAGCGCTGGAAATCCAGACCCGCGTCGGCTACCCGACCATCATCCGCCCCAGCTTCACCCTGGGCGGCAGCGGTGGCGGCATTGCCTACAACCGCGAAGAGCTGGTCGAGATCGTCAGCCGCGGCCTGGAACTGTCGCCGACCACCGAAGTGCTGGTGGAAGAGTCGGTGCTGGGCTGGAAGGAGTTCGAGATGGAAGTGGTCCGCGACACTGCGGACAACTGCATCATCGTCTGCTCGATCGAAAACCTGGACCCGATGGGCGTGCACACCGGTGACTCGATCACCGTGGCGCCGGCGCAGACCCTGACCGACAAGGAATACCAGCGCCTGCGCGATGCCTCCATCGCCGTGCTGCGCAAGATCGGCGTCGATACCGGTGGCTCGAACGTGCAGTTCGGCATCAACCCGAAGACCGGCCGCGTGGTCGTCATCGAGATGAACCCGCGCGTGTCGCGTTCCTCGGCGCTGGCCTCCAAGGCCACCGGCTTCCCGATCGCCAAGGTCGCCGCCAAGCTGGCCGTGGGCTACACCCTGGACGAACTGAAGAACGAGATCACCGGCGGCCTGACCCCGGCCTCGTTCGAGCCGTCCATCGACTACGTCGTCACCAAGATCCCGCGCTTCGCCTTCGAGAAGTTCCCGGCCGCCGACGCCCGCCTGACCACCCAGATGAAGTCGGTGGGCGAGGTGATGGCGATGGGCCGCACCTTCCAGGAGTCGGTGCAGAAGGCCCTGCGTGGCCTGGAGACCGGCAAGGTCGGCTTCGACCCGACCGGGCTGGACCTGGCCAACGAAGACGACCTGCAGACCCTGCGCCGCGAGCTGAAGGCGCCTGGCCCGGAGCGCCTGTTCTTCGTCGCCGATGCGTTCCGCGCCGGCATGAGCGTGGAAGAGATCTACGCGCTGTCGTTCATCGATCACTGGTTCCTGGATCAGATCGAGGAAATCATCGCTGCAGAAGGCGAAGTCGCTGCCGGTGGCATCGACGCGCTGGACGCCGCACGCCTGCGCAAGCTGAAGCGCGCTGGCTTTTCCGACGCGCGCCTGGCGCAGCTGACCGGCACCAACGAAGCCGCCATCCGCGCGCTGCGTCGTGCGCACAAGGTGCGCCCGGTCTACAAGCGCGTGGACTCCTGCGCCGGCGAGTTCTCCACCGGCACCGCCTACCTGTACTCCACCTACGAGGATGAGTGCGAGGCCGCGCCGAGCAACCGCGACAAGATCATGATCCTGGGCGGTGGCCCGAACCGCATCGGCCAGGGCATCGAGTTCGACTACTGCTGCGTGCACGCGGCACTGGCGCTGCGCGAGGATGGCTATGAAACCATCATGGTCAACTGCAACCCGGAGACCGTGTCGACCGACTACGACACCTCCGACCGCCTGTACTTCGAACCGCTGACCCTGGAAGACGTGCTGGAAATCGTCGAACTGGAGCAGCCGAAGGGCGTGATCGTGCAGTACGGCGGCCAGACCCCGCTGAAGCTGGCGCGCGCGCTGGAAGCCAACGGCGTGCCGGTGATCGGCACCAGCCCGGACTCGATCGATCTGGCCGAAGACCGCGAGCGCTTCCAGCAGCTGGTCGACAAGCTGGGCCTGAAGCAGCCGCCGAACCGCATCGCCCGCAACGACCAGGAAGCCCTGCTGCTGGCCCGCGAGATCGGCTATCCGCTGGTGGTGCGCCCGAGCTACGTGCTGGGTGGCCGTGCGATGGAAATCGTCTACGGTGAAGCCGACCTGGCCCGCTACGTGCGCGACGCGGTGAAGGTGTCCAACGATTCGCCGGTGCTGCTGGACCGCTTCCTCGACAACGCCGTCGAGTGCGACGTCGACATCATCGCCGACAAGGACGGCAACGTCCTGATCGGTGGCGTGATGGAGCACATCGAAGAAGCCGGCGTGCACTCGGGCGATTCCTCGTGCTCGCTGCCGCCGTACTCGCTGTCGGCTGAAACCCAGGCCGAGCTGCGCCGCCAGGTGGTGGAGCTGGCCAAGGCCCTGAACGTGGTCGGCCTGATGAACACCCAGTTCGCGATCCAGACCAGCGACGAAGGTGCCGACACCATCTACCTGCTGGAAGTGAACCCGCGTGCCTCGCGCACCGTGCCGTTCGTGTCCAAGGCCACCGGCATGCCGCTGGCCAAGATCGCCGCCCGCTGCATGGCCGGCAAGACGCTGGCCGAGCAGGGCGCGACCAAGGAAATCGTGCCGGACTACTACTCGGTGAAGGAAGCGATCTTCCCGTTCGCCAAGTTCCAGGGCGTCGACCCGATCCTCGGGCCGGAGATGCGCTCCACCGGTGAGGTGATGGGCGTGGGCCGCAGCTTCAACGCCGCCTTCGCGCGTGCGCAGGAGGCCGGTGGCATCAAGGCACCGCCGGTCGGCAAGGCGTTCGTCTCGGTGCGTGATCCGGACAAGAAGCGCGTGCTGCCGGTGGCCAAGGCGCTGCTGGCGCGTGGCTACAGCCTGGTCGCCACCCGTGGCACCGCCGCGTGGCTGCAGCAGCACGGCATGGACTGCGAGATCATCAACAAGGTGGTCGAAGGCCGTCCGCACATCGTCGACTCGATCAAGAACGGCGAGATCGTCTACATCGTCAACACGACCGAAGGTCGTTCGGCGATCAACGACTCGTTCTCGATCCGTCGCGAGGCGCTGCAGCATCGCGTCACCTACTCGACCACCATTGCCGGCGCCAAGGCGCTGGTGGATTCACTGGAATTCCGCGGCACCGGTCCCGTCTGGTCGCTGCAGGAGCTGCACAAGGAGTTGAATGCATGAGAGCCCCCATTACCATGAAGGGCGCGCAGAAGCTGCGCGACGAACTGGATCACCTGAAGTCGGTCAAGCGCCCGAAGGTGATCGCCGCGATCGCCGAAGCGCGCGAGCATGGCGACCTGAAGGAGAATGCCGAGTACCACGCCGCGCGCGAGGAACAGGGCTTCATCGAAGGCCGCATCAAGCAGCTGGAAGGCGAGCTGTCGCACGCCGAGATCATCGACGTGAGCAAGCTCAATGCCGGCTCCAAGGTGGTGTTCGGCGCCAGCGTGACGCTGGCCGACGTGGAAACCGACGAAGAGAAGAAGTACCAGATCGTCGGTGACCTGGAGGCGGACATCAAGCAGGGCCTGATCGCGATTTCCTCGCCGGTGGCGCGCGCGATGATCGGCAAGCTGGAAGGCGATTCGATCGTGATCGACGCCCCGGCCGGCCAGCGCGAGTACGAGATCGTCAGCGTCAGCTACGTGGACTGACCGGGTGGCGACGGCGACCCTGCTGTTGCCGGCGCGCAGCCGCTTTGCCGCGGCGGCGTTGCCGGACGATGTGGCACGTGCGCTCGGCCGTGCCACGACCGTGCAGGTCGCGCCGGGCGAACGCGCGCAGCTGTCACGCCATTTCTCGGTCGCCGCGCCGCACTGGCCGGTGGCCGCGCTGACCCGCCAGCGCGATGTCGGCGATGCCGCTGGCGCCAGCTGGCTGCGTGCCGATCCGGCCTGCATGGTGCCGGACATGCATGGCGCGCGGATGATGGCCTACGGCGAAACGCTGCGGCCGACGCTGGCCGACAGCCTGGCCCTGCTGCCGGTGCTGCAGCCCTTGTTCGCCGATGCCGGGTTCGTGCTTGATGCACCCGATCCTTCGCGCTGGTACCTGCGCCTGCCGATCGACGTGGTCCTGCCGGACTTCGACAGTCCGGACGAGGTCCTCGGCGATGACCTGTTCTCGCACCTGCCGGAAGGCGAGGGCGGCCGCCGCTGGCGGGCGCTGATGACCGAGGCGCAGGTGCTGCTGCACAACCATTCCTGGAACCAGCAGCGCGCCGCGCAGGGACAGCAGCCGATCAATTCGCTGTGGTTCTGGGGCGGTGGCGTGATGCCGGTGTCGGTCAGCACGCCGCACGCGCAGGTGCGCAGCCGCGACGCGCTGCTGCAGGGCCTGGCCCTTGCCGCCGGTGTGGCGGTCGACGGCGAGCAGGCGGTGGACGCACTGGTTGATCTGCGCCAGCTGCGTTCGCTGCAGCAGCTCGGCAACGATGCGATCCGGCCGTTGCTGGCCGCGCTGAAGCGTGGCGAACTGCAGCGGCTGGTATTGGATTTCGAGGACGGTCTGCAGTTCCAGCTGGACCGCGGCCAGCGCTGGCAGTTCTGGAAGAAGCCGCGCCAGCTCCACGACTGATCGGGGCCTCGGCCGAGCGGGGTCGGATCCGTTTGCCATCGGAAAATGGCTCTGGCCCCGATGTTTCCCGGGGTTGCCGGCCAGCGGCCGGCACTACCGCAGGTAGCGGCGCGTCAACGAACCTCGCTGACCACCGTCGGCAGCGTCCAGTGCCCGCCGGGGTCGGCCGAGCGGGGTCGGATCCGTTTTCCATCGGAGAACGGCGCTGATCCCCAGGGATTAACGGGGTTGCCGGCCAGCGGCCGGCACTACCGCAGGTAGCGGCGCGTCAACGAAGCTCGCTGACCGTCGTCGGCAGCGTCCAGTGCCCGACGGGGTCGACCGATCGGGGTCGGATCCGTTTTCCATCGGAAAATGGCTCTGACCCCGATGTTTGCCGGGGTTGCCGGCCAGCGGCCGGCACTACCGCAGGTAGCGGCGCCTCAACGAACCTCGCTGACCACCGTCGGCAGCGTCCAGTGCCCGATCGGGGTCGGATCCGTTTTCCATCGGAAAATGGCTCTGACCCCGATGTTTGTCGGGGGTGCCGGCCAGCGGCCGGCACTACCGCAGGTAGCGGCGCCTCAGCGGACCTCGCTGACCACCGTCGGCAGCGTCCAGTGCCCGCCCGCTACGCCCCGGCACTGCCCGGTAGTGAACGCACTGGCCTCCACGAAACGCGTTCCATCCCAGACCCAGTCGTGGCCGGAGAAGCAGTCGCCGACGCCGCGCCCGCGAAAGCGACCGCTCAACATAGCGTCGTCGCGATCGAAGTCTTCCGCATCGGACGTGACGAAGCGTGCTTCGTACGGCGCCTTGTCCTGCACTACCCAGTAGCCGCTGCTGAAGTTGTAGGCACCCATGAAGCAGCTGGTGCTTGCCAGCACATGCTGGGCGTCCAGTCGCTGGATCTCGATCTCATCCGTCCCGCCCTCGCTCAGGCGGCCGCACTCATCCGGCTTCGGCAGGCTGGCGATCAGTGCCTTGCGCAGCCCCGGTGCTTTCGCCAGTGCCGCGTCCGAGGCGCGCGGTGCCACCAGCGTGCCGCGCATGATCACTGGCACCGGCAATGCCGCAGGCACGCTCGCTTCGGGCTTGTCGCCACGCCGCACCAGCGCACCGGGCGTGCCCAGCCGGCCCTGGGCCTCGTCCATCTTCAGCAGGACGGCCGCTGCACCGCTGTCGGAGATCGGCCACGCCTTGCCCTTGCCGTCGATGATCTCGATGCGTGCCTGGCGCGGCAGTGCGGCGACCAGGGCATCGGTCTGTGCCTGCTGCAACAACACTTTGTCCCCGTCGCCGGTGTCCCGCACCGGGCCCAGGTCCTTGCCGTTCAGGCGCAGGCGCAGCGCCCCGGCCGGCGTCGCGCTTTCGCCATCCTCGCCATTGCGCAGCCGCGCGAGCACCTTCGTACCCGGGCCGCCCGCGCGTTCCAGCATCAGGCTGAGCAGATTGCCGGGTTGTTCCGGACTGTAGCCGGCGGCGCGGCAGGTGCGGGTGTTGTCACAGGCCAGCGACCAGTCGTTGTGCTGGAACTGCACGCCGGCCCTCGGTTCGGGCGTGGCGGCGTGGGTGGCCGGGGCCAGGGCGAGGCCCAGCAGCGCGGGAAGGAGCGTGCGATGCATGCGTTGAAGTCCATTTCCGGGCCGACAAGCATGGAAGATATGCTGGCAAATTCCAAATGCTCGCGATCGGGGTGGAGCCTCCTGCGGGCAGAGAGATCCGACCCCGCGCTATCATGGGGATGTCTTCCGCAACCCGGCGATGCCGATGTCCCTTGCCGCCGATGCTGCGCACTCCCCCTCCGATACGCCGATGATCCGCCGCCGCGATGCGGTCGTACCCGGCAGCTGGCCAGAGGGCACGCTGCCACTGCTGGCGCGCCTGTATGCCAGCCGTGGCGCAGGTACGCCAGAGCTGGCGCTGCCGAAATTGGGCAGCCTCCACGCGCCGGAGCTGCTGACCGGCATCGATGATGCGGTGGGTCTGCTGATCGAGGCCATCGCCAATGACAGGCGCATCCTGGTGGTCGGCGATTTCGATTGCGATGGCGCCACCGCCTGTGCGGTCGGCGTGCGCGGCCTGCGCATGCTCGGCGCGCAACACGTCTTCCACGCGGTGCCGAACCGCATGGTGCATGGCTATGGCCTGTCGCCGTCGCTGGTGGAGGAACTGGCCGCGCTGCAGCCGGACCTGCTGGTGACCGTCGATCACGGCATCGCCTGCCATGCGGGCGTGACCGCGGCCAAGGCGCGTGGCTGGCAGGTGCTGGTCACCGACCATCACCTTCCCGGGCCGCAGCTGCCGCCGGCCGATGTCATCGTCGATCCCAATCTTGACGGTGATGCGTTCCCCAGCAAGTCACTGGCCGGCGTCGGCGTGATCTTCTACGTGCTGATGGCGCTGCGCCGGCACATGCGCGAGGCCGGCGTCTTCGCCGATGGCAAGGGGCCGGACCTGACCACGCTGCTGGACCTGGTGGCGGTCGGCACCGTCGCCGACCTGGTGGCGCTGGATCCGAACAATCGGGCACTGGTCAGCGCGGGCCTGCGGCGCCTGCGCGCGGGGCTGGGCTGTGTCGGCCTGCGTGCGCTGATCGAAGCCAGCGGCCGTGATGCCGCGCGGCTCACTGCCACCGACATCGGCTTCGCGCTCGGCCCGCGCCTGAATGCCGCGGGCCGGTTGGAAGACATGGCGCTGGGCATCGCGCTGCTGCTGACCGAAGACCCGCGCCAGGCGCGGGAGATCGCGCAGACGCTGGAACAGATCAACTCAGAACGTCGTGCGGTGCAGCAGTCGATGACCGATGACGCCGAGCAGGCGTTGACCCGCGTGGTGCTGGACATGGCCGGGCAGCGCCCGGTGGCGGCCTGCCTGTTCGATGCCGACTGGCATCCGGGTGTGGTCGGCCTGGTCGCGTCGAAGATGAAGGATCGCCTGCATCGCCCGGTGATCGCCTTCGCGCCGGCCGAACCCGGCGCCGACACCCTGCGAGGCTCGGCGCGCTCCATTCCCGGCCTGCACATCCGTGACGCCCTGGCGCTGGTCGATGCGCGCCACCCGGGCCTGATCGAACGCTTCGGTGGCCACGCCATGGCGGCCGGCCTCAGCCTGCGGCGTGACCACGTCGATGACTTCAAGGCCGCCTTCGTCGCGGTGGTGCTGGAGATGCTCGATCCGGCGGCACTGCAGCAGCAGGTGCTCAGTGACGGCGAGCTGGCCGCGGACGAGCTGGACCATCGCCACGCCGATGCGTTGCGCCTGGCCGGGCCGTGGGGCCAGGGCTTCCCCGAGCCGCTGTTCGACGGCCACTTCGAAGTGGCCAACTGGCGCGTGCTGAAGGAGCGTCACCTGAAGCTGGAACTGCGCCTGCCCGGCGTACCCGGCACGATCAACGCCATCCATTTCGGCGGCTGGCACGGCAACGCGCCATCACGTCACGTCCACCTGGCCTACCGGCTGGCCTGTGATGACTACCGTGGCGGCAGCGCCATCCAGCTGATCGTGGAGCACTGCCTGCCCGCATAGAAAAAGGGGACGGAGGGGATTAAGCCGCTTTTGCCTTGTATGCCAATTGCGACTTAATCCCCTCCGTCCCCTTTTTGGGGGTGCCAACCCCGTTACGGTTGCTGGTGCGTTCAACGGTCCACGATCCCACTGGAGCCCGGTCATGGTCTTCACCCGTTGCTGCACCGTATTGCTGCTGGCCCTTGCGGCCTGGCCCGCTGGCGCGCAGGCGCCGCCGATCTCCCGGCCGCAGTCCGCCACGCCGCTGCTGATCGCGCCGGCGGCTGAGCAGCCGGTTCAATTACGACAAGCCCGCATCGAAGGCGAGGTGCAGGCCGGCATCGCCCAGACCCGGATCACGCTGGAATTCCACAACCCCAACCGGCTTGTGCTGGAGGGCGAGCTGCAGTTCCCGCTGGCCGATGGCCAGCAGATCAGCGGCTTCGCGCTGGATATCAACGGCGAGATGCGTGACGCGGTGCCGGTGCCCAAGGACCGCGGCCGCCAGGTGTTCGAGGAGATCGCCCGTCGTGGCGTCGACCCGGGGCTGCTGGAACAGACCGCCGGCAACCAGTTCCGGCTGCGCATCTATCCGCTGCCGGCCGGCGGTAGCCGGCGCGTGCAGCTGGTGATCCGCGAGCCGTTGGCCTTCGCCGGCCAAGGCTGGCAGTGGACACTGCCGCTGCAGTTTGCCGCCGGTGCAGCCTCGGTTGAGCTGAAACTGCAGGCCCCCGGCGCGACTACTGCGGGTACGGCACCCTTCCGCATCAGCGCGGGCCAGCTGCAGTGGCAGGGCAGGGGTGCGCAGCTGCCGCAGCAACTGCAGTGGAGCCTGCCGGCAGCCCGCCAGGCACAGGTGCAGGTGGCGCCCTGGCAGGACGGCCATTACCTGCTGGCGCAGCTGCCGGTGGCGGCCAGCAGCACGCCGCGCACGTTGCCCAGTGAGATCGGGCTGCTGTGGGACGGTTCCGGCTCGGCGGGCCAGCGCGATCGCACACGTGAGTTCGCCCTGCTGGATCGCTATTTCGCTGCGCTGGGTGACGGCAGCGTGGCGTTGACCGTGCTGCGGGATCGCGCCGAGCCGGTGCGTCGATTCCGTATCCGCGCCGGCAACTGGAGCGAGCTGCGCGCAGCCCTCCAGGCCGTGCGCCCGGACGGTGCCAGCGCGCTGGCGCAGTGGCAGCCGCAAGCGAGCGTGACGGAATACCTGCTGTTCAGCGATGGCCTGCTGACCTATGGGCCGGAACAGCTGCCGGCGATGGCGCCGGATCAACGCCTGTTTGCGGTCAGCAGCGCCGGCGCGCGCACCGATGCCGTGCGACTGCGGGGTTGGAGTGAGGCGCATGGCGGCCGTTTCGTCGCGCTGGGCAAGGATGTCGACGCGGCCGCGCATGCGCTGCTGGCGTCGCCGTTGGATGTGCAGGTCGATGCGGGGCGCGGCGTGCAGGACGTGGTCGTCGACCGTCGCAGTGAAGCCCAGGGTTGGCTGTGGCTGCATGCACGACTGGCAGCCGACGGCGTGCCGATGCGGGTGCGCGTGGGTGGCGGCGAATGGCAGGCGCTGCCGGCCACGCAGAAAAGCGAGGACGGCGAACTGCTGGCCGGCCTGTGGGCGCAGGCGCGCCTGCAGCAACTGGCCGTCGACCGCCGCGGCAACCGCGAGGCCATGCAGCGCCTGTCGCAGCAGTTTGGCCTGGTCGGGCCGGACACCTCGTTGATCGTGCTGGAGACGCTGGAGGATTACCTGCGCTATGCCATCCGTCCGTCCGGCAAGCTGCGCGCGGACTACGATGCGCGGTTCGCACGGCAGGTGACTGACCGCGCTGCTGCCGATCGCGAGCGCCTGGACCAGGTGGCTGCGCGCTGGAAGGAGCGCCAGCAGTGGTGGAGCCGCAGCTGGCCGAAGGGTGCGCCGCCGCGGGCCAAGGAAGCAGCGCTGCACGTTGCTTCGGCCGACTATCCTGCTGAGTCAGCGCCGATGGCGATGCTCGTCGCACCGGCGCCCGCGGCACCGCCCGCGCCTGCACCGATGGCCGCGGCGGCAGAACAGCGCATGCAGGCCAGCAGCGCACGCGCGCGTCGTCCGGCGCCCGCGTCGGAGAATGCACTGGATTCGATTGTGGTCACCGGCGGCTCGGTCGATGCCGCTGCAGCCGCCAACGATGGCCAGCTCGGCATCCGGCTGGCGGCCTGGCAGCCGGACTCGGCCGTCGCCCGGCGCCTGCGCCAGGGGCAGCCGTCGCAGCTCTATGACCGCTATCTGGCCGAGCGCGATGACCACGCCGACAGCAGCGCGTTCTTCCTCGATGTGGCCGACCTGCTGATGGAGCAGGGCCAGCGCGAGCTGGCGCTGCGGGTGCTGTCGAACCTGGCCGAGATGGAGCTGGACAACCGCCACCTGCTGCGCGTGCTCGGTTACCGGCTGATGCAGGCCGACGCGCCCGCACTGGCGGTGCCGGTATTCGAGCAGGTGCTGGCGATGGGCCAGGAGGAACCGCAGAGCTTCCGCGACCTGGGGCTGGCACTGGCAGCGGCCGGCCAGCCGCAGCAGGCCCTGGCGCCGCTGTACCAGGTGGTGGTGCGGCCGTGGGACAGCCGCTTCGACGGCATCGCGCTGGTTGCCCTGGATGAACTGACCAACCTGGTGGCACGCAGCACGCCGCGGCTGGATACCTCGGCCATCGACCCGCGCCTGCTGCAGGCAATGCCGCTGGACCTGCGCGTGGTGCTGTCCTGGGATGCCGACAACAGCGACATGGACCTGTGGGTGACCGACCCGAACGGCGAGCGCGCGTACTACGGCAACCGCCTGACCTACCAGGGCGGACAGATGTCGGAGGACTTCACCGGCGGCTATGGCCCCGAGCAGTTCTCGCTGCGCAACGCCAAGCCGGGCAGGTACAAGGTGGAGGCCAACTACTTCGGCAGCCGCCAGGAGCTGGTCACCGGTGCCACCACGCTCATGCTGCGCCTGACCACCCACTGGGGTACGCCGAAGCAGAAGGACCAGAGCGTGACGATGCGGCTGAAGGACCGTGCCGAGACCGTGCTGGTAGGCGAGTTCGAGGTGAAGTAGTGATCGGCTGGCGGCCGCGGTCCGGTGGGTTGGGCCGGGGACACCGTCGTCGGCCGCAGAGCATCGATGCCCTGGGGGGGGGGCGGCTGCCGCTCAGCCGCTCCCGGCCCATGGCGGCCATCCCCCCGGTCCGGAGGCTGCGGCGGTGGACCACGCTCGCGCCCGCCCGCAGCCTGCCCGGGCCCTCATTCCGGGCACCCGCCGCCTGCGGTATCATTACGAGTCATCTTTTGAATGCACGACCGCCGACATGATCGAACTGAATCCTGTCCGCCAGCGCATCACCGATCTGACCGATCGCGTGCTGTCGCTTCGGGGGTATCTTTGACTACGACGCCAAGAAAGAGCGTCTTGAAGAAGTAACGCGGGAGCTGGAAAGCCCCGACGTCTGGAACAACGCCGAATACGCCCAGAACCTGGGCCGCGAGCGTTCCAGCCTGGAAAAGACCGTGGGCGGCATCGCCTCGGTGCTCGATGGCCTGAACGACGCCACCGAGCTGCTGGAGCTGGCCGAGTCCGAGCAGGACGAGGAAACCGCTCTGGCCGTGGTCGCCGACCTCGACAAGCACCAGGCGCACGTGGAGAAGCTGGAGTTCCAGCGCATGTTCTCCGGCGAGATGGACAATGCGGCCGCGTTCGTCGACATCCAGGCCGGTGCCGGTGGTACCGAAGCCCAGGACTGGGCCGAGATCCTGCTGCGCATGTACCTGCGCTGGTGTGAATCGCGTGGCTGGAAGACCGAGCTGATGGAAGTATCCGGCGGCGACGTTGCTGGCATCAAGTCGGCCACGCTGCGCGTGGAAGGCGACTATGCCTATGGCTGGCTGAAGACCGAGACCGGTGTGCACCGCCTGGTGCGCAAGTCGCCGTTCGACTCGGACAATCGCCGCCACACCAGCTTCACCTCGGTGTTCGTGTCGCCGGAAATCGACGACAACATCGACATCACCATCAACCCGGCCGACCTGCGTACCGACGTGTACCGTTCGTCCGGTGCCGGTGGCCAGCACGTGAACAAGACCGAGTCGGCGGTGCGCATCACCCACATCCCGACCAACATCGTCGTGGCCTGCCAGACCGGCCGCAGCCAGCACCAGAACCGCGACAACGCGATGAAGATGCTGGCCGCCAAGCTGTACGAGCTGGAGATCCAGAAGCGCAACGCCGAGAAGGACGCGGTGGAAGCCACCAAGTCCGACATCGGCTGGGGCAGCCAGATCCGCAACTACGTGCTCGACCAGAGCCGTATCAAGGACCTGCGTACCGGCATCGAGCGCTCGGATACGCAGAAGGTGCTCGACGGCGACCTGGACGAGTTCGTCGAGGCCAGCCTGAAGGCCGGCCTGGCCGTGGGCTCCAAGCGCGTCGATGCCTGATCGACGCGCCTGCGCGGATAGCATCGCCTTCCGCAACGGAGGGCGATGATGCGCAGCGAAAGTGAACGCAAGGAACTGGGCGGCTTCCTCAAGGCCTGCCGCGCCCGTGTCGACCCCGCCACGCTCGGCCTGCCGGCCGGGCGCCGGCGTACCCCGGGCCTGAAACGCGAGGAAGTCGCGCTGGCGATCGGGGTCAGCGTCAGCTGGTACACCTGGATCGAGCAGGGCCGTGAAGTGCGCGCCTCGCCCGAGGTGCTGGAGCGGCTGGCGCAGGTGCTGCGCATGAGCGACGACGAGCGCGCCTATGCGTTTGCGCTGTCCGGCTACGGCGTGCCGCTGGAGTCGCCGGACGAGAGCGTGACCGATGGCCTGCGCCAGTTGGTGGAGGCGATGCAGCCGATCCCGGCCTACGTGCGCAACACCCGCTTCGATATCCTGGCCTGGAATCCGGCCATTGCCGATCTGTTCGTGGACTACAGCCAGTTGGCGCCGCATGAGCGCAACACGCTGCGGCTGATGTTCCTGTACCCGCCGTACCGCACGTTGATCCTCAACTGGGAAGAAATGACCCGTGGCCTGCTGGCCGGCTTCCGCGCGGCGATGGCGCAGGCGCCGGACAAGGCGCCGTTCCTGGCGCTGGTCGAGAACCTCGCCGCGCACAGCGAAGAATTCCGCCAGTGGTGGCCGGAGCACGACGTGCGCCGGTTCGATGAGGGTGCGAAGAAGCTGAACCATCCCACGCGCGGGCTGCTGGACCTGCAGTACGTGGCGCTGGTGCCGGAGAGCCGGCACGATCTTTCCCTGGTGACCTACCTGCCGCGAAAGTAGGGGGTGTTCGGCAGGGCTTGCAGCCCTGCACCTGCGGTAGTGCCGGCCGCTGGCCGGCAACCTCAGAAGCAACAGCAACAGCGGACATTCTGTGGGATATCGAATGAGATTCCGGGGTCAGATCCGTTTGCCTTCGGAAAACGGATCTGACCCCGAGAGTCGTTCCGATAGATTGCGGAAAACCGCCATCCCGCGGACGGCCAGCTTCTGCTTTTGAGGTTGCCGGCCAGCGGCCGGGACTACAGCGGCCTGCCCGCATCTATCCCCATTCAGCCAGGTAAGTGCCGGTCACAGGATAGGCAGACGCCTTGTTGCCTCCGCCAATCGGGTCCACATTCCTGTGCAGAAGACGGGCCACCGCCCGTTGTCGAGACAACAGGAGCCCTGCATGTCCGCTGCCCCCACCACCGCCATTTCCCGCGATCCGGCTACCGGCCAGCAGATCGCCAGCCATCCCTTCGCCACCGATGCCGAACTGGATGCGATCCTCGAGCGTGGCCAGGCCGGCTTCGCCGCCTGGAGCGCCAGCAGCCTCGAACAGCGGGCCGCAGTGCTGCGTGCGATGGCCGCCGTACTGCGCCGTGACCGTGAAAAGCTGGCCGCGCTGGCCACTGCCGAAATGGGCAAGGTCCAGGCCGAAGCACTGGCCGAGATCGAGAAGTGCGCCGTGCTGTGCGACTGGTACGCCGACCACGGCGCGCAGTTCCTGCGTGACGAACCCACCCAGGTGCCCGATGACAAGGCCTACGTGTCCTACCTGCCGCTGGGCGTGGTGCTGGGCATCATGCCGTGGAATTTCCCGTACTGGCAGGTGATGCGCGCGGCGGTGCCGATCCTGATGGGGGGCAACGGCTTCCTGCTGAAGCCGGCCGAGAACATCGTCGGTACCGCGCAGCTGCTCGACGCCGCCTGGCGCGACGCGGGGCTGCCGGAAGGCACCTTCATCGCCGCCAACATCAGCCGCGAGGGCACCAGCCGCGCGATTGCCGATGACCGCATTGCGGCAGTCACCCTGACCGGCAGCGTGGCCGCCGGCCGCAGCATCGCCGCCCAGGCCGGGCAGGCGCTGAAGAAGGTGGTGCTGGAGCTGGGGGGCTCGGATCCGTTCATCGTGCTGGCCGATGCCGATCTGGACGCTGCCGTGGACGCGGCGGTGGCCTCGCGCTTCCAGAATACCGGGCAGGTCTGCATTGCCGGCAAGCGGATCATCGTTGAAGACGCGGTGTACGACCGCTTCGTCGCGCAGTTCTGCCAGAAGGTGCAGGCACTGACCATCGGCGATGGCCGCGAGGCAGGCAACCGCATCGGGCCGATGGCACGCCAGGACCTGCTGGAACAGTTGGACGCGCAGGTGCGCGCCTCGGTGGACGCAGGCGCGAAGCTGCTCGTCGGTGGCCATCAGCTCGGTCGCCCGGGCGCGTTCTATGCGCCCACCGTGCTGGCGGACGTGGAGCCGGGCATGCAGGCCTTTGATACGGAGACGTTCGGGCCGGTGGCCTCGATCAGCCGCGCCCGTGACGCCGACCACGCAGTGGAACTGGCCAACCAGAGCGAATTCGGCCTCAGCGGCAACCTGTGGACCGGTGACCGCGCCCGTGCCATGCAGCTGGCGCGCCGGCTGCAGACCGGCGGTGTGTTCGTCAACGGCTTCTCCGCTTCCGACCCCCGCGTGCCGATCGGCGGCGTGAAGAAGAGCGGTTTCGGCCGCGAGCTCTCGCACTTCGGCATCCGTGAATTCGTCAACGCGCAGACAGTGTGGTTCGACAAGCATTGACGCGCGGCTCTCATCCTTCCTGCAACGATCCACCATCAGTCCAGCACAAAGGACGGCATCCGATGTCCAAGGGTTCAGATCTGCTCGTCGCCGCACTTGAGAACGAAGGCGTCGAGCGCATTTTCGGTATTCCCGGCGAAGAGAACCTCGACGTGGTCGAGTCGCTCCGCCATTCCAGCATCGAACTGGTCATCACCCGCCACGAACAGGCGGCGGTGTTCATGGCGGCCACTTACGGTCGCCTGACCGGCAAGCCGGGCGTATGCCTGGCAACGCTCGGTCCGGGCGCGCTCAACTTCACCACCGGCGCTGCCTATGCGCTGCTCGGTGCGTGGCCGGTGATCCTGATCACCGGACAGAAGGGCATCGTCGCCAGCAAGCAGGCGCGCTTCCAGATCGTCGACATCGTCAGCACGATGAAGCCGCTGACCAAGCAGGCGCGGCAGATCGTCTCGGCGCGCACGATCCCGACCATCGTCCGCGAGGCGTTCCGGGTTGCCCAGGAGGAGCGGCCAGGCCCGGTGCTGCTGGAGCTGCCCGAGGACATCGCCGCCGATGAGGTCGAGGGCGCGGCGCTGATCCCGCCGCACGCGGTGGACCGCCCGGTCGCCAGCCCGGAAGCGCTGGACCGCGCGGCAGAGATCATCCGCAACGCCCGGCGTCCGCTGCTGATGATCGCTTCGGCGGCGTCGCGGCCGCAGTCCAGCGAGGCGCTGTCGGCGTTCGTGCTGCGCGCCGGCATTCCGTTCTTCACCACGCAGATGGGCAAAGGCGCGGTGGCCGGGGGCTCGGGCCTGTACATGGGCACCGCGGCGCTGACCGAGCGTGATTACGTGCACATGGCGATCGACCAGGCCGACGTGATCGTGACCATCGGTCACGAAGTCACCGAGAAGCCGCCGTTCGTGATGCGCCCCGGTGGGCCGACGGTGATCCATATCGGCTACTCGCAGGCGGCGGTGGAGCAGGTGTACTTCCCGCAGGTGGAGGTGATCGGTGATATCGGCCGTTCCTTGACCCAGCTGGCCGATCGCATCGAAGGTGCAGTGCCCAATGCCGATGCGCTGCTGCCGCTGCGCGCAACCATCCTCGAGCACCTGGCCGACCGTGCCGATGAGGCCCGGTTCACCCCGCAGCGGCTGGTGCACGACGTGCGCCAGGTGATGCCACCCGATGGCATCGTGGCGCTGGACAACGGCATGTACAAGATCTGGTTTGCGCGCAACTACCGCACCCAGGTGGCCAACACATTGCTGCTGGACAACGCGCTGGCGACCATGGGCGCGGGCCTGCCGTCGGCGATCATGGCCTCGATCCTGTACCCGCAACGACGGGTGCTGGCGGTGTGTGGCGACGGCGGCTTCATGATGAACAGCCAGGAGCTGGAGACGGCGCGGCGGCTGGGCCTGAACCTGGTGGTGCTGATCCTCAACGATGGCGCCTACGGCATGATCCGCTGGAAGCAGGCGGTGGATGGTTTCACCGACTATGGCATGACCTTCAGCAACCCGGATTTCGTGAAGTACGCGGAGGCCTACGGCTGCAAGGGCCACGAGGTGACCGCCATCGAGCAGTTCATCCCGACCCTGGAAGCTGCGTTCAACGAGGGTGGGGTGCACCTGGTCTCGGTGCCGGTAGACTATTCGGAGAACCAGCGGGTGCTGGTGGATGAGTTGCGGCAGGCCTTCCCCGGCAACAGGTAGACATCCAGGGTCCAGGCAGGGTCCCGGAGGCGGTCAGATTCCTTTGCGCAGCAGGGGGATCTGACCCCTCTCCCGGCTGGGGCAGGGCGGTTTTGGTATGCTGGGCAACCGGCTGTGCCGGGCGCTGCATCCCCCCTCACTACACGATTCCCGCAGATCCATGAGCGAAGCTACCGATACCCCCCCCGTCGACGAAAACAAGTTGATCGCCGAGCGCCGCGAGAAACTCAAAGCGCTGCGTGGGCAGGGCATCGCGTATCCGAACGATTTCCGTCGCGAGGACTTCGCCGGCCGCCTGCAGGAAGAATTCGCCGATGCCGAACAGTGGACCGCCGAGGCGCTGGAAGGCAACGGCCGCCAGGTGAAGATGGCCGGCCGCCTGATGGCCAAGCGCATCATGGGCAAGGCCAGCTTCGCGCAGATCCAGGACGAGTCCGGCCGCATCCAGCTGTTCCTGCAGGGTGCCGTGCTGGGCGATGCCTACACCGCGTTCAAGGGCTGGGACGTGGGTGACATCATCGCCGTCGAAGGCGGCCTGACCCGCACCAAGACCGGCGAACTGTCGGTCAAGGCCGAGTCGATCCGCCTGCTGACCAAGTCGCTGCGCCCGCTGCCGGACAAGTGGCACGGCCTGGCCGACGTCGAGCAGCGCTATCGCCAGCGCTACGTCGACCTGATCGTGACCCCGGAGTCGCGCGCGGTCTTCATCAAGCGCTCCAAGATCATCCGCGCCATGCGCGCATGGCTGGACAGCCGCGACTTCCTGGAAGTCGAGACGCCGATGATGCATTACATCCCCGGCGGCGCGGCGGCCAAGCCGTTCACCACCCACCACAATGCGCTGGACCTGGACCTGTACCTGCGCGTGGCGCCGGAGCTGTACCTCAAGCGCCTGACCGTGGGTGGCCTGGAGCGGGTGTACGAGATCAACCGCAACTTCCGCAATGAAGGCGTCAGCACCCGCCACAACCCGGAATTCACCATGATGGAGCTGTACGAGGCCTACGCCACGTACAACGAGATCATGGACCTGACCGAAGGCGTGATCCGTGACGTGGCCAGGACCGTCAACGGCAGCACCGAGGTCGAGTGGGATGGCGCGAAGATCGACCTGGGCCCGGCGTTCCGCCGCTGGCGCATGGACGAGGCAGTCCGCCACCACAACCCGGAAATCTCCGTCGCCGACTGTACCGACCGCGACGCGCTGCTGCGCCATTGCGAGCGCCTGAAGATCCGCGTCAAGCCGTCCTACGGCTGGGGCAAGCTGCTGCTGGAGATCTTCGAGGCCACCGTCGAGCACACCCTGATCCAGCCGACCTTCATCACCGACCACCCGGTGGAGGTCTCGCCGCTGGCCCGTGCCAACGACAATGATCCGGGCTACACCGACCGCTTCGAGCTGTTCGTCAACGGCAAGGAGCTGGCCAACGGCTTCTCCGAGCTGAACGATCCGGAAGACCAGGCCCAGCGCTTCCAGGCCCAGGTGGCCGCGAAGGAAGGTGGCGATGACGAGGCCATGCACTACGACGCCGACTACATCCGTGCGCTGGAGTACGGCATGGCACCGACCGGCGGCCTCGGCATCGGCGTGGATCGTCTGGTGATGCTGCTGACCGGCAGCAGCTCGATCCGCGATGTACTGCTGTTCCCGTACATGCGTCCGGAGCAGTAAGTCGCCTTTTTGACTCCCGATTGTGCGCGCCGTCCCGAAACGAGACGGCGCGATTGACGCGTCCCGCACTCGGCGTATCGTAATTGCACTACCTTGACGCCTGTTATGGCTTGATCGGCGCCAGGGGGAGGGCACGGTGTGGGGAGTCCGCTTCACATTGTGATGACGATCATGAATCGGGACGCATGACACGGGAGTCAGGCCGATGCAGGGTGCGAGCGTTCGCAGCGGCAGAGTATCCTCGCCTGCTGATGATCCAGCGTGGTCGAAAAACCAGGCAGAGTACGCGTTGAACATCGTCATCGTTGACGACCAGACTTCCGCACGGACGATGCTGCGTCACGTCATCGAAGACATCGCGCCGGAACTGAGCGTGTATGACTTCGGAGACCCGTTGACCGCATTGGCCTGGTGCGAAGCCCATCCGGTCGACCTGCTGCTGCTCGATTACCGCATGCCGGAGATGGATGGGCTGGAGTTCGCCCGTCGTTTCCGTCGCCTGCCCAAGCACCGCGACATTCCGGTGATCCTGATCACCGTGGTCGGTGACGAGCCGATCCGCCAGGCGGCACTGGAAGCCGGCGTCATCGACTTCCTGGTCAAGCCGATCCGCCCGCGCGAACTGCGTGCGCGCTGCTACAACCTGCTGCAGTTGCGCCAGCAAACCGAGAACGTGAAGCAACGGGCGCTGTCGCTGGAGCAGCGCCTGCTGGCCAGCATGCATGAGGTCGAAGAGCGCGAGCGCGAAACGCTGTCGCGGCTGGCGCGGGCGATCGAGTTCCGTGACGCCGGCACCAGCGCCTACCTGGAGCGCATGGCGCGCGTGGCCGGACTGATCGCCGAACAGCTCGGGCTGCCCGAGGAGGACGTGCGCCTGATCGAAATGGCTGCGCCGCTGCATGACATGGGCAAGATCGCCATTCCCGATGCGGTGCTGCTCAAGCAAGGCAAGCTCAACGAGGAAGAGCTGGCGATCATGCGCCGGCACCCGCGGATTGGCCATGAACTGCTGAGCGGCAGCCAGAATCGTTTCATCCAGGTTGGCGCATTGATCGCACTGCGTCATCATGAGCGCTACGACGGCAGCGGCTATCCCGATGGGCTGGTCGGCGATGCGATTCCGCTGGAAGCGCGCATCGTGGCCGTCGCCGATGTCTTCGACGCCCTGATTTCGCCCCGTCCGTACAAGGAAGCATGGACCATGGAAGCCACCCTGGCTTATCTCTACGCCCAGCGTGGCCGGCTGTTCGATCCCCGATGCGTGGACGCGCTGCTGCGCGGCCGCGAACAGCTGGACCAGATCTGCGCCGAGCATTCGATGGCGTCCGCGCGCCCGGGGCTGGGCGCGTGAAACGCCTGTTGTCGCAGCTGCGGCTGCGCCTGTCCCAGCGCCAGGACAGCGAGCACGGCCAGCAGATCGTCCGCATCGTGCTGATCAGCCTGATCCTGGCCTACGTGCTGTTGCCGGCGCCGCGCCACGATCTGCCGCACACCCAGTACGTCGGTGTGCTGGCGATCGTGCTGACCGGCCTGAGCCTGTCGCTGCTGCTGTTCGGCTGGCTGCTGTGGCGGCCGGCGCGTTCCGATCCGCGCCGCGTGCTGGGCATGCTGGCCGACTACGGCCTGATCGCTGCGGGCATGGTGCAGATGGGCGAGCCGCTGGCCTGGGTCTACATCGTGGTGATGTGGGTGACGGTCGGCAACGGCATGCGCTTCGGCAACCATTACCTGTACGTGGCGGTGGCGATGGCCATGGTGAGCTTCGGTTGCACTGTGCTGCTGACGCCCTACTGGCAACAGAATTTCCGCCTGGCCATCGGCCTCTGGCTGGGCCTGGCAGCGGTGCCGCTGTACTTCTCGACACTGCTGCGGCAGCTGACCGAAGCGATGGCCGAGGCGCGCCGCGCCAGCGAGGCCAAGAGCCGGTTCCTGGCCAACATGAGCCATGAGTTCCGCACGCCGTTGAATGGTCTAAACGGCATGACCGAAGTGCTGGCCACCACGCGCCTGGATGACGAGCAGCGCGAGTGCCTCAACACCATCCAGGCGTCGTCGCGCAGCCTGCTGGCACTGGTGGAGGAAGTGCTGGACATCTCGGCCATCGAGGCCGGCAAGTTGCGCGTGGTGGCCGAGGACTTCGCCGTGGCCGACGTGATCCAGGCGATCGGCCTGATCCTGCTGCCACAGGCCAAGGCCAAGCGACTGGATTACCGGGTGAAGGTGGCCGACGGTGTGCCGCCACGCGTGCGCGGCGATGTCGGGCACCTGCGGCAGATCCTGCTGAACCTGGCCGGCAACGCGGTCAAGTTCACCGACCATGGCCGGGTCGAGATCCGGGTCGGCGTGGTACAGGCCGATGCCAGCGGGGCGGTGCGGTTGCGCTTCGACATCCTCGACACCGGCATCGGCGTGCCACCTGCCATGCGTGCACGGCTGTTCGACGCGTTCGAGCAGGCCGACGTCAGCATGGCGCGCCGTCACGAGGGGACCGGGCTGGGCACGACCATCGCCAAGGGCCTGGTCGAGGCGATGGACGGTGACATCGGCTATCTGGAAAACCCGCCGCGCGGCAGCCACTTCTGGGTCGAGCTGCCGTTCGCGCCGCCGCAGCCGCAGGTGCCGGGCGCGGTGCCGAGCCTGAGCGGCGACGAAGGCGTGGGCCCGGGCGGCAACGTGATCGCTTTTGCCGATCCGTTCCTGCGCCATCGCGCCCGCGTGCGCAGCATGCAGATCCTGGTGGCCGACGACCACGAGGCCAACCGCATGGTCCTGCAGCGCCTGCTGCAGAAGGCCGGCCATCGCGTGCTGTGCGTGGACGGCGGCGAGGCGGTGCTGGATGCGCTGGCCGACAGCGAGTTCGACGCGGTCATCGTCGATCTGCACATGCCGGGCATGAGCGGGCTGGACATGCTCAAGGAACTGCGGGTGATGCAGGCCGGCGGCGGTCCGCGCACGCCGGTACTGGTACTCAGTGCGGATGTAACGCCCGAGGCGATCCAGCGCTGTACCCAGGCCGGCGCACATGCCTTCCTGGCCAAGCCCGTCGTTGCGGTGCGCCTGCTCGATACGCTGGCCGAGATCGCCAGCAATGCCCAGCTGAAGACCATGGCCGCACCGGTGGTGCGACCGGCGGCGCCGCTGCAGGATGGCGTGCTCGACAGCAGCGTGCTGGACGAACTGGCCTCGCTGGGCATGGGCGAGGGCTTCGAGCGTGAATTCATCCGCCAGTGCCTGGAAGACGTGGCGAGCTGCATGGGCAAGGCCGAGCAGGCCGGCGAGGCGGCTCACTGGGACGTGTTCCGCGAACAGTCCCACGCGATCAAGGGCGTGGCCAGCAACCTTGGCCTGATGCGCGCGTCCAACCGTGCCGGCGAGCTGATGCGGATGGCCGACTGGCAGCTGAAGACCGAATGGCGCACGCGCCTGGGCATCCTGCAGGAGGCGATCAAGGAAGGCCGGCGCGCACTCGACGCGCGGGCCGAACGCCGGCTGCGCGGAGCCGCCGATGATGGTGAAGCGCGCTGAGGCGTGGCGTGAACTCAAAAAAAGCCCGGTGGCCAGCCGGGCTTGAACCCATCCTGGGGGAGGGGAGGAATCAGGCCGCGTCGAGGCTGGCGCGACGGGTCTGGGCCTTGATCAGGCGATCCATGGTGCGCAGCGAGCGGTCGCCGAGTGCGAGGGCGGAATCGACCCATACCTTGGTGATCTCCAGCAGTTCGTCGTAGCTGACCGGCTGGGCGATGGCGCGTGCGGCGTTCATCGCCAGATAGGACTGCGGCGTGCGCTGCTGCTGGCGGATCAGTTCTTCCACCGCCGCCCGGCCTTCGCCCTTCTTCACCAGTACGTCGACCACGCCCATCGCGTGCATCTCCTCGGCGCTGTAGACCCGGCCGTCGAGGATGATCTTCTCGGCCAGGTGGGGGGACACGCGCCGGCACAGGAAGGAGTACGCACCCATGCCCGGGAACAGGCCGAACAGCACCTCCGGCAGGCCCAGTCCGCTGCCTTCCTCGGCGACGATGGTGTGGCAGGCCAGGGCCATTTCCAGGCCGCCGCCGAGGGCGTCACCCTGGATCAGCGCGATCGAACGGACGTCGCCGCCGAACCCGGTGTGCAGGTGGTGCACGCCCTCCACGCAGCGCTGGGCGTAGTTCAGCAGGAGGTCGCGGTTGCCTTCGCGGATCAGGCGGGTGAACAGGTCCAGGTCGCCGCCCAGGTTGTAGGCGACGGCATCGGAGGCCAGCACGAAATGCCGCAATGTCCCGTTGTGGCGTTCGGCAGGGCTGCGGGTGATGGCCGCCATGTAGCTCCACATTTCGTCGAGCATGTCCTTGCGGCAGCAGGGGCGGATCCCGGTGGCGGCATCGGCGTGCATGAACAGCCAGTGGGCAGCGCCGTCGGCGCTGTCTTCGGTACGGATGGTGGCGAACGGTGAGCCGCTTGAAGGCAGCTTTTCGATGGTACTCATGGAAGGGTCCTCGGCATGCGGCCCGCAGTGTCAGGTGGGTGGCCGGCGGGCCGAACGGTCCACACACGCGGCGATGCTACACCGCCTCAGGGGCGTCGCATGCGAAAGGGCCCGGGACGTTTCCGCCCCGGGCCCTGCATCGTTCAAATTGCCGCAAACCCTTACTGGGCGGGCGTATCGCGGAGTTCGCGACGGAGGATCTTGCCGACGTTGGTCTTCGGCAGCTCCTTTCGGAATTCAACGATTTTGGGGTGCTTGTAGCCGGTCAGGTTGGCCCGGGCATGCTCCTTGACCATTTCGGCGGTCAGGTTCGGGTCCTTCTTCACGATGACCACCTTCACCACCTCGCCGGACTTGTCGTCCGGGACGCCGACCGCGGCCACTTCCAGCACGCTCGGCATCATCGCGATCACGTCCTCGACCTCGTTCGGGTACACGTTGAAGCCGGACACCAGGATCATGTCCTTCTTGCGGTCGACGATGTAGAAGAAGCCGTGTTCGTCCATCTTGGCCATGTCGCCGGTATGCAGCCAGCCGTCCGCGTCGATGGCCTTGGCCGTTTCCTCCGGGCGCTGCCAGTAGCCCTTCATCACCTGCGGGCCCTTGATGCAGAGCTCGCCGACATCGCCCAGCGGCAGGATGGCACTGTTGTCATCCTTGATGCAGGCATCGGTGGACGGGATCGGCAGTCCGATCGAGCCGTTGTACTCGGTCAGGGTGAGCGGGTTGATGCAGGCCGCCGGTGAGGTCTCGGTCAGGCCATAGGCCTCGACCAGGGTCACGCCGGTGACCTTCTTCCAGCGCTCGGCCACGGCGCGCTGCACCGCCATGCCACCGCCCAGGGTGACCTTCAGCGAGGAGAAGTCGACCGTGTCGAAGCCGGGGGTGTTGAGCAGCCCGTTGAACAGCGTGTTGACACCGGTGATGGCGGTGAAGCGCACCGACTTGAGCTCCTTGACGAAGCCCTTCATGTCCCGCGGGTTGGTGATCAGGTGGTTGCAGCCACCGAACTTCATGAAGACCAGCCCGTTCGCGGTCAGCGCAAAGATGTGGTACAGCGGCAGGGCGGTGATGATCCACTCCTTGCCCATCTCGATGCCCGACGCGCTGATCCAGGCCGAGGCCTGCTGCATGTTGGCGATCAGGTTGCGGTTGGTCAGCATCGCGCCCTTGGCCACGCCGGTGGTGCCGCCGGTGTACTGCAGGAAGGCGATGTCGTCGTGGTCGATCTCGACCTTGGGCAGGCTGTGGCGACTGCCGAGCTTGAGCGACTGGCGGAAGCGCACCGCGCCCTTGAGATGGTAGTTGGGCACCATCTTCTTGATGTACTTCAGCACGAAGTTGACGATCACGCCCTTGGCGCCGAGCAGGTCGCCCAGGCCGGTGGTGACCACATGCTTGACCGGCGTATCGGCGATGACCTGTTCGACGGTGTCGCCGAAGTTGTCGACCACCACCAGCGCGGTCACGCCGGCATCAATCAGCTGGTGCTTGAGCTCGCGCGCGGTGTACAGCGGGTTGACGTTGACCACGGTCAGGCCGGCGCGCAGCACGCCGAAGGTGGCCACCGGGTACTGCAGGCAGTTGGGCATCATCAGGGCGACGCGGTCGCCCTTCTTGAGCTTGAGCTCACCCAGCAGGTAGGCCGCGAACTGTTCGACCAGCGCGTCGGTCTCGCCATAGGTGAGGACCTTGCCGAAGCTGGAGTAGGCGGGACGGTCGCGGAACTTCGCGACGGAAGCGTCGAAGACCGAAGCTACCGAATGGAACTCGTTGACGTCGATTTCGGCGGGAACGCCTTTCGGATAGCTCTGCAGCCAGGGACGATCCAGACTCATATTCCCCCTCCAGGAATCGTGATGTATTAGGTTCCGACCCTGAGCGTATCGACAACGGCCGGTCATTGCAGCATACCCCGCCGTAGGGAAAACGCGAAGAGGCCCCGGAGAGCCTCTTTGCTGGGTAGTGCCGGCCGCTGGCCGGCATCTGCGCTGGACAGGCCATCCGACGGATGCCGGCCAGCGGCCGGCACTATCGTGGCCCCAAGCGGGCCGCCTGCGTCAACCCTGCTTGCGCACCGGCGCACCGTTGGCCTTGTAGTACGGCGCGGTGCTGCGGGCCAGCGGCGTGCGGCCGCGGATCACGTCGGCCAGCTTCTCGGCCATCATGATGGTCGGCGCGTTGAGGTTGCCGGTCACCACCTGCGGCATGATCGAGGCATCGACGATGCGCAGGCCTTCCAGGCCGTGCACGCGACCCTGGCCATCGACCACCGCCATCGGGTCGTCGGCATGGCCCATCTTGTTCGAGCAGGACGGGTGGTAGGCGGTCTCGGCATGCTCGCGCACGAACGCATCGATCTGTGCATCGGTCTGCAGTGCACTGCCCGGCGAGATCTCGCGGCCGCTGTACGGGGCCAGTGCCGGCTGCGCGAAGATCTCGCGGGTGATGCGGATCGCCGCGCGGAATTCGCGCCAGTCCTGCTCGTGCGACATGTAGTTGAACAGGATGCTCGGATGTTCGCGCGGATCCTTCGAGCGCACGTGGATGCGGCCACGGCTGGGCGAGCGCATCGAGCCGACGTGCATCTGGAAGCTGTGCGCCTTGATCGGGTTGGAGCCGTTGTAATTGATCGCCACCGGCAGGAAGTGGTACTGCAGGTTCGGCCAGTCGAATTCGGCGTCGCTGCGGATGAAGCCACCGGCCTCGAACTGGTTGCTGGCGCCGATGCCGGTGCCCAGGAACAGCCACTCGGCACCGATCGCCGGCTGGTTGTACAGCTTCAGCGCCGGGGCCAGCGAGACCGGCTTCTTGCACTCGTACTGCAGGTACATCTCAAGGTGGTCCTGCAGGTTGGCGCCGACGCCGGGCAGGTGGTGCACGAGGTCGATGTCGAGGCTGCGCAGCAGGTCGGCCGGGCCGACGCCCGAGCGCTGCAGGATCTGCGGCGAGGCGATGGCGCCGCCGCACAGCAGCACCTCGCGGCGGGCGGTCGCACGCTGCGGCTGGTCGTTGTGCAGCCACTGCACGCCCACCGCACGCTTGCCCGAGAACAGGATGCGGTCGGTCAGCGCGTGGGTGACGATGGTCAGGTTCGGGCGCGGCTTGGCCAGGTCCAGGTAGCCGCGGGCGGTGCTGGAGCGACGGCCCTTCGGGGTCACCGTGCGGTCCATCGGGCCGAAGCCTTCCTGCTGGTAGCCGTTGAGATCGTCGGTGCGCGGGTAGCCGGCCTGCACGCCGGCCTCGACCATCGCAGCGAACAGTTCGTTGTTGCCGGCCTTGGGCGTGGTCACGCGCAGCGGGCCGTCACCGCCGTGGTAGTCGTTGGGGCCGATGTCACGGGTTTCGGCCTTGCGGAAGTAGGGCAGGCAGTCCAGGTAGGTCCAGTCCTCCAGGCCGGGCATGCTGGCCCAGTTGTCGTAGTCCATCGCATTGCCACGGATGTAGCACATGCCGTTGATCAGCGACGAGCCGCCCAGGCCCTTGCCGCGGCCGCAGTCCATGCGGCGGTTGTTCATGAAGGGCTCCGGATCGGTCTTGTACGCCCAGTTGTAGCGCTTGCCCTGCAGCGGGAAGGCCAGTGCGGCCGGCATCTGGGTACGGAAATCGAACCGGTAGTCCGGGCCACCGGCTTCCAGCAGCAGCACGCTGACATCGGCATCTTCGGTGAGGCGGGTGGCCAGCACGTTGCCGGCCGAACCGGCGCCGATGATGATGTAGTCGTACTCGTTATGGGTGCTCATGGGTGTCTCCTGCAGGCCGCGACGCACTGCGGGCAGGCGTCGCGGCGGAATGTCGGATCGGCGCGATGGCCGGACGAAGGGGCGTGCTGGCGGCGCGCCGGTCAGAACACGCTGGCGTAGTCGCCCAGCTCGACCTGCACCGACTTGATGCGGGTGTAGTGGCCGAGGGTCGAGATGCCGTTCTCGCGGCCGACGCCGGATTCCTTGTAGCCACCGACCGGCATTTCGGCCGGCGATTCACCCCAGGTGTTGATCCAGCAGATGCCGGCTTCCAGGCGGTGGATGATGCGGTGGGCGCGGCTGATGTCCTTGCTGACCACGCCGGCGGCGAGGCCGAAGGTGGTGTCGTTGGCGCGGCGCACCACTTCGTCTTCGTCGTCGTAGGCGAGGATGCTCATCACCGGCCCGAAGATCTCTTCCCGGACAATCGTCATGTCGTCGCGGCAATCGGAGAACACGGTCGGCAGCACGTAGGCACCGTTGGCCAGCGCGCCTTCAGTGGCACGGCCGCCGCCCACCAGCAGGCGGGCGCCCTCGGCCTTGCCGCTTTCGATGTAGCGCAGCACGTTTTCCATGTGCGGGAAGCTGGTCAGCGGGCCGAAGTTGGTCTCGGCGGCCATCGGGTCGCCGATGCGGATGCGCTTGACGCGCTCGACAACGGCGGCCTCGAACGCGGCCAACATGCTGCGCGGCACGAACACGCGGGTGCCGTTGGTGCAGACCTGGCCGGAGCTGAAGAAGTTGGCCATCACCGCGATGTCGGCGGCGCGGTCCAGGTCGGCGTCATCGCAGATCACCAGCGGCGACTTGCCGCCCAGCTCCATGGTCACTTCCTTCAGCGACGAGGACGCGGCGCTGGCCATGACCTTCTTGCCGGTGGCGACGCCGCCGGTGAAGGAGATCTTCTCGATCACCGGGTGCTCGGTCAGCCACTGGCCGATCTCGCGGCCCGGGCCCTGCACGACGTTGAACACACCGGCCGGCACGCCGGCTTCGGTGTAGATCTCGGCCAGCCGGATCGCGGTCAACGGGGTCACTTCGGACGGCTTGAACACCATCGCATTGCCGGCGGCCAGGGCGGGGGCGGACTTCCACATGGCGATCTGGATCGGGTAGTTCCAGGCACCGATGCCGGCCACCACGCCCAGCGGTTCGCGGCGGGTGTAGAAGAAGCTCGATTCGCGCAGCGGCAGCTGGATGCCTTCGATGGCGGTGGCCAGGCCGGCGTAGTACTCGACCACGTCGGCACCGGTGACGATGTCCACCGTGGTGGTCTCGGCCAGCGCCTTGCCGGTGTCCAGCGTTTCCAGGTGGGCCAGTTCGTCGTTGCGCTCGCGCAGGATCTCGACGGCGCGGCGCAGGATGCGCGAACGCTCCATCGCGGTCATTGCCGCCCATGCCTTCTGGCCCTCGGCCGCGCTCTGCACGGCGCGCTCGACGTCGGCCTGGCTGGCAACCTGCACTTCGGCGATCACCTCACCGGTGGCCGGGTTGACGGTCTTGAAGGTCTTGCCGCTGGTGGCATCGACGCGCTGGCCGTGGATGTAGAGCTGTTGGACGGGCAGGGTGGTCATGGGGCGTACTCCTTGGAAGGGGGCGGGTGCTGAAGCGCTTATAGCGCGGCAGCCTGCAACTGGAAGTCGATGTAGCCGTAGGCGATGCGCCGGGACTTGTCGGCGTTGAACTGGCCGCCGACGAGGCTGCCGCGCAGCCACAGGCCGTCGATCATCGCGGCCAGGCCACGGGCGGCCAGACGGGCCTGCGGATGGGGCAGCAGGCGGTTGAACTGGTGGCACAGGTTGGAGAACAGGCGCTGGTCGTTGGCGCGCTGCAACCGGGCCAGTTCCGGCTGATGCATGCTGGCGGCCCAGAACGTGAGCCAGACGCGCATCGCGGTACCGTTGATCTGGCTGTCGTCGAAGTTGCCATCGACGATGGCACGCAGCTGCTCGCGGGGGTCATCGCTGGCCTCGGCGCGGTAGCGGGCGACGGCGTCCTTCAGTTCGCGCAGGATCTGCCGCATTGCAGCATTGAGCAGGCCGTCCTTGTCGCCGAAATAGTGGGCGACGATGCCGCTGGACAGCCCTGCCTTCTTCGCGATGGTGGCGACGGTCGCGTCGGCCATGCCGATCTCGTCGATGGTCTGGAAAGTGGCCCGGATCAGCTGTTCGCGCCGTACCGGTTCCACGCCTTTCTTCGGCATTGTCTCTCCACGGTTTGCGACCCGAACGATCGGGTTGCCGGCCATTATGCTTTTTATTGATTGAACGTTCAATCAATAAACCCTAGGATGCGCTCGCGCCCCACGCCATGGGCCCGGTTTTCCGGTCCGGCCCCGCCCATGTGCTCCCCCGGACTGATGAGACGATCCCATGTCTTCCCTGGCTCATCCCAAGCGTTCGCCCCTGCGCTTGAACCGTTTTGTCTTCCTCAGCTCATCGGTGTCGATCGGCATCCTGGGGCTGCTCACCGTTCTCTATCCCGAAGGCAGCGAGCACTGGCTGCAATGGGCGCAGGCCGAGGTCTCGGCCGCGTTCGGCTGGTGGTACATGCTGCTGATCGTGCTGTGCCTGGGCTTCGTGCTGTGGCTGGCGTTCTCGCCTTACGGCCGCATCCGGCTGGGCCACAACGAGGAATCACCGGCCTTTGGCTACGTTGCCTGGGTCTCGATGCTGTTCTCGGCCGGCATCGGCATCGCGCTGCTGTACTACGGTGCCTACGAGCCGCTGGACCATTTCCTGCACCCGCCCGGGCAGCCTGGTGGCACCGTGGCCGCCGGCCGCGAGGCGATGGTGCTGACCTTCCTGCACTGGGGCCTGCATGGCTGGGCGCTGTATGCACTGGTCGGGGTGGCGCTGGGCTACTTCGCCTACCGCCGCGACCTGCCGCTGGCGCTGCGCTCGGCGCTGTACCCGATCTTCGGTGAGCGCATCCATGGCCGCATCGGCGACATGGTCGATGGCTTCGGCATCCTGGCCACGCTGATCTCGATGGTGACCAACCTCGGCATCGGCGCGCTGGTGGTGCAGTCCGGCCTGGTCTACCTGTTCCACATCCCGGATACGCCGCAGGTGCTGGTGGCCATCGTGCTGGTGATGATGGTGGTGGCCACCATCGGCGTGGTCGCTGGCGTGGAAAAGGGCATTGCGTGGCTGTCCAACCTCAACGTGCGCCTGCTGTGCGGCCTGCTGCTGTTCGTGCTGGTCACCGGCCCGACCCTGCACCTGTTCGACGGCCTGATCCAGAACACCGGCGATTATCTCGGCGCGTTCGTGCGCAAGAGCTTCGACATGTACCTCAACGATCCCAAGGGCCGTGAATGGATGGGGTCGTGGACGCTGTTCTACTGGGCGTGGTGGATCGCCTGGGCGCCGTTCGTCGGCCTTTTCGTGGCGCGCATCTCGCGCGGCCGCACCATCCGCGAAGTGATCATGGGCGTGCTGCTGATCCCGCTCGGCTTCACCCTGGCCTGGCTGTCGATCTTCGGCAACACCGCCATCGACCTGGTGCTCAACCATGGCCAGTCGATCCTGGGCGAGGTGGCCCAGCACGATGCGGCGATGACGCTGTTCAAGCTGCTGGAGTACCTGCCCGGCGCGCCGTACGTGGCCGGTGCCGCGGTGGTGATCGGCTTCGTGCTGTTCCTGACCCCGGTCGATTCGGGCACGCTGATGATCGCCAACCTGTGCACCCGTCGCGTTGACGATGGCGTCGAAGATGGCCATGACGCGCCGATCTGGCTGCGCGTGTTCTGGGCGGCCGGCATCACCGTGGCCAGCGTCGGCCTGCTGCTGGCCGGCAATTTCAGCGCGATGCAGACGGCGGTGGTGCTGTGTGGCCTGCCGTTCTCGTTCACCCTGGCGTTCTACATGTGGGGCCTGTTGAAGGCGCTGCGCACCGACCCGGATGCGCCACGCAGGTGAGCGCGCACCTGGCGCCCATCCCGGTGCCGCCGGAGATGCGGTAGAGCCAGACCATGCCTGTCTGCAGAGAAACAGGAAGGGCCGGATCCGCGAGGATCCGGCCCTTTTGTTGGGTAGTCGACTAGCAGTCGACTCTACCGAGAGCGGAACGTTACTTGCTGGCCAGCTGGCGCAGCACGTACTGCAGCAGGCCGCCGTGGCGGAAGTACTCGACTTCCTTCGGGGTCAGCAGCATCACCGAGACCTCGAAGGTCTTCTTCGTGCCGTCGGCCTTGGTCGCGGTGACCGTGGCGCGCTTGCTGGCACCGTCCTGCAGGCCGGTGATGTCGATCACTTCCGAGCCGTCCAGGCCCAGGCTCTGGGCGTTCTCGCCGTTGCGGAACTGCAGCGGCAGCACGCCCATGCCGACCAGGTTCGAGCGGTGGATGCGCTCGAAGCTCTCGGCGATGACTGCCTTCACCCCCAGCAGCAGGGTGCCCTTGGCCGCCCAGTCGCGCGACGAGCCGGTGCCGTATTCCTTGCCGGCCAGCACCACCAGCGGCACCTTGTCGGCCTTGTACTTCATGGCGGCATCGTAGATCGCCAGCTTCTCCGGCTGGCCGCCGCCGGCGGGGTAGTACAGGGTGTTGCCGCCTTCCTCGCCACCGAACATCAGGTTCTTGATGCGGATGTTGGCGAAGGTGCCGCGGACCATCACGTCATCGTTGCCGCGGCGGCTGCCGTAGCTGTTGAAGTCGGCCGGCTGCACGCCGCGTTCCTGCAGGAAGCGGCCCGCCGGCGAGTCCTTCTTGATGTTGCCGGCCGGGGAGATGTGGTCGGTGGTGATCGAATCGCCGAACAGGCCCATCACGCGCGCGCCGTGCACGTCGTCGATGCTGCCGGTCTGCATGGTCATGCCATCGAAGTACGGCGGGTTCTTGATGTAGGTGGACGCATCGCTCCACGCGTACAGGTTGCCGTCCGGCGAGGCGATGGTGTTCCAGCGGGTGTCACCCTTGAACACGTCGGCGTAGTTCTGCTTGAACATCTCCGGCCCGATGGTGGCAGCGATGACGTCGCCGATTTCCTTGTTGCTCGGCCAGATGTCGCGCAGGAACACCGGCTGGCCGTCGCTGCCCGTACCCAGCGGCTGGGTGGTCAGGTCGATGTCGGTGGTGCCGGCGATGGCGTAGGCCACCACCAGCGGCGGGCTGGCCAGGTAGTTCATCTTCACTTCGGGGTGCACGCGGCCCTCGAAGTTGCGGTTGCCCGACAGCACCGAGGTGACCACCAGGTCACCGGCGGCGATGCCAGCGCTGACCTCGGTCGGCAGCGGGCCGGAGTTGCCGATGCAGGTGGTGCAGCCGTAGCCGACCACGTAGAAGCCGATCTTCTCCAGCTCCTTCAGCACGCCGGCCTTTTCCAGGTAGTCGGTGACCACGCGCGAGCCCGGCCCGAGCGAGGTCTTCACCCACGGCTGGCGGTTCAGGCCCTTGGCGGCCGCGTTGCGGGCCAGCAGGCCGGCACCGATCATCACCGCCGGGTTGGAGGTGTTGGTGCACGAGGTGATGGCAGCGATGACCACCGCGCCGTCCTTCAGCCGCACCTTGCGGCCTTCGATCTCGATGTCGGCGAAGCCCTTGGCCAACTGCTCGTTGCCGACCGCCGCGCCGCCGCCTTCATTGACGAACGAGGACACATCATCACTGCGCTTATCGCGGTTGCTGGTCATGCCGACCAGTGCTTCGCGGTAGTTCTTCTGCACGTCTTCCAGCAGCACGCGGTCCTGCGGACGCTTCGGGCCGGCCAGCGACGGCTTCACCGTGCCCATGTCCAGTTCCAGCGTGGTGCTGTACTGGGCGTGCGGGCTGCCCGGCTCGTGCCACAGGCCCTGCGCCTTGGCATAGGCCTCGACAAGGTTGATCTGCTCTTCGCTGCGGCCGGACAGGCGCAGGTAGTTCAGCGACTCGGCGTCGATCGGGAAGATGCCGCAGGTGGCACCGTATTCCGGGGCCATGTTGCCGATGGTCGCCCGATCGGCCAGCGGCAGGTGCTGCAGGCCATCACCGTAGAACTCGACGAACTTGCCGACCACGCCGAGCTTGCGCAGCATCTGGGTGACGGTCAGCACCAGGTCGGTGGCGGTGGCGCCCTCGGGCAGCTTGCCGGTCAGCTTGAAGCCGACCACCTGCGGGATCAGCATCGACGATGGTTGGCCGAGCATGGCCGCCTCGGCCTCGATGCCGCCCACGCCCCAGCCCAGCACGCCGATGCCGTTGATCATGGTGGTGTGACTGTCGGTGCCGAACACGGTATCCGGGTAGGCCACGGCCTTGCCATCCTTGTCCGCGGTCATCACCACGCGGGCCAGGTTTTCAAGGTTCACCTGGTGGACGATGCCGGTGTTGGGCGGCACCACCTTGAAGTTGTCGAAGGCCTTCTGGCCCCAGCGCAGGAAGCCGTAGCGTTCCTGGTTGCGCTGGAATTCGATCTTGCCGTTGAGGTCCAGCGCGTCGGGCTTGCCGAACACGTCGACCTGCACCGAGTGGTCGATGACCAGTTCGGAGGGAATCTGCGGATTGATCTGCTCCGGCTTGCCGCCGAGCTTGACGACGGCGTCGCGCATCGCGGCCAGGTCGACCACGCAGGGCACGCCGGTGAAGTCCTGCAGGACCACGCGCGCGGGCATGAAGGCGATTTCGGTGTCCGGTTCGGCGGCCGGATTCCAGCGGGCCACGGCCTCGATGTGGTCCTTGCCGACGGTGATGCCGCCATCCTCGTGCCGGAGCAGGTTCTCCAGCAGGATCTTCATCGAGTAGGGCAGGTGGGAGATATCGAAGCGCTGGCCCAGCGTGGACAGGCTGAAGTAGTCGTAGGTCTTGCCGCCGACGTTCAGCTGGCTGCGGGTGGAGAACGAATCGCTCATGCGGGGTAACTCCTTCTTGCGGATGGCTTGCAGTGGCCCGCGCATGGGCGGGCCTGCTTGCGGTCGCCGCGGGCCTGACGGCCCCGGTCATCCCAGTATGAACCCCGGACTGAATGGGTTCATCCGGGCCGGGCTCCGACCTGCGGCATCGGTTCCAGACTACAGGGGAAGGTGTATGGCGTATGTCACGTTTGTGGCCGATCCTTTGCGAGGCAAGGGCTGGCGGGGCGCCGGTCCTGTTCAGGGTGGAAGTATGCCCGGGGAAGTATGTATAATTTGTGCATACTCTGGAGGGCCTACCGATGGAAGCCACTGTTGCAGAACGCGGACAGATCACCCTGCCCAAGGCGGTGCGTGATGCCCTCGGCCTGACCAAGGGCACGCTGCTGAAGGTCGAGCTGGACGGCAGCCGCATCATCCTGCGCAAGAGTGTTGACGATGCCATTTCACGGGCGCGCGGCAAGTTCGCGCTGGACGGCTTCGAGTCGTCCGATGCGGCGGTGCGCGCGGTGCGCGACGAGGAATAAGCCGTGATGATCGCCGTCGATTCACCGGTACTGGTCGAGCTGCTCAGCAATGGCCCGCAGGCCGATGCCGTGGAAGCCATCCTCCGGCAGAGCTTGGTCGGCGGCCGCGTGGTGGTCTGCGGCGCGACCCTGGCCGAAGTCTGCGCATCGCTGCGCGGCGGTGCCGAGGTGCTCGAAGCGCTGGAAGAAATGGGCGTGCACTTCAACCCGATGGAAGCCAAGTCGGCACTGCGCGCCGGCGAGATGCACCGCCGTCATCGCCAGCGCGGCGGCAGCCGCCGCAGCCTGGATGAATTCATGGTCGGCGCCCACGCACTGCTGCAGTGCGATGGCCTGATCACCTGGAACGACACGTTTTACCGCGACTACTTCAAGGGCCTGAAGCTGATCGTGCCGCACGCCTGAGCCCACTTTTGATTTTTCAACCTACGCATTACCCGGGAGTTGTCATGTTGGAAGCCTACCGCCACCACGTCGCCGAGCGCGCTGCGCTTGGCATCCCGCCGCTGCCGCTGAGCGCGCAGCAGACGGCCGATGTCATCGAACTGCTGAAGAACCCGCCGCAGGGCGAGGCCGAGTTCCTGCTCGACCTGCTGACCCACCGCGTGCCGGCCGGCGTCGATGACGCGGCCAAGGTCAAGGCGTCGTACCTGGCGGCGATCGCCCTGGGCAGCGAGCAGAACCCGCTGATCAGCCGTGAGCGCGCCACCGAACTGCTGGGCACCATGCTCGGCGGCTACAACGTGGCCCCGCTGGTGCAGCTGCTGGACGACGCCAGCGTCGGCACCATCGCCGCCAACGGCCTGAAGAAGACCCTGCTGGTGTTCGATGCGTTCCATGACGTGCAGGAAAAGGCCAAGGCGGGCAATGCCAACGCCCAGGCCGTGCTGCAGAGCTGGGCCGATGCCGAGTGGTTCACCAGCAATCCGGAAGTGCCGCAGAGCCTGACCGTCACCGTGTTCAAGGTGCCGGGCGAGACCAACACCGACGACCTGTCGCCGGCACCGGACGCGACCACCCGCCCGGACATTCCGATGCACGCCCTGGCGATGCTGAAGAACAAGCGCGACGATGCGCCGTTCACCCCGGAAGAAGACGGCAAGCGCGGCCCGATCCAGCAGATCCTGTCGCTGAAGGAAAAGGGCCACCTGGTTGCCTACGTCGGCGACGTGGTCGGCACCGGTTCCTCGCGCAAGTCGGCCACCAACAGCGTGCTGTGGTGGACCGGTGATGACATTCCGTTCATCCCGAACAAGCGCGCCGGTGGCGTCTGCCTGGGCGGCAAGATCGCACCGATCTTCTACAACACCATGGAAGATGCCGGCGCGCTGCCGATCGAGCTGGACGTATCGAAGATGGAGCACGGCGACGTCATCGAGCTGCGCCCGTACGAAGGCAAGGCGCTGAAGAACGGCGAAGTGATCGCCGAGTTCCAGGTCAAGTCCGACGTGCTGTTCGATGAAGTGCGTGCCGGCGGCCGCATTCCGCTGATCATTGGCCGTGGCCTGACCGGCAAGGCGCGCGAAGCGCTGGGCCTGGCCCCGACCGACCTGTTCCGCCTGCCGGTGCAGCCGGCCGATACCGGCAAGGGCTTCTCGCTGGCGCAGAAGATGGTCGGCCGCGCCTGTGGCCTGCCGGAAGGCCAGGGCATGCGCCCGGGCACCTACTGCGAACCGAAGATGACCTCGGTCGGCTCGCAGGACACCACCGGCCCGATGACCCGCGACGAGCTGAAGGACCTGGCGTGCCTGGGCTTCTCGGCCGACCTGGTGATGCAGTCGTTCTGCCACACCGCCGCTTACCCGAAGCCGGTGGACGTGAAGACCCACCACACCCTGCCGGAGTTCATCTCCACCCGTGGCGGCGTTTCGCTGCGCCCGGGCGACGGCGTGATCCACAGCTGGCTCAACCGCATGCTGCTGCCGGACACCGTAGGTACCGGTGGTGACTCGCACACCCGTTTCCCGGTGGGCATTTCGTTCCCGGCCGGTTCGGGCCTGGTCGCCTTCGCCGCAGCCACCGGCGTGATGCCGCTGGACATGCCGGAGTCGGTGCTGGTGCGCTTCAAGGGCAAGATGCAGCCGGGCGTGACCCTGCGTGACCTGGTCAACGCGATCCCGCTGTACGCGATCAAGTCCGGCCTGCTGACCGTGGCCAAGGCTGGCAAGAAGAACATCTTCTCCGGCCGCATCCTGGAAATCGAAGGCCTGCCGGAGCTGAAGGTCGAACAGGCGTTCGAACTGTCCGACGCCTCGGCCGAGCGTTCGGCCGCCGGCTGCTCGGTGCGCCTGAACAAGGAACCGATCATCGAGTACCTGACCAGCAACATCACGCTGCTGAAGTGGATGATTGCCGAGGGTTACCAGGATCCGCGTTCGCTGCAGCGTCGCATCGAGAAGATGGAAGCCTGGCTGGCCAACCCGCAGCTGCTGGAGCCAGATGCCGACGCCGAGTACGCCGCCGTCATCGAGATCGACCTGGCCGACATCCACGAGCCGATCGTGGCCTGCCCGAACGACCCGGACGACGTGAAGACCCTGTCCGAAGTGGCCGGGGCCAAGATCGACGAAGTGTTCATCGGTTCGTGCATGACCAATATCGGTCACTTCCGCGCCGCGGCCAAGCTGCTGGAAGGCAAGCGTGACCTGCCGACCCGCCTGTGGGTGGCCCCGCCGACCAAGATGGACGCCTCGGAGCTGACCAAGGAAGGCGTGTACGGCACCTTCGGCGCCACCGGCGCGCGCATGGAAATGCCGGGCTGCTCGCTGTGCATGGGCAACCAGGCGCAGATCCGTGAAGGCTCCACTGCGATGTCGACCTCGACCCGCAACTTCCCGAACCGCCTGGGCCGCAACACCAACGTGTACCTGGGTTCGGCGGAACTGGCGGCAATCTGCTCGCGCCTGGGCCGCATCCCGACCAAGGAGGAGTACATGGCCGATGTGGGCGTGATCGCCGCCAGCGGCGCCGAGATCTACCGCTACATGAACTTCGACCAGATCGAGGAATACCAGGACGTGGCCAAGACGGTCGCTGCCTGATGCGGTAGTGCCGGTCGCTGGCCGGCATCCCGTTGAAATGAAAAACCCCCGGCGAAAGCCGGGGGTTTTTTGTGTGCGGCGGGCTGGGTGGCCTAGCCCATCCGCATCGCGGTTCGGGTCTGCTCCTGGGCGTGGTCGTGCTGACCGACCTGCTGTGCCTGCGCAATCTGTTCGGCCTTGGCGAGCGACTGCTCTACCGTCGTATTGATTGCCTCGCTGATCGGTACCGAGGCCCGCAGGTGTGCTGGATTCTCCGGCGCTCCCCGCACAACGAACATGCGAGGGTCCGAGCCATCGCTGGGTGGAGTGCCCAGGACCACATGATCAACGCGTTCGAGGCCGCTGCGCTTGGCCGTCGCAAGCAGGCTGGCCGTCATGCGCTCACTGGTTTCATCGAAGCTGCGCCCGTGCCTGGTATCCACGGCGGATACACCCTCGCGAATCTGCTGGTAGAGCGCATGGTCTGGATGGCCTTCCTTCCTGGGATCCAAGCTTGCCTTGTCCAAGGTTGACTCAATGCTCTCCTGCAATGGACTCCTGGGAGAGAAGGCGGGATTGCCGAGCGAGGGCGAGCCCTTGTCGGTTGCATCCTAGATCAGCTGCTCCCCCGGCTTGAGCGCATTCTGGGCCGGCTGCTCCGCTTCAGCCTCGCGGCGGGCATATGCACCGGCTTCCTCGGTACCGCGCAGGTAATTGATCCCGTCGCGCAGCAGGCCAGGTCCGCCGCCGACCAGCACGGTGGTGCCCGCACGCAGCTGATGAACATCACGGCGATAGTCGGCAATCCGGCGCAGGTCGTCAGGATCTGTGATCCGGGCCTGCGGATTGTCGAGTACAGACTGCACCGGGCCCTTGTCGGTCACGCGATCAGGGAAATGAACCAATCGATGGGAGTCGCCCAACTGGACCGCCACTGCGGCGGACATGACATGGCCGCTTTTCATCCCGGGTGTTCCAAGCGAGGCGATGCGCTGGCCGTGCTCGGCGTTGCGCAGAACCTCCAGTTCCCTGGGCAGCGCATACATCTCGACCTTGCCGTAATGAGGACCGCCCGCGCTGACCAGGTCGCCTGCCATCACGTGGTTGGTGAAGGGCGCCGCGTTGGCCGGCTGGCCTTCGGGAAGGCGATACGCCAGCCCGGCGGCACCGTAGGGATTGAATGCATCACCGGGGAGGTTGTAGTGATGCGCAGTGATCTGCGCAAGCGCGCCGCCCAGCGAGTGGCCGGTGACATACACCGGACCATACCCATTCTCTTTAGCCAGATCGATCGCCTGCTTGGTGAGTGCGAGGGCATCGCCGAGTTGTGCGTTGACTCTTGCGGTGACCATTGCAGCGTCGATGCCGCCATCAATCAAAGGCTGGCGATCGAACTCGGTACCGCGATGGGTGACGATTACTTCTTTGGATTCGAGATTATGGTAAATGACGCCTTGGTAGCCGGTGGCGGAGTTTAGGCTGGCCAGTACACGATATTCCGTCCCAGCAATGGTAACAATGGCCTTGGGCTCAGGGAGCGGATCCTTGTAGACATGATCTGAGAGGGCTGCATTTGCTCCAGGATTCATTGGGCTGTTCCTTCAGTCCGTGTGGAGATTTCGATTGGGAAGTAATCCTTTCGCTTATCTTGAGACATCTTCTCGTACCAAGTCGAAGGCTCGGTAGGCGTCCACTCTGGCGATCCCCCTGAAGTCATGGGGCGTAAGGCGCGATGTACGTAGGTAGTAGCGAGTTTCTCGGTTTCAAGCTTTGTGAATGAAGTCCATGCGGTTGCTTGGATAGGACGATCATCGATGATGAAGGCGAATGAAGCTTCCACGAGCACGGGTGTCCAAGTGCACGGGCCACGACCGTAATAGTCGGCAACTTCCATGCCGTCGTTGAAAACAACAGTGCTGAATTCAGTTGCACTGAGGCGCTGTGCCTGAAGCTCAACCTTGTGCTGGTTCGGCTCGTACTGCACCCCCTCCCAATTGTTGACCGGAGGGAGACAGAGTGGATCTATCTCATACGTGACGAAGACTGAAGGAACGGGGACATCCACGGGTGCATCATGGACCCGAATCACAATCGGCAGCGCATCCTTTGGCGCAGGATTCTCGCGATAGACCGGGTATGAGCGTTCCTTGCTGCAGCCCGGGACGGCCAGTGTGATCGAGGCGATCAACGCAACGTGAGCAAGGGTCGGGAGAATTTTCAGCATGAGCAGTCCATGTCGCTGCAGGATTGTCCTTGCTCCTTGGAACATGCGGTCCCATCACGAACGCCGGCGCCCCATCCGGGCAAATGCGACAGGTTGCGCAGTGGGTAGTGCCCGTTACCCGGACTTCCCTCCCTGCGTACCCGAGCAGCGCGGCCTTGCGGGGTAACGTTCATCGGCGTTCCATTGCTGTGCGATACCTGACTATACGACCCGCTCCAGCCGCCATCGGCGTTCCATTGCTGTGCGATACCTGACTATACGACCCGCTCCAGCCGCGCTCCAAGTCGATGCCCTGCGGGCTCCCGGTTGACGCGCATCGCCTGCGGCCGGGTCACGCCTCGAGCAGCGCCGTTGA
Organism: Stenotrophomonas sp. PI_27; assembly: GCF_027854495.1. NCBI lineage: Bacteria > Pseudomonadati > Pseudomonadota > Gammaproteobacteria > Lysobacterales > Lysobacteraceae > Stenotrophomonas > Stenotrophomonas sp. PI_27. Next base: position 362,663 of record NZ_JAJNOF010000004.1, read on the forward strand.
AGCATCAATGGTCGAAGGCACTGCCGGCGGATCGGCAATTGAGCCTGACGTCTCGTGGAGGTGTTCAGCAGGGCAGGGTGCAGAGCCGAGCGTGGGCTCGGCTCCACAGGGGCCTGTCAGCTGCGGGCGAGGGCGAGCAGCCGCTCGGCGATCCGCTCCAGCGGCACCTGTTCCTCGGCCGCGCCCAGCTTGAACGCGGCGCCGGGCATGCCCCAGACCACGCTGGTCGCTTCGTCCTGCACCAGCGTCGGCGCGCCGGCCTGGCGCATTTCCAGCAGGCCGCGTGCGCCGTCGTCGCCCATGCCGGTGAGGATGGCGCCGATCGCATTGCCACCGGCGCTCTGCGCGACCGAGCGGAACAGCACGTCCACCGCGGGCTTGTGGCGGTTCACCGCGGGGCCGTCGTCGACGCGGCAGCGCCAGCGCGCACCGTCGCGGATGATCCGCAGGTGCTTGCCGCCCGGCGGCAGGTAGGCGTGGCCGGGCAACACCGCTTCGCCGTCGCTGGCCTCGCGCACGGCCATCGCCGAGTGGCGGTCCAGTCGCTCGGCGAAGGCACTGCTGAAGCTGGCCGGCAGGTGCTGGGTCATCACCACGGCGGGCGCGTCGGCCGGCATGCCTTCCAGTACCACGCGCAGCGCTTCGGTGCCGCCCGCCGAGGAGCCGATCGCGATCAGCCGGTCGGTGGTGCGGAACTGCGGAGCGGCGGGGCGCATCACGGGCGCGGCGTCCAGCAGGAGTTTCGGTGCGGCGGCACGCACCAGCGGGCGGACGCGTGAGCGCGCCGCCATCTTGACCTTGGCGATGATCTCGTCGGCGTAGCCTTGCAGGCCGCGGGCCACGTCCAGCTTCGGCTTGGAAACGAAATCCACGGCGCCCAGCGCCAGTGCCTGCAGGGTGGTGTCGGCGCCTCGCTCGGTCAGCGAAGAAATCATCACCACCGGCAGCGGGTGCAGGCGCATCAGGTTTTCCAGGAACGCCAGCCCATCCATGCGCGGCATTTCCACGTCCAGGGTGATCACGTCCGGGGCCAGTCGCTTGATCTTTTCACGGGCCAGCAGCGGGTCGGCGGCGGTGCCGACCACGTCGATGGTCGGATCGCTGGACAGGATCTCGGTGAGCATCTGGCGCACGACGGCGGAGTCGTCGACGATCAGCACCCGGCAGGGAGCGTTGCCGGTCAAGGTCATTCGAACAGCTCCACGCCACCGGTGACCGGCGCCTTGGACAGGCGCGCACGCACGGCCGATTCGGTGGCGGCCACTTCGGCCTCATGCGCATGGGGCAGGCGCTGCACCACCACGCGGCCGGTGTCGGCGAAGAACCAGATCTTGCGCGGATGGATGCCGCACAGGTCCTCGGCGATGATCGGGATGTGCTCGGCCTGCAGGTACTGGCGCACGAACTCGGCGTTGCGGGTGCCCACTGGATTGCTGGTGAAGCCCTTGAGCACGTTGGCGCCGCCGAACACCTTGGCTTCGATGCGCTTGCGGTGGGCGCCGCGCTTGAGCATGTCGTTGATCAGAAGTTCCATCGCGTAGCTGCCGTAGCGCGCGGGTGCACCATCGCCGGCGTTGCCTTCGGGCAGCAGGAAATGGTTCATGCCGCCGATCTTCAGCACCGGGTCGCGCAGGCACGCCGCCACGCACGAGCCCAGGGTGGTGGTCAGCGCGGTGGTGTCATCGACCACCAGGTACTGGGTCGGCAGCAGCTTGGCGGCAATGGTCTGGAAACGCGCATCCTGGTAGCGCATCACATCGTCGGTACGCAACGAAGCGTTCATGCGCCGGCCTTCGCTGCACGTCGATACAGGGTGCGGCCACAGGGCTGGATCAGGTCGGCGGCGTGCAGGTAGTTCTCCGAGTGGCCGGTGTAGAGCAGGCCATCGTCGGCCAGGTGCTGGACCAGGCGACCGAGGATGGCGCGCTGGGTGGGCTTGTCGAAGTAGATCATCACGTTGCGGCAGAACAACGCATCGAACGGGCCGCCGACGTCGTAGCGTGGGGCGAGCAGGTTCAACGGGCGGAACTCGATCAGCTCGCGCAGCGCCGGCAGTACGCGGCACTGGCCCTCGTTCGGGCCGCTGCCCCTCTGGAAGTAGCGGCGGCGCAGGTCCGGATCGAGGCTGGCGACGCGATCGATGTTGTAGACACCGCGGCCGGCGGTGGCCAGCACCTGGGTATCGACGTCGGTGGCGATGATGCGCACCGGCGGCTTAAGGGTGCCGAAGGCCTCGCAGGCGGTGATCGCCATCGAGTAGGGCTCTTCGCCGGTGGACGCCGCGCACGACCACAGCAGCAGCGGGGTGCGGCTGGAGCGCTGCTGGAGTTCTTCGCGCAGCTTGTCGAAGTGGTGCGGCTCGCGGAAGAAGGAGGTCAGGTTGGTGGTCAGGGCATTGGTGAACGCCTGCCACTCGTCGCCGTCCTCCTGTTCCAGATGGTCCAGGTACTGCTGGAAGCTGCGCATGCCCAGCGTGCGCAGGCGGCGCGACAGGCGGCCATAGACCATGTCGCGCTTCGCCGGGGCGAGGGCGATGCCCACGCGCTGGTAGATCAGGTCGCAGACGCGGCGGAAATCACGGTCGGCGAACTCGAATTCGCGCGGGCCGGTAACGATGGGAGTAGGACTTTGCACGGGGGACGTGTCCATCGGCGGAGGCGGTGGCCGAGGCCACCGCAGTGGGTCAGAATTCCTGCCAGTCGCTGTCGCTGGCAACGAAGGTGCCGCTGCCGCCTGCGCGCCGCGCCGGTGCTGGCACGCTGGCGGGCTGCGGGCGCGCTGCAGGGGCCGCGCGGGCGGGCTCGACGCGCGCGGCCGCGGCCTTCATTGCAGCAGCCACCTGGTTGTCGAGGCGGAAGATCGCCACCGCGTCTGCGAGCTGCGCGGCCTGCTCTTCCATGGCGCGTGCGGCGGCCGTGGCTTCCTCCACCAGCGCGGCGTTCTGCTGGGTGGTTTCGTCCATCTGCACCACGGTCTGGTTGACCTGCTCGATGCCGGCGCTCTGTTCCTGCGAGGCGGCGGAGATTTCGGCCATGATGTCGGTCACGCGCTGCACCGAGGCGACGATCTCG